>JANXWC010000097.1 GCA_025351355.1 Hyphomicrobiaceae bacterium
GAATCGGACTACCTGCCGCCGCACGCGCCTTGGAACAAGCCAACCTCTTGGGCAAAGTCAAGCTGACGGGTCTTGCGCCTGCGACCTTCATGAAGAAGTACATTGTCGCCGGCCAGGCGCAGGATATCTGGTGGAACGTAACTGACCTTGGCTACCTGACCTATCAGGTCGCCCAGCAGGTTGCGAACTGCAAGATCACAGGCAAGGAAGGCGAGAAGTTCACTGCTGGACGCCTGGGAGAATACACCGTTGGCAAGGATGGCGAAGTGGTGCTCGGACCGGCCAAGATTGTGACGCCGGCCAATGTCGAAGAGTTCAAGTTCTAGCCGATGCAGATCAAACTGTGCTGTTCCGTGGTTTGATGTCTAGGAATTCGCCAGGGGATGGCAAAGTCACAAGTTTGCCATTTCTACAGTACTAGCCTGCCCCCTCGCATGCTCACCAGAGCTAGCGAGGGGGTTATTTGTTGGATCTTCGTGCAATTGCTGCCGTCTGGCGACTATTGGCTTTATGATAAGTTGTTGCAGGTCTCATTGTGGCCATGCCCGCCGGCCCGCCGACGGATGCTTGAGCACCATTGCGACCGTCAGCAAACGCCGGTCCGGCTCGCTCGACGATCGATCCCATAAGGAGACATTGCCAATCAGAACTGACTGCATCGACCGCGCCGCGCGCCTGGGCGCGATCGGATGTAAACGAGACATCTCATTAAGTGGCATAGCGCATTGGCGCCCCGCGCAAGGCGACGCGGCAATATCCGGTCTCACGGTGTCGAAGCAATACTATGATGTCGCGTCGATACCGACGACGCGGACCTCGATCGGCCCGGTCGAGTTACGGGTGATAGTCTTCGCTAAGTCGGCCAACCGTTCAATCACCTGCGCGAAGCTCAGCGATGAATTGTCCACGGGATCTCGCCATGTGCGAGACGCGTGCAAGGTGATCACCAGGACACCGTGGCGGCGATTGGCGGGACGCAGATACTGCTTGGCCAATTGCGTCGTCAACGCATCTTCCAGCTCTCTCACAGTCCATCCCTTATTGGCGTCTTTGATTTCGATAGCGGCCTCGACCGAAATCGCGACGGCCGAGGTCACAATGTCTGGCTCCTTCTTGTCAGCGACCTCTGGCTCACGATGCACATAGTAGCGGTCGCGGGCGCGCAGCTTGAGCTGTTCCGCGAGCCAGCCTTGCACCTGCTCCTCCTGTGTCGCTGCCTGCAGCAGCTTGCGCGACGAGACATCTTCGTGCGTCAAGCCGTAGCGAACATCGTCGAGCACACGCAGTACGACCGCGTAGAGGTTTCCTGCGGTCTTGATGGGCAGCATGGAGGTCATCTCGAAGGCCACGACCTCCGCCGGCGTCCACGGTACTATTTCCGCGTCTCGTTCGACCTTCCCACGAGCCAGTTCACGGAACCGGATTGGGTGAATGCCGGCGATGCCAGATGCCCCGATTTCCATCAGCGCGGCATAAGCGTCCGGTCCTGGGCGTTCGATAATTGCGGATAATATCGCGTTGCGGGCGCCCTGCGCATCGTCGCGAAGCCCAGGCGTGAATGTGCCTTCGTGCTCGATGTCGTCCAATGGGCTGACCTCGGTGTACGCGAGCCGTGCCAATTGGTTGAGGTCTTCGATGGCGATTGCACCAAGCTCGGCAGGCACCAGTGCGTGATCGCGCCCGAACAGCTTCGCCAACATCAAAACGGCGCGCTGCCTTGTCTCCTGTCCCGGTGCATCGGCGATCCAGTCGCGCAGTCGTCCGACGCCCGCCTTCGGATCGGCCAGAATCAGCAGAGCCAAGTTGATCCCGAAACACTCGGGGTCGCTGCACTTCACGGCTTCGTCGAGACGGGCGTGGGCAACCTTCGCGAGCCGCCCCTTGTCCACCCACGTCCTGTTCTTCTGAATGATGCGAACGCCTAGCTCCGCAGCACGCGGCGCAGGCTCCTGTTCGCCAAGCACAATATCGATCAGCAGATTTCGAACGTCCGCTTGAAGTTCGTCGCTCGCATGCGCGTAGTCGTAGAGGAACTGTCGCTGATCGTCGTTTCGAACGCTCCATTCGTCAGTTAGCACGTTGTTCAGTGCCGGAAGGGCAATCGCCGGATGTGCCTTGACCAGGTCATCGAGCCACGCAGGACGATTCTTGCCACTCCGGCAGGCCAACTCGGTCGCCTTCGCAGCTTCAGCTGGAGCCAGCTTCTTTGCCCAACCCGCATCTTCTGCGGCTTCGAGGTGTACACCGGCATGCGCGATCTCGGTGACGAAATAGATCGTCACCGGTGCGCCCTCTGCCCGCTCTGGCCAGCGGGGCTCTACCACCCGCCAGAACTGCATCATGCCTTTGCGATAGGCCTCGGCGACCGCGGTACTGCCGAACCCTGCTTCAAGTGCGCGCCACTCCAAGACCGCTTTCTCTTCGGCCGCCTCCCCCGTGTGCGAGCACAGCCATCGCGTCAGGTTCAGTAGATCGCCGAAGCCGATTGGGTCCGGTGGCGCCAACCGTGCAGAGGCGGAGATGCGCGCGGAATCGCACTGCAGCTCTGTCCGGTAATTTCGCCAGGATTCCTTCGCCTTCTCCTCCTGGGCTTGTCGCTTCCTTTGATAAACGTCCTCCCGGATCTTCATGCGCTCCGTGGCGGCGCTCGGCGACGGCGGCGTCGACAGCTCGACAAGTTCGCGTTCGAGCTCGGCTTGGACTTTGACTGCATCGGCCAGCTCAGTCCTTCTTTTCTCCCACTCTCCCGCCCCGACGAGCACCCCCACGGCAAGGCGGAGCGCCATGCGCCGGTCGCTCAAGACCCGCGTGGTTTTGATGTCGCTGATCAGCCAGGGCAGGTCATCGATGCCGAATCCCCACCGCGAGCCGCCATAAAGATGGATTTGATGAACGCTCTCGGGACGCCCCGGCCGTTCCGACGACAGGTCTGTCGCACCATCGACGTCGGCCCACAGCAATGCCTGGTTCACCAGCGGACGACGGCGCACGCTTTCGGCGAGCTTGTCCTCGTCGTCGTGCCGATGGTACCGGGCGCAACGCTTGATGGCCATCAGCGCTCGAACGAGTTCGGGGCGTGGCGGAGCGGTTCCGGTCTGGTCAAGCGCCTGCATAGCCAAAGGCACCAGATGTTCGGCAAGTCTCTGGTGGCGGTGCGATAGCCCGGAGTGGCCGTCCGTGAAAGGCGGTGCGAGCGCCAGATCAGCCAAGCCGCCGAGCAAGGCCATGCCTTCATCCTTACTTTGGCACGCGGAGTAGAGCCTATCCAGCGTATACGCGAAGCCTCCGACCGAGTCTCCGGGCACGGGCTTGCAGCCCGCGACCAGCTCGAGCACTTGTGAAACCGTGAGATGCTGCGGAAACAGCACCTCGACCATGTGGGTGGCGGTAACCTCGCCAAACGATCCAGCGTTTGCGAGCAAATTCGCCGCGGCCTCATCAAGCGCTTGCGTGTCGGAACAGGCCTTCGCCGCCTCCAGCGCTACCGCTCGCAGGTAGTCTCGCAGGTCCTTGTTCGCCGGTTGTTTCTGGACCTCTCGCCAGAGGGGCTGACAACGCACAAGCTTGCCGTCACGTACGATGCGCAAGGCGTGGATGCGAAAGTTTTCTCGCGCGTTGGCTTTCCAAGCCATCGTAACGGCGTCGCTCAGGTCGCCATGGCTGAAGAGCCAGAGCGCTCGGCCGTCGAGCCGATCATCGCTCATGTCTCCCTTCTGATGCAGGCTGGCGTACCGCAACAGCAGGTCGCGCCGCACGCTCAAAGGCAACGATGCCGGGTCGCCAGCCTGGATGAGCGTCGCCGGTTCACGCCGGACCAGCTCGGTGCAGATATCTTCATGCCCGAGTGCCAACCACGCAGCCTCGGCGCGCAGCGACGGCACTACCGTATCCGTGCCGTACCGTGAGGTGAACAAGAGCTCCATGACCGATCGGCGATCACCGCCGCCCTTCAACAATTGGTCTAACCATTGCGCGGCCAAGTATTCTTGCGTGCCGCGATGATGGAAGCGGACGCGCCCATAAGTCGCCGGTGCAAACAGTCCCCGTCGCAACAATGCCGCTCGTTCCCCGTCGTTCCAATCGGGAAGGATATCCTTTACGTCCAGCGCGCCTGCCGCAAGAGTCGGGTCAGGTTCCTGATTCGGTGCCCGCACCGTAAAGGTGTGTCCGAGCGTGAGTGCAGCGGCGACACGCTCGGCGCCC
>JANXWC010000101.1 GCA_025351355.1 Hyphomicrobiaceae bacterium
CCCTGTGGACCGGCAGGTCCGGTGGGCCCCTGTGGACCGGCAGGTCCGGTGGGCCCCTGTGGACCGGCAGGTCCGGTGAGCCCCTGTGGACCAGCAGGTCCGGTGAGCCCCTGTGGACCGGCAGGTCCGGTGATACCTGAAGGCCCCGAAGGGCCGATCGGTCCGGTCGCCCCTTGTAATCCAGTTGCACCAGTTGCGCCGGCCGCGCCCGCGGGCCCGGTCGCACCTTGCAATCCATTGGCTCCAGAAGGAAAGCTGACCACGCCACTGGCGGCGTCGACTACGACGGCTTCTTTCCAGGTGGTGCCGTTGGCGCTGATCTTGATATGCAGGCTATCGTCGCCGGCTAAACCGATTTCCGCGCGGCCGGAATAACCGTCCTGAAGCAACAAGCTGGCCGTGTCGGCTGGCGAAGCCTTGTTGATTTTGAGTTGGTGTCCATTGCCGACGTTGTCGAGCAGCGTGGCTGGGCTTTTCACGGCCAGGCGGTTGGTGGCGTCCGCAGTGGCGTTAACGCCGACGAGGGCTATCGGGTTGACGCTGGAAATAGCTCCACCAGCCAGCGCCCACTGGGCGCCGTCGAACACGACGAGCTTGGCTTCATCGGCGATATAAACCAGCCAGCCGCTGCGAGGCACGAAAAAGCTCCAGGCCCCATCCTGCCAAGCGGCGATGTGCAGGGCCTGACCGCTCCAAGCGCCGCTGGCGGTGGCAGCAACGATGTAGCGGTCGCCGTCGGCGACGGTTGCAGGCGGAGCGGGCATTGCGCGGCTGGTCACCGAAAGCTGTACGAGCGCATCCAACGCGCGCAGCGCCTCGTTGTGGGTGACATGCTTCTGCGACTGGGCTGCAGCGAGGTAGGGAAGGCCAAGATTAGGGGTCGTATCCATTTGGTGTGCGGTTCCGGTCCTGCAGATCCAATCACACCCTCCGATACGGACAATAGCGCATGCGTGTCGATTTTCAAAAAACAACCAAAAGACGTACTTAACGAATTGGTAATCCCGGCGCAAACCGTTGCAAAAATCGCACAAACGCTCAGCGTTCTCGATCGGAACGCCTATTCCCGGTTTCGTGTGCCCTCACTTGCGTTGATCTGCCATCCCAAGCGTGGCACAGCATCGCTCTGTTGGAATCGCCAGCACCCTTGTTGACGTTTCCTAAGTAAATATTGACCATAACTGTCCGAAACTGAGTGACGTCGCTTTAAGCCGGTGGAGGCAACGACCTCCCGGCAGAAGACTAAAAATGGAGCTCGAGATGATCAGTGTGGTGTCGACTATACGTACAGCTGTCGTGGCGATCATGAGCTTTGGCGTCGTTGCCGCAACGGCTCCCGTAGCGCAAGCCCAGTCGCTGTTTTTCGATTGGGGCGGCGAGACCGGCGCAACGGGTTCCGGCAAACAGTCGGTTCGTTTTCCCGCCAGCTTTCATCCCGGCGAGTTGGTTGTCAGCTTTGGCGATCGCCGCATTTACCACGTGACCGGCGCCGGCACCGCCAACAGCTATCCGATCGCAATTCCCCGCGAAGACGCCCGCTGGCAGGGCGTGACCAGTGTCACCGACAAGCGCGAGAACCCTTCGTGGACGCCGACCGCGCACATGCGCGCTAAAAACCCGCGCCTGCCGATGTGGGTGCCGGGCGGACATCCTATGAACCCGCTCGGCGTGCGCGCCATGTATCTCGGCTCAAGTGAATATCGCATACACGGCACCGATGCGCCGTGGACGATCGGCACCTCCGCTTCCAGCGGTTGCGTCCGCATGACCAACCAGGACGTGCTCGATCTCTATCCCCGTATCAGGACGGGCACCAAGGTTACAGTCACTTGGCAGAAGTTTGCGACTGGTGCGGCAGTGGCGAGCGTTGCCGACGAAACGGCCAAGCCGAAAAAATTCCTTCGCCCGGTGCAGGCGCGGCGTTCGTCGCCTGTGACCTCGTCGGGTGCTGGCGAATAGTCGACCGGCTTCTGCTGAGTAGTCCAAAATTGGGAAACGGGATGAACTACGGTTCGTCCCGTTTTTGCGTCAAGTGCCCGGCGTTGATGAAATTGTCTTGTCCACGATCGGCCGTCGGAATAGCCTTTGTGGATGCAACCGATCACGGCACAAAGGTTTGGCAGTGCAGTGGGATTTGTTGGCGCGGCTTTGGCGGTGCTCGTTGTCGCGTGGCCCGCCGCGGCCGATCAGCCGGCTCAACAGCAAGAGGTCTGGCGCACGTCGCCGTTTCACGGTGTCGTCAGTGGTGCCACCGGTTTGCCGATCCCGTGTCTCTGCCGCTATCGCGGTCGGCAGTTTCAGGTGGGCGAACGGGTGTGCATGCAGACCCAGAACGGTATCGTCATCACGCGCTGCGACCTGTTCCTCAACAACACCACGTGGGTGCCGACGGATGAGGCATGCACCATCTCACGCGCGCCCATGGGTTTGCCGCAGAGTAGAAAATCTTAAGGCTTGATTGCGAAGCTGAGCCCTGCTGCGTGACTTGGCGGTGCTCGTGCGCGCGGCTCTGGAGACATGACGATGCGGCGTGGGTTTCAGCTGGCCGTACTGACGGGCATGTTGGCATGGCTGCCGCTTGAGGCGGGGCCGGTGGGCGCGGCGGAACGCGCGGCGTCCGTGCAGATGCGCGCGCTGACCTGGGTCGAGATTGCCGCGGCAATCGAGCAGGGCGCCACGACGGTGATCGTACCAACCGGCGGCATCGAGCAGAACGGCCCGCACATGCCACTCGGCAAGCACGACATCATCGTCGCTGCCGCAGCGGAGCGCATCGCGTTGGCAGTTGGGCGGACGCTGGTGGCACCGGTTGTTTCATTCGTGCCTGAAGGTGGCATTGCGCCGGCCACCGCCAATATGCTGTTTCCCGGAACCATCGGCGTGTCGGAGGTGGTGTTTGAGAGCCTGCTGGAAGATATCGCGCTGAGCCTCAAGCACGCTGGTTTCAAGAACATCGTCTTCATCGGCGACCACGGCCTTAGTCAGCCGGGACAGGCGCGGGTGGCTGAGAAGCTGACGCGGGCGTGGGTTTGGTCGGGGGTGCGCGTGCACCAGCTCGGCCAATATTACGATGATCGCGCCCAGATCGCAGCCCTTGTTGCCGAGGGCGAGACAACAGCGAGCATCGGACAGCATGCCAGCCTGATCGATACGGCCGAACTGATGAGCATTGCACCCGGCAGCGTCGCTCTTGAGAAACTGGCTGCGGCACAAGTTGATCTTGCATCGGTTGGCGCGAGCGGCGCTCCGGGGCGGGCCTCGGTGACGCGTGGCGCACAGCTGTTCAAGATGCGGATCGAGGCTGCGACGCGGCAGTTGCAAGGCCTCATCAATAGGTGAGGCAGCGAGTTGCGCTGCGGCTATCGCGACTACTTCTTGCGGGCCATGATCGAGCGGAAGGGCGCCGGCATGACTTCGACCGCGCCCAGGAAACGAACGCCCATGAACGCGCCACGACGCCACATCGATTGGCATTCGACGCGGGTGCGGTCGAGCGGGATGATCAGCGTGAAATAGGTTGGCACGAACCCGGAGGCGGCGTCGGGATTATACTTGTTCTTGCTCATTTCCAGCCGCGCTCCCGTCGATGAGACGTCGCGCACGAAGCAGCTGTAAGGCGTCGTTATCCCATCGAACAGGATCTGGCCGCCATTGCTGACCGCTTTGCGCTTGGCCCAGCGTCGTGAAGCATCGTCGACCGCATCCGCGATGGCCACGGATGTCCTGCGTGTTGCCGCAGCAATGCGATTTTGGAGCGACATGGACTGGCTCTACCCCTGGACCCGCCTGCTGCCGCTACACGAAATGATGCGGTACAGGCTCGGTCAGGCATCATTCCCGAAAACGGTGAAGGCTTTGTTTACCGCGGCCAGTCCGAAGGGAAACAATTGATCTGCGGTAGCCTTTTCGGGCATGGAAGGCGAGTGTCGTCTCGTTGTGACGCTGGCCGGCGCAATGATCTTAACGCCTGGGAGCCGCAGTGATGAAAACGAGAGCCGCCGTCGCCTTCGAGAAAGCCAAGCCGCTCGAAATCGTCGAGGTCGATCTCGCGGGGCCAAAGCCCGGCGAAGTGCTGGTCGAGATCAAGGCCACCGGGATCTGCCACACCGACGAGTTCACCATTTCCGGCGCCGACCCGGAGGGGCTCTTCCCCGCCATCATGGGCCATGAGGGCGCCGGCATCGTCGCCGAGATCGGTGCCGGCGTCACCAGCGTGGCAGTCGGCGACCACGTCATTCCGCTTTATACGCCGGAGTGCCGGACTTGCCCGTCATGCCTGTCGCGCAAAACCAATCTGTGCACGTCGATCCGCACCACGCAAGGACAGGGCGTCATGCCCGACGGCACCAGCCGCTTTTCCTATAAAGGGCAGAAGATCCACCACTACATGGGGTGCTCGACATTCTCGAACTACACCGTGTTGCCGGAAATCGCCTTAGCCAAAATCCGCCGCGACGCGCCGTTTGAAAAGGTTTGCTACATCGGCTGCGGCGTCACCACCGGCGTCGGCGCGGTGGTCAACACGGCCAAGGCCGGACCAGGCTGCACCGGCATCGTGTTCGGTCTCGGCGGCATCGGCCTCAATGTGATCCAGGGTCTGCGGCTGGTCGGCGCCGACATGATCATCGGCGTCGACGTCAACGCGAGCAAGGAAGCGTGGGGCCGTAAGTTCGGCATGACGCACTTCGTCAACCCCAAGACGGTTGGCGCAGATCTGGTTGCCCACCTCGTGGCCATGACCAGGCGCGGTGATGATCAGATTGGCGGCGCCGACTACACGTTCGATTGCACCGGCAATGTGGACGTGATGCGCACAGCCCTCGAGGCCTGCCATCGCGGCTGGGGCGAGAGCATCATCATCGGCGTGGCCGGCGCCGGCATGGAGATCAAGACGCGACCGTTTCAGTTGGTCACGGGCCGCACCTGGAAGGGCACCGCATTCGGCGGCGCGCGCGGCCGCACGGATGTACCGCGCATCGTCGACTGGTACATGGACGGCAAGATTGCGATCGATCCGATGATCACGCATGTCATGCCGCTGGATCAGATCAACACCGCGTTCGATCTGATGCACAAAGGCGAAAGCATCCGCAGCGTCGTGACGTTTTGATGCCTATGAACTCTGAAGGAGGTGCGCACATGCAATTTACAATCACTCTCGATCGCGACGAGGATGGCGTGTGGATCGCTGAATGTCCGGCGATCCCCGGTTGCGTCAGCCAGGGTCAGACCCGGGAGGAGGCAACCACCAACGTCAAGGAAGCCATCGCTGCGTGCCTGGAAGTGCGCGCAGCGCGGGGGATGGCGCTGACGATCGAGACGCAACTGGTTGAAGTGGTGGCTTAGCATGGCGCCGCTGTTGCCGGTTCTCAATGGGCCTGAAGTCGTGCGCGCATTTGAGAAACTGGGTTGGTCAGTCGCGCGCCAACGCGGTAACCATATCATTATGGTCAAAGCGGGAGAGCGCGCAACATTGTCTGTGCCCAATCATCGTCCGGTTGCCAAAGGTACGCTGCGGAGTTTGATCAGAGCAGCGAGAGTCACCACTGATGCATTCGTGGTGGTTGTCGGGTGATGCGATACATTGAGAGGATTGTTGTCCAGCGGGTTGATCAGACCCGATCCCATTCGATCCGGCAGAGCGTCAACACAGGCCGTGCTAATGGCGGGTCAGAGGGCGGCCACTCCCGCCTAATTCAAGATCGGTAAAATTTCAGAGTGCCCTGAAACGTCGTATAGCAATTCATTGTTGAACAAGATGGACACTTCTGAAAAAGTCTCAAAGTATTTGCGATCGATTTTGTTGGCCAATCTTGCGTCCAGCGCTGATTTCAATCGATCCACTTTAAGGAACAAATTCGCATTGCTGTCAGAAAATATCAAAAGTCGTGTTTCGTCTGACGAGTAATTTATTTTCTATTTTTTTTCAACCGAACTAACAATGTAATCTGTTGCGATTTGTGTGACATTGATACCATCAAGTCGCCCATTGAGCGACGGCTTTCCCTGGAAATGTATTCCTTCCTCGTTTTCACTGTCTTCCGCTCGCGTCCATTCTTTTTGGTCCCATGGGTCGGTTGCCAAGCTAACCTCGATGCCGAAAGTTCGGACGCCCGATACAAGAAAATCGGGGGTTTCTTGCTTTTCTACTTTGATCGGAAAGGCCACGTGTCCGTTCTGCGACAATGCTCGAAGATACTTTCGCAAACACCAAAGTTCACTTTGGAGTTTTGTTCTTTTTCGACGTTCTCTTTGCAGAGGATACAATACCTCATTTGCAGCTAACGAAAGAAGTAAATCATTGGCACAATCTGCATATAACATTCGATCAGTCTCTTACCTATCAATTTCCCCGAACACGATATCCAGGCTGCCCAAAATCGCGCTCACGTCGGCCAGCATATGTCCGCGGTTCATGAAGTCCATGGCTTGCAAATGTGGGAAGCCGGGGGCGCGGATCTTGCAGCGATAGGGTTTGTTGGAGCCATCGGCCACCAAATACACACCGAACTCGCCCTTCGGCGCTTCGACGCAGGCGTAGACTTCGCCCTCGGGCACGTGAAAGCCTTCGGTATAGAGCTTGAAGTGATGGATCAGCGCTTCCATGGAGCGCTTCATCTCGCTGCGCTTGGGGGGCACCACTTTCTTGTCGGGCGAATTGATCGGCCCGCGACCCTCGGGTGACATCAGTTTCGCGCAGCACTGCGCCATGATGCGCGCGGACTGCCGCATCTCCTCGACGCGGATGTGATAGCGGTCGTAGCAATCGCCGTTCTTGCCGATCGGGATGTCGAAATCCATCTCGTCGTAGCACTCATAGGGCTGGCTCTTGCGCAGGTCCCAGGCGGCACCCGAGCCGCGCACCATGACGCCGGAAAAGCCCCACTTGATGCAGTCGTCCAGCGAGATGACGCCGATGTCGGCGTTGCGTTGCTTGAAGATGCGGTTTTCTGACAGCAGGCTTTCGATGTCGTCGACCACCTTGAGGAACGGCGGCACCCAGGCGGCGATGTCTTCGACAAGCTTCTCCGGCAGATCCTGATGCACGCCGCCGATACGGAAATACTTCGCGTGCATGCGCGATCCCGACGCGCGCTCATAGAACACCATCAGCTTCTCGCGTTCCTCAAAGCCCCACAGCGGCGGGGTGAGCGCGCCGACGTCCATGGCCTGCGTGGTGACGTTCAGTAGGTGCGAGAGGATGCGACCGATCTCGGAATAGAGCACGCGGATGAGCTGCGCGCGCTTGGGGATGGTCATGCCGAGCAGTTTTTCAGCGGCGAGGCAGAAGGCGTGTTCCTGGTTCATCGGCGCGACGTAATCGAGGCGGTCGAAATAGCCGATGGCCTGCAGGTACGTCTTGTGCTCGATCAGCTTCTCGGTGCCGCGATGCAGCAGGCCGATGTGCGGGTCGACGCGCTCGACGACTTCGCCGTCCAATTCCAGCACGAGGCGCAACACGCCGTGCGCCGCCGGATGCTGCGGCCCGAAGTTGATGGTGAAATTACGGATTTCAGTTTCGGGCATGGGGTGGGTGCTCGGTGTGGGGTCGTGAGTAGTGAGGATCTCAACTGTCATTCCAGGGCTTGTCCCTGGAACCCAGAGTGCCACCATTTCACTATTGAGAGGCTGCGCGATGGGTCCTACCCACAAGGGGTAGGATGACAATAGTGGTTACGGCATTCGAAGCGGATGAATTGCACTGAGTAGGAAGTAGAGCGTTGCGGATCACCGTGCCCGCGTCGGACAGCGAACTAGAGTTCTGTTGGCAACCCCGGTTTCGCGGATCGTCAGCTTGTTGCCCGTCGTCTGCACGATGAAGGTGTGGTTCTGTTTGTCGCCTTCGATGGCGCATTTTGCGTTCAGCACCCAGCTGGGGCCATTACCTTTGGGGACAGGAAAGGTGCAGTGCCCGGCGTTCTGGTCATAGCTGCGCGCCGTCAAGATCAGCGGCGCGCCGGCCTTGTCTTGCGTCCGCAAGCAGCCGAACCTAATTTGCGACCATGTGCCCACGAATGCCGGCTCCGCCAGGGCAGCAGTGGCTGTGGCGCAGGCGATGAGGGCGGCGATCGTGGCCGAAACCGTGAGCGAATTAATGCGTGCCATCTATCCCCGAAATTTGAGCGTTACAGCGTTTTACGTTAGTGCCCGGCGGCTGTCCCGAACAACTCGCCATAGATATCTGCTAGCGGGATCGACAGCGAAAGGCCGGGGATGTCAATAGTCTTGTCGAGGCCGGTCAGTGTCATCGGCTCGTCAGCGAATTCACGGTCCAAGCCGCGCACCCAGATTTTGCACACAGGCTCGCTTTGACTGGCGACGATATAGGCTTCAAGTGAAGCGAGCGCGAGATATTCGGCCGGTTTCACAAAAAGATCGCGGTCGGATGATGACGGGGATAACACTTCTACAATGAGCACGGGGGTCAGTGTCGAAGAACTATCCTCCGGCCCCATAGCTGCCTCGACCACGACGTCTGGATAGCGGATTGTTTCGGCAGTTTCGACACCGCGCGCCTCAATGATCACCCAGGCCTTCGGATCAAGTCGGCGTTTGATCTCGAAATGAAATTGACCCGCTATGCGTCCGTGACCTTTGGTTCCGCCCTGCTGCTGTTGCACGATCCGCCCCCACTCGTACTCGTAGCGCCCCTCCGGCTCGGTCTGGATGAACCGATAGAAGGCCGCCTTGTCGACTTTGATGAAGCTGCGGACGTTCATGGTCTGCGCCTTAGAATTTTGTCGATGACGAGAATTTCATAATTGGACCACCCAGCATCTCGACGACGCAGGCTCGCCGGGTTTGCTGGGCAGCAACGGTTTGCATGTCTTTGGCGACAGCCTGCCGGCACTGGGCGTCAATGACCATTACGTCGATGCAGCGTTGGCCTGAACAAATTTGGCTTTTACTCGCGGCTTTGACCTGGGGTGTTTGCTGGTTTTGCGCTTGCTGCGCAAACGAAAGGCTTGGAAAAGCTGTTGCGATCAGAATAATAGCATATTTCATCAGCCAACTCCATGTCCTTCAATCAATCGCCATACCTAATTCCCCTTTGGCGGCAGGGCCTTCTCGTCGCCGGGGATATTGTACGTGACGCCTTCCCAGGGGCTTTCGAAGTCGAAGGAGCGGAATTCCTGGGTGAGGCGTACGGGTTCGTAGACGACGCGTTTTTTCTCGTCGTCGTAGCGGACTTCGACGTGGCCGGTGAGCGGGAAGTCCTTGCGCAGCGGGAAGCCCTGGAAGCCGTAGTCGGTGAGCAGGCGGCGGAGGTCCGGGTGGTCGGCGAACAGGATGCCGTACATGTCGTAGGCCTCGCGCTCGTACCAGTTGGCGGCAGGAAAAATCGAAATGACCGTGGGGACGGGGGTGGCCTCATCCGTGCTCAGCTTGACGCGCAGGCGCAGGTTCTTGCGCGGAGAGAGCAGGTGATAGACCACATCGAAACGCTCAGGCCGCGCGGGGTAATCGACGCCGCACAGATCGATCAGCTGTTCGAACTGCAGCGCAGCATCGTCGCGCAGCTTGGTCAGCACGGTCAAAATATCAGCGCGCGGCACGGTAATGGTGAGTTCGCCGTAGGCTGATTTGGTGGCGGTCGCCAGCGGGCCGAGGGTAGTGGCCACTTGGGTAGAGAGTTCGGGAAGTGCGAGCATGTTAATTTCCAAATGTTCGGCAGATGAAAGTAGTCAAACGATGCCGCGATAAATGTCACCGAGCTTCAACCTCAATTTGAAGTGGCGCCCCTCGATGTCGAGATTTTTGTCCAGCCCCTCAATTTCGACGGGTGTGGCGGGGACGTTACCATCCACTGAGCGTTGCCAGACCAGCAACGCAGGCTCGCTTTGACTGGCTACAATGTAGACGTCGAGTGAGGGAAGCGAGAGATATTCTGAGACCTTGGCATTGAGATCGGTCGCACTCGTCGATGGCGATAACACTTCGACAATCAGGGCGGGTTGCGCGGTTGCCAAACTATCGCCGGGTTCGCTGGCGGGCTCAACGACAATGTCCGGATAGCGCGCCGATGCGCCGACGTTGACGCCGCGTTCTTGGATCAATGCAAATTTCGTCTGATCGAGTTGTTCGCGCAGCAGTATGCACAACTGCAACTTAACGAGCCCATGACGTTTAGTCCCGCCGGTCATTTGCTGCACGATGACGCCTCTTTCCAGTTCGTAGCGCTGCTCGGGATGCTCAGCCGCGAACTTGAAAAACGTATCGGGATCGATTCTGCTGAAGGTGTTCATGCAGCAATCCTATCTCGCAATTGTCCCCGTGCGCCTGATCTTTTTTTGCAGCAGCAGGATGCCGTACACCAGAGCTTCGGCGGTGGGGGGGCAGCCGGGCACGTAGATGTCGACGGGCACGATGCGGTCGCAGCCGCGTACGACGGCGTAGGAATAGTGATAGTAGCCGCCGCCGTTGGCGCAACTGCCCATCGAGATGACGTAGCGCGGTTCCGGCATCTGGTCATAGACCTTGCGCAGCGCCGGCGCCATCTTGTTGGTCAGCGTGCCCGCGACGATCATCACGTCGGATTGGCGCGGCGAGGCGCGCGGCGCGAAACCGAAACGCTCGACATCGTAGCGCGGCATGGACGCCTGCATCATTTCGACGGCACAGCACGCGAGGCCAAACGTCATCCACATCAGCGAACCCGTGCGGGCCCAATTAATAAGGTCGTCGGTTGTGGTGACCAGGAAGCCCTTGTCGGCCAATTGGTCTGACAAATCTGTAAAGCCCCGGTCGTTGGGCTTGATCAGGCTGGTGCTGCCAGCAGATGCCGCCGCCTCGCCGGGCTTGTCGTAGGCCGGCGAACCGGGAAGAATGAGTGCCATTGCCGCGCTCCATTGCGCTATCGGAGGAGTGTTGTTGCTGGTAGCCTAGCCGTGACGGCGATGCAACGGGACTGTTGGCCCCAGATAGGCTGCTTGTGGCGTCATGCAGCGCTGACTTACTTGGGGTGTCCCGATGGTTGGTGGCCGGCCTTGGTGCCGCGCCTCTGGTCTCGCCGCGCTCGCTGGTGTATGACGCTGCAAAAACGCCTCCCGTGGGCGTCCGAACACAAGAGAAAACGGTCCATGCAAGCTGTCCTGCTCGTCATTCATATCATGATCGCCGCCGCGCTTGTCGTGGTGGTGTTGGTGCAACGGTCCGAGGGCGGTGCGCTGGGCATCGGCGGCGGCGGCTTCATGTCGGGGCGTGGGGCAGCAAATGCGCTGACAAGGCTTACCGCCTATCTCGCCGGTGGCTTCTTCGCCACGTCGATTGCCTTGGCGCTGGTGGCCAATCACATTAACCAGGACCGTTCGGTCTTTGAAACACCGGCCGCTGCGCCGGTCGCGCCAGGTGCGCCGGCGGGTACCGATAGTCCTGCCGCCCCGGCCCGCGGCGGCGTTCTCGACAAGCTTCAGACCCCGGGCGGCGGTCAGGCGCCATTACCGCGGGCACCGCAGGGTCAGTGATGCCGTTTGACAGGCGCGCTTTTTCGGCTCTGGTGCAGAAGCGTTGCCGGGTGAAAATTTTGTTGTTACGAATCAAACGATTGATTTGATTTGGCCAACGAGCGAAACCCCGAATGTTGAACGCCATTGCCGACGCATCAAACGTGATCACGGCAACCGTTCGACGGGCGTTGGCGCTGGGCGCTGCTGGCTTTGTGGTGGCTTGCCTGGCAATCGGACAACCCGCAGCTGGCGCCCCACCTGAGGTCGACGGCACGCCGGCGTCAGCAACACCACTGCCTGCCGCGGCAATACCCGGCAGCCGATCTGGCCCACTCGGCATGGCAGACTTCCTCGACCGCCTGATGATGGCCGAATCGGGTGGCCGGCTGGACGCACGCAATCCGCGCTCGACGGCTGTCGGTCCTTATCAGTTCATTGAACGCACATGGTTGGAATTGGCCCGTCGCGTATTCACCGCCGAAACGGCGGGGATGACACCGGCGCAGATCCTTGCCCTGCGGACCGATCGTGGCTTCGCGCGACGGGGAGCCGAGGCCTATACGATGGAAAACGCGGCGATCCTGAAGTCGCATGGGTTGGAGTTCACATTTCCGCGATTGCGACTGGCCTTTCTGCTTGGCCCGCAAGGCGCCGCCCGCGTCCTGCGCGCCCAGCCGACAATACGCGTGACTGCCATACTTGGCCCTGCCGTCGCCAATGCCAACCCATTCATGTACGGATTGACGGCTGAAGGTCTCGTAGCGCGCGCGGCGCGTGATCTCGAAATTGCCCCGTCGTCAATGGCAGGCACGGCCGCTGGCGATAGACTGCAACGACCGGGCACGACGAAAGGCACGCAAACTGCGCGTGTTACGGTGCGCTGCAATCTTGCGCTGCCGGCTTGCCGGCGCTGGCAATCCCTGGCAGTTGCCCGCGTCGTTCCTGGACGTGGCGGCCGCAAGCAGGTCGCCGCGGTCAAAGGGCGCTGATAGTCGGCCTGATAGTCGGCCTCGACATGTGGGGCGAATTGGTGGACCTTTCTGCATAGGCACTCACCGCAACGGCCCGGTTCTCCATGTCTGCATGTCCCAACGTGATCGCACAAGGCGCTTCCATTCCGGCCATCGGTCTCGGCACTTGGCCGCTCAAAGATGAGACCTGCACAATCGCGGTTACAACTGCTTTGGAAGCCGGTTACCGGCACATCGATACCGCAGCGATGTATGGCAACGAGGTTGAGGTCGGCCAGGGATTGCGCCTGTCGAAAGTTCCGCCCGAGCAGATTTTCCTCACCACCAAAGTCTGGCGCGACAATATCGGCGAGGGCGATCTGCAGCGTTCTGCGGAAAAAAGCCTCAAGGCGCTGGGCGTATCCTGCGTGGACTTGCTGTTGATCCATTGGCCAAACGCGACAATCCCTGTCGAGCAGTCCGTCAAAGCGTTGTGCGATGCCAAGCGGCGTGGCCTTGCGCGCCACATTGGTGTATCCAATCACCCCACGGCGCTCCTGGCGCAGGTGTTGCGGGCGGCGACCGAACCGCTCGTGTGCAATCAGGTAGAGTATCATCCCCACCTCGACCAGACCAAAATCATCGCGGCGACCCGGAGAGCAGGAATGGCGATCGCGGCCTATTGTCCGCTCGGACGCGGCGACACCGGCGGCGTTTTGACCGAGCCGACCGTCGTGGAAATCGCCAAGGCGCGCGGCAAGTCGGCTGCACAAATCGTGCTGCGCTGGCATCTGCAACAGCCCGGCGTCGTCGCCATTCCGAAGTCGGCAACGCCCACACGCATCCGTGAAAATTTCAAGGTGTTCGATTTCACGCTTTCTGCCGACGAGATGACCCGTCTATCGCATCTCACCCGGCCAGGCAGCCGGATCGTCGAACCCGCCGGCGCGCCGCTATGGGACTGACCAGTCGATTTGGTTGCGGGTGGCGTCCACGAGTATTTTGCGTTGGCAAGCAATGTGTAGAATGATGGCGCGACCAATTCCGTCGATGGACGGGGAGTTCGTGCCAAGTTGCGCTTCAGTCCACGAGGGATTCCATGTCCGAAAATCAAAACCATTCCGCCACCCCTTCGCTGCCGCGCCTCGCCGCTGATCTCGAACGCCTGCTGAAACTCCGCTCGCAGCCGTTCGGCATGAAGTTGTTCACGCATGCGGCCGACATGGAAGCAATTCCGAAGATCCGGCGGCCCGCTTCGGTCCACACGCTGGACCAGATAGTGGCGCAAGCCGCTCGTCTCGGCTGGACGGTCGGCATCACGGCCGAAAATCTGGTCGGCGACCAGTGCCGTGCCGTCGTTGGTCTAGGCAATGCGAAAACCGAAGCCTGGCGATCGGGCAAGCATACAGTTGGCGTCTGGCACGGCACGCTTGAAGATGCGGGTGCGCGGCAAGCGGCGTTGAATTGCGTGCCCGACGGCCAATACGAAGCGCTTGCCGTTGGTCCGCTGGCGACAGGACGCCTCGAAGCACCGGATATCACACTGTTCTACGCCACACCAGGGGCGATGATCTACTTCATCAACGGGCTGCAGTATGTCGGCTACAAACGTTTCGACTGGAGTGTCGTCGGGGAAACGGCGTGCGCCGACAGCTGGGGCCGGGCGCTGGTGACGCGTGAACCGTCGTTGTCTATTCCGTGCTTCGCCGAGCGTCGTTATGGCGGCGTCCTCGACGATGAGATGCTCATGGCGTTGCCGCCGGAATATATCGCAAAGGCCATAACTGGCATGGAAGCGCTGGCCAAGAACGGCTTACGCTATCCGTTTCCCCAATATGGCATCCAGAACGATGTGAGGGACGGCATGGCCCGCAGTTATCCCGATCGAAAAAAATAATACCGCCGTCAGTCACGCGTGTAGATGCCATCCTGCCAGGAAGTTGCTTGCGACGCGCTGGGCGGCGGTGTTTGAATCTTGGTAACTGTTTGCTTGTTCTGCGCAGGGCGGGTGTCCTGCTTGCCGCCGAGTTTTACCGGTGGCGCAAGCACCTGCCCGACAGTCTTGGCAGGTTTACTCACCTCGACCTTGTCAGCGCTAGGGACCTCCGTTGCACGCTTCACGAATCCAGCAACTGCAGGAACTGCGGCCGAAATCGCGGGAATACGGGGCGTCTGCGGATCAGCGACGGCGTAACGCGTCTCGTCCGTATTGGCTGCTGTCAATTCTTCGATGTGTTCTGCAATGCGCCAGTCGCCGTTCGAATATTCGTAGATGAACCTGAAGCGTGCCGGGACGTCTTCCGCCAACGCTGCCCCCTTCGCTTTCAGAGACCAAGTGTAGTTGCCTTGATCGATCACGTAGTTGCAGCCGATTTCGATGAGCCTATCTTCGAATTTTAACTGTGGTTCGAATTGCAGAAAATAGAGAAAGTACTCGCGAACACTTTTGTAGTCCGTGCGCACAACGGGCGATGCGAATCCCTGCATTGCGCCGTCGCTTGCAAACAAGCGCGTCAACTGATCGGGATGGCGCGACTGAAGTTTGGCAATGTAGCGCTCGCCGAGCGCTATCACATCTGTATCGCTGACGGCCTGGCAAGCCACGATCGCTTCCGGTGTGACTGCCGCAGCCGGTGCCGCGCCAATGCCCAGAGCCAGCATGGTCACCACAACGAAAGTCCGTCGGCCGCTGTAGCGCATAAATACGCAATTGTAGTCGGTTCGCATCAATTTTCCCGCTGATTCCGGTACAACGCGCAACTACTGAAGCAGTCGCATAGCATGAGTCGGCCATCGTAGGAATCAGCGGCAAATTCGTTTTTGATGTCGAATTTACTTAACGTCGATATTGCACGAAAGCCGATTTGGTCGCCATCTGATCGTAGAGGCCGCGGGCGCGATAGTTGGATTCCTGCGTCGTCCAATAGGTGCGTGTGGCGCCTCGCGCATCGGCTTCGCGATACACCGCTTCGATCAATTGCCTTCCGATGCCTTGCGCGCGAATTTCCGGATCCACAAACAAATCTTCCAGATAGCAATACCAGGTTTTTGACCACGTCGAGCGGTGAAACAGCACATGCGCGAGGCCGATCGGCGTATCGCGGCCATCGACCGCCACCAGCCCGACATGTAAGCCTTCGGCGCCTGACAGCAATCGCAACCAGGTTTCCTCGATGACGTCGTCGGCAATCGAACTTTTGTAAAACTCTATGTAGCCCTTAAACATAGGTAACCAAGCGAGCTTGTCGCGCGGCGTCAACTTGCGCACGGCGATCACATCAGTTCGAGTTGGCATGGGACATTTTCCTCGTTAAGCATGAGCCGAATGGTAGCCACCCTCGTTCCGGATCGGGTGCGCGTGAATTCTTCGTAACGTCAGCGGATGTCTGCCGCAACGGCGACGGAAGCTGATTTCGCTCGCCGTTAGTCGATGCATCAGTAGCCGCTTCGGCAATCACACACGGAGAGATGAAATGAAAATGCGCGTAACACTTATTGTCCCGGCGCTATTTGCCGCCGCCACGCTTGTTTCGGTGGCGCAGGCACAAACAGCCGATAAACCGGCAACGTCGACTCCTGAAAGAAGCACAGCGACGCCTCAAAGACCGCGGCTTTCAGCCGACTCGCTGCAGCGTATGCAGGACGGGCGCATGGCCATGGTGAGAGCAACGCTGAAGATGACCGATGCGCAATTGAAGTTATGGTCGCCCGTCGAGGATCTCATCCGTGCGCGGCAGGCACAACGTATGCAGGCGATGCAGGACCGGGTGGCCAATCCGGCGAACGGTAGTGGAGCCCCGTCGTTGGCGGATCGATTGGACCGCATGAGCGCACAAACGGCCAAGCGCGCCGAGGGTTCAAAGGCTTTCGCCGTCGCATTCCGGCCATTCTACGAGTCTTTATCGGAGAGCCAGAAAGCCGTCGCCGGACCGTTGCTCGCTGACCTTGAAGGTGGCCGACACATGCAAGGCCGCCGCTGGGCCGGCCATGACGGACACGGAATGTCACAGCAATAATTGCGCTTGCGCCCGTTTTGGCCGGGGGCGTTTCCGACGCCCCCGGCTAAATCGCCGAAAAACGCGATGTTGCCGACGGATTTCCTGATTTCGGTCGTTGAATTTGTTCGTTCGGCATCTGGCGTGATCCTGCGTGATCTTGGAGAATGAGAATGTCCCTATCGAATGTGGTCTTTGCAGCCGCGCTGCTCGCGGCACCGCTGCTCGGCGCTCATTCGTCGGCTAGCGCCGCTACTCTCGCAGTCCCGCACATTGCCGTCGCGTCCCCGCAACACCCAAATGATTTGACGTCAGTGCAATGGCGACGTGGTGGCTGGGGCGGTCGCGGCTATTACTATGGCGGGCCGCGCTATTGGGGTGGCGGGGCCGCCATCGTCGGTGGCGTCATCGTCGGCAGCGCCATAGTTGCGGCGGCGATCGCTGAAAATCGCGCCAGCGCCTCGGCCGTGCGTGCATGCTCGCGCGACTTCCGCTCATTCGATCGCGGCAGCGGCACCTACATCGATCGCAATGGCGACGCGCGGGTCTGCCCCTATCTGTACTGATCATTAAATGAAAAAATGGTTTGTTTTGCAGACCATTTGTGCATGAGGCAGGGAACGCGAATGTGGATGACTTCATCATTCAGTACTTCGCGCTAATATGCTCTAGGCCGCCGGCTCGATGCGCCGTACAATGGTTGCTCCATGTCCACGCAACCCAGGCCGACCCATGCGCACTCTCATTATTGGCGATGTCACAATAACTTCCATCATCGAGCGCGACGGTCCGTGGCGGACGCCACAAGCGATGTTCCCGGCCTATGACCCGGCGATCGGTGCAGAGCACCTGAAGACGCTGGCGCCGGAAGTCTTCGATCCCGTCACTGGCCAAATGGTCATCACCTACCAGACCTTCGTCGTACGCACGCCACGTCATACAGTGCTCGTTGATACGTGCACGGGCGATCACAAGGGCTATCCCGCGCCGATGGATTTCGACAAACAGCCGTGGCTGGACAATTTCAAGAAAGCCGGCCTGTCGTTCGAGGCCATCACGCACGTATTTTGCACCCATCTGCATATCGATCACTGCGGCTGGAATACCGTGCTCCGCGACGGTCGCTGGGTGCCGACCTTCCCCAACGCCAAATATATCTTCCACAAGGGCGAGTACGCCGCCTGGGAAGCACTTACCAAGGCCGGCAAGTCTCCTCCCGGCAATGTCTGGACCTATAACTGCTTGCCGATCGTGGAGGCCGGCCAAGCTCTGCTCGTCGACGACACCTATGCACTCGATGAGACCTTCACGCTGATTCCGACGCCGGGTCATAGTCCGTGCCACTGTTGTGTCGATATCCACTCTAAGGGACAACGCGCCATCGTCACTGGCGACCTGATGCATCATGCGCTGCAAGTACGGGTGCCGGAACTCTACACGATCTTCGACACCGACACGGCCGCCGGGATCTCGTCTCGGCATCGTTTTTTCGAGAGCGTCGTTGATACGCCCGCCGTCGTACTGCCGGTGCACTTCCCCAATCCAACCGCCGGCCGTATCACCACGCTTGGCAAGGGATACGATTACACATTTTTGCGTTGAGGCGGTGGCCTCGTGGTCGTCGTGATGCCGCAGGGTGGTGCCGCAGTGGAGAGCATGATGACCGGTGTCGGGCTCATTTCGACTGCGCTCTTGCTGATCCTCATCGTCGTCGCCGGAGTGCGTCCGAAGCATTTGGCGGAAGGCGTCGCCTAGACTTCGATTTAAATTTCAGTTTGCGAATTCAGAATGGTCCTCTCGTGAAAAACGAAAAACAAGCAGCCGACGCAATGAGCGCCGCCAAGGCAGACCACGGCAAATCAGTCCCGCTCAAGATCGGCATCGCCGGTCTCGGCACCGTGGGAGCAGGCTTATTGCATTTGCTCGAAGTCCATGGCGACCGGCTGCGCGATCAGCTCGGGCGGCCCGTGCACGTCGAGGCGGTGTCGGCACAGAACCGCACCAAGGATCGCGGCGTTTCACTCGCCAATGTGCGCTGGGTCGACGATCCCGTGAAACTGGCAACCGATCCGCGCATCGACCTGTTTGTCGAACTCATCGGCGGTGAGGATATTGCCAAAAAAGCGATCGAAGCGGCACTCAGCGCCAAGAAACACGTCGTTACAGCGAACAAGGCGCTGCTCGCAAAGCATGGCGTCGAGTTGGCGAAGTTGGCCGAAAAAAACGGCGTTGCGCTCAATTTCGAAGCGGCGGTGGCCGGCGGTATTCCCGTCATCAAAACGATGCGCGAGGCGCTGGTGGGCAATCAGGTGCGCCGCGTCTACGGCATTCTCAATGGCACTTGCAACTATATCCTGACCAAGATGCAGCAGGAAAAGGCCTCGTTCGCCGATGTGCTGAAAGAGGCGCAGGCCAAGGGCTACGCGGAAGCCGATCCAACGTTCGACATCGGCGGCTTCGACACCGCGCACAAGTTGACGTTGCTCACCGCATTGGCCTTCAACACGCGCGTCGCCTTCGACCAGATCCACATTGAAGGCATCCAATCGATCACGTCAGCCGATATCGAAGCAGCCGACGACCTCGGCTATCGCATCAAACTGCTCGGCGTCGCTATGATGACCGACAGCGGCATCGAGCAGCGCGTGCATCCGGCGATGGTGCCGAAAGAGGCGGCCATCGCACAGGTCTCGGGCGTCACCAACGCGGTGGCGATCGATGGCGACTTCTCAGGCAATCTCTTGCTCATTGGTCCTGGCGCTGGTGCCAAGGCGACAGCCTCAGCGGTCGCCAGCGACATCGTCGACGTGGCGGCGGGGTTCGTGCTGCATCCGTTCGGCGTGCCGACGGCGCGCCTCAAAACCTACAAGCGTGCCAAACTCGGCCAGCACCAGGGCGCCTATTACATCCGCCTGACGGCATTTGACCGACCCGGCGTCATGGCCGCCATCACCAAGCGCATGGCTGAGCGCGACGTGTCGCTCGAAAGCCTGGTGCAACGCAGTCCACGCGGTGCCGTCGGCGCGCAGGCGACGATCGTGATCATCACGCACGAGACCACCGAAGAAGCAATCCGCAAGGCTCTCGACGCCATCGAAGCCGACGGCAAGGTTGCCGAGCGCCCGCAAATGATCCGCATCGAACAGCTTTGATCCGGCGGCTTTCGGCAGCTATTCGCTCAGCACCACCTCAGGATCGGCCAGCGCGTGCAGGCGCAGGGCGGCGACGCGGACCAATCGCTGCAGCAGCACCTTGCGTCGTGCTGGCGGCAGCTTGTGTTCGGGGGCAGCACGAATGATCTCGCCGCCATAACGGTCCGCCAGGACCAAACCGCAGTCGGCCGGCAACACGTCGACCGGAAAGCCGCGATCCACCGCGAATAGCAACCGGTCACAATAATCCCGGTATTCCCGCCACTTGCCGTCGCTCCGGAAGTCCGCAAGGCTCGATTTGATCTCCACGATCCAAATCTCTCCCGCTTCTGTGACGGTCGCCAGATCGGCGCGCCGGCCGTTCGGCAGGGTGACTTCGGTCAGCGTCGCATGGCCGTGCGCCAGCAAGCAGCGCCGCGCCCCGCGCGCGATAGCCAGCGCGGCCGACGACTGCCGCCCGTCCGCCAGTCCGGAGAGGAGTTGTGGCTCGCCATTCGCCAGCGGTGCGGACGGCGGGAAGCATTGGTTCGGTCGGTCGGTCATACCTGTGGCTCGGTTGGAACGAAGTGGTATGTCATGCCACTTTGCCGGTGATAGATTGTGGCAAATCGGCGGATTGCCGTTTTCCCGTCGCTTTTTCGTCGCCGGTGTTGATCATAGAGATGACAATCACATTGGTGTGCGGCGTTGATGTCAGGTTCGAGCATGTGGGGAGCATTAGGCGATGGCATTCTGGCGCGGCCAAAAAGGTAAATCAGGCGACGCCGGCGTTGAAGTCGTGCCAGCTGGCGGCAGTGCGTCAAAGTGGACGCAAAAGCTTCTTGGCGACGCGGGATCAGCCGCCGCCAGTAGTCAGGCGCCGCTGCCGGCCTCTGAATTGCGGCGGACGGTGGACCCCGCCTCGCTCGGCTTCAAGTCGACGGCAGATATTTCCCCGATACGTGGTTTGATCGGGCAAGAACGCGCGTTGGCGGCCATAGAATTCGGCACCGAAATGCGGGCGATGGACTATAACATCTTCGTGCTGGGTCCGCCTGCATCTGGCAAGCGCACAGCGCTGAAAACGCAACTCGACGCCAAGGCCGCTCAAAGTCCCGCGCCTGACGATTGGGTTTATGTCTACAATTTCCAAGAACCAAGTCAGCCTCGCACGGTAAAGCTGCCGGCCGGTCGTGCCCGCGTACTGGCGCGCGCGATGATCGATGCGATTGAGGAGTTGCGCGGCATCGTTCCAGCGCTGTTCGAGGGCGAGGATTACCAGACCCGCCGCCGAGCCATAGATGCCGGCTTCCAAGCCGGGCAGGAACAGGCGTTGGAAGCGCTCAACAAGAAGGCCGCGGCGCAGAACATTGCCATTCTCCGCACGCCGCAAGGCTTCGCACTGGCACCGATGCATGAGGGCAAGGTCGTCAAACCCGAGACGTTCAATGCGCTGCCCGATGTGATGCGAAGCGAAAAACAGGCACAAATCGCAGCCCTCGAACAAGAGTTGAGCAAACTTCTCGAGCGTTTGCCGAAATCGGAAAAAGAGCGCCGCGCCAAAGTTTCTGAGCTTAACGAGGAACTCGCGAGAGTGGCTGTCACGGCGGCGCTCGAAGATGTCGCCGCAGCCTTCGCCGACGTACCGGCCGTCATCGGCCACCTCAATGACGCCGGTGAGGATCTGGTGCGCAACATCGCCGTCTTCCTGCCGAGCGGTGACGGCGAAGCAGCACCCATCCGCGAACCTGCCGACGCCCTCCGCGATCCCCGTTTTCGCCGCTATATGGTCAATGTGATGGTGGCGCAGACTGCCCCAGACGGCGGTGGCGCGACGATGGGGGCGCCCGTCGTGGAGGAAATCAATCCGGTCTACGGCAATCTGATCGGACGGATCGAGCATGTCGCGCAAGGCGGCGCTCTGATGACCGACTTTCTGCTGATGAAACCTGGGGCGTTGCACAAGGCCAACGGCGGTTATCTGTTGGTGGATGCGCGGCGGCTGCTACAATCCCCATTTGCCTATGAAGCACTGAAACGTGCGCTTAAGGCCTCCGAGATCCGCATCGAGCCGCCAGCCGAGACATCCGGGTTCGGCGTCGTACCGCAGACACTCGACCCGCAACCGATCCCGCTTGACGTCAAGGTGATTTTAACCGGCGAGCGGGAGATCTACTATCTGCTCGCCCAGCACGATCCCGATTTTCTCGGCCTGTTCAAAGTGCAGGCCGATTTCGACGACGCCATCGCGCGCTCGCCAGCCAACGATCTCGCCTACGCCGGTATCGTCGCCTCGATCGTCACCGCACACAAGCTCAAGCACGCCGACGCGTCGGGAGTGGCACGCATCATCGAAGAGGGCGCGCGGCTGGCCGATGATCGCGAGAAGCTGTCGGTGGAGATCGGTTATATCTCGGACCTCGTGCGTGAGGCGGACTATTGGGCCAAGAAAGCCGGCCACGACCTCATCGGTCACGACGACGTGCAACAGGCGGTTGATGCCCAGATCCAACGTGCAGACAGAATCAAGGACCGTGCCCAGGAAACCGTGGAACGAGGCGTTGTGCTCGTCGATACCGGCGGGGCCAAGGTCGGCCAAATCAACGGCCTCGCGGTTATGCAGGTCGGCAATTTCATGTTCGGTCGTCCCAGCCGTATCACCGCTCGCGTGCGCATGGGGCAGGGACGTATTATCGATATCGAGCGGGAGGCCAAGCTTGGCGGTGCGACCCATACAAAAGGCATGATGATCCTTTACGGGTTCATCGCCGGCCGCTACGCG
>JANXWC010000103.1 GCA_025351355.1 Hyphomicrobiaceae bacterium
AGCAGCGGATCGATGATTGCCCACTCGGCATCGCTGAGTTCGTAGCGACGTAGCTGTGCCATCCCAACCTCCCTCAGTTGGAATCATGAATCACTGTTCGCGCCGTTTGGGAATCCCGTTTATGAGTTTATGACCTAGGCCTCCATTCTCCAGGCCAAGTGTCACCCTCCACAGGTGTCGATCTCTAGGCAAGCCAAGTGTGCAGGCGCGGCGGCTCCTGGCGTTCTGTCGCCCACGACGGCGGCGCGTAGAGCGCAAGCCACAGCAAGTGCGCGAATCATGACGGCTCCCGGGCATGTCGGCCTCGCGCATCCCTTCATGCCTAGGACGAATCGACGTCTTCACTTCCGCTCAAGGCGTTCTTGGATCTTGCGCACGTCCCAGTCCTGGTCGAAGAGTCGGAAACGCATGTAGACGGCGAGCACATGTAGGAAGAGGCCGATACTCATGCCCATCATCGGCCACTGGACCCACCAGCCTGAGTTCGGCAGCAGGAATATGTTGAGGCCGATGATGCCTGAGATGACGCAGGCAAAAACCAACGCGTGAATGTAGAACCCCTTGAGCACCGAGACTTCTCGCTTGGCCGTGATATATAGAGGATCGGTCATGGCAACTCTCTCCATGTCGTCACCGGGCAGCACAGACACTGCGATCAATCGACGTCCTCGACAGAAACAACACGGAAAGCGCGTTGCACGTGGTCGTGTTCGGTGATGGACACGTATTCGCCGGGCACAAAGCGGTGTTTGTCGAACTTGAATCCCGGCTCGTCGTCGCTCTCGACGGACGGGTTGTAGTCGAAAACCCAAGCGCTGCCGCGACGATGCACGAGCTTTCCGAATTCACTCGGTTGACCGGCCCAGAAACGTTTCACGCTGCAACGGTCGCGCTCCTTGGCCCATTCGGCGGCAACGAGATGCTCGCAGTCGTCGAGCGGGGCTATGAACTCGTAACCGTGATGGCTGCTCCCGTTTGGAAATTCGGGATTGCGGGCGAGTTCGAGGCGGATGCGTTTGAGGGGCATTGGATCTGCTCCGGTTCAGTGCGACATAAGGATGGGACGATCCATCCGAGCAAGGATGTCCCGCGTTGCGCCGCCGAGGATGAACTCGCGCAAACGGGTGTGGCCATAGGCGCCCATGACGACGAGATCGGCACCGCGCGAAGCCGCTTCGTGCAGGATTGCTTCGGCGGCGTCTCCATACGGCGCATGGACGCTGGCTGCTTCGCATTTGAAGCCATGACGGGCGAGGGTCGTGCATAGATCTGTCCCCGGCGCTTCGCCAGCCATGACAGGATCGGATGAGGTGTCGACCCAGAGAACCGTGACATCGGCCCCATGCGGCAACAGATGAACGGCGTCGAAGGCGGCACGCGTGGCCTCGCGACGTCGGTTCCAGGCGATGAGGGCACGTTTCGGTGGCATCACGGCACGCCCCTTGTTTGGCACCACAAGGACCGGCCGCCCTGCTTGCATCACGATGTTATCGGCGTCTTCGAGAAAGCTCGTATAGCGCCAGTCGTGGTCATCTTGCGACATGATGACAAAGTCCGCGCTGTGTGCGTGATCGAGCACTTGCGCGGTCGCCGTCCCAAACTCGGCATCCGCCACCTGCCATTCGCAACTGACTTCTTCACGGCGTCCGCTATCGTCGAATAGGGCCTTCAGCTTGACGATGTCGGCCATATAGGCGATGCGATGGTCGTCGATAGCTACGGATCCGCCGCCCGCTTCAAATGCCGGGGTCACGACATAGGGCGGAACAACGGCAAGGCCGACTAGATGTGCATTGTGCGCGCGAGAAAGCGCCGTTGCGACCGCGAGCAGTCGCTCGGCGCGAGCGGTGTCGTTGAGATAGACGAGGATAGTTTTGCAGGACATATTTTCGTACTCCTAAATCGAGGTACGCCTTGATGCTAAAATTCATGCGTGTGAACGCGATGGGTGCTGTGCTGCAGCAATGTCTGCGTGCAGGTCTTGTGCTGATCGATGGACGCAGCACGGACCCCCAAGAGGGCGGCGCCGTCGATGATATATGCGGAGAGTTCGTCACGCAGCCGTGGCGGCATCCATAGGGCCACAACAAGGGGGTCATCAGGCGCCATCCCGAAGCATTTGAGCGTCGGCCATAGCGGCCCGTCCGACGCCAGCAGACGCTCCGGCCCGGCCATCACCGGGAGAGGCTGGATCCCGCGGATCAATTGCTCAACACCCGATGTTCTTGCCGAACCCGTGTGGAACGCCTCGACAAGAGCAGCCATCGCAGTTGCGCGGCCTGCGATGCCCATCTGCTCTGATGGAAGACCGGCCCTGTTGAGATCGCTCAAGGCCAAGCAAAGGCTCTGATTGCTCACAAACATGGCCAATGCCACCCGGTTGCGATCGACACCGCTGCTCATCGGTGAAAACCCGTTTTCGTGGCCGGAAGGCATCGAACTGCTGCGCTGTCTCGCGACGGGGGGAAAGATCGAGAGGCATGGCAGCAGGTTCGTTGCCTGCCGGTGATGGGCGTCAGGGGCGGAAAATCATCAGGACGCCAACTTGAGTTGCTGTTCGGACGGCACACCGCTCCCTGCAGCCATCCCCAGTGCCTCAAGATCGCGGATTGTAACGAGAATGCATTGTTCGAGATCAATAAGCCCCTCCACACGGAATTTTGTAAACGTGCGGCTCACTGTCTCGATGGTCAGGCCAAGGAAGTCGGCGATGTCGGTGCGTGTCATGGGCAGGACGATCTCGCACTCGCTTTCGCCACGGCGGCCATTGCGGCGCGAGAGCGCGAGGAGGAAGGCCGCCAAACGCTCGCTGGCGGAGCGGTGGCTGACAGTCATTAACAGATCGTGGGCGGCGGCGAGTTGTTCGGAAACGGCGGTATAGAGCCTGAGGCCGAGCGTCGTGTCGTGACGAGCGCTTTCGTGCAGACCCGCGACGGGGAAGCTCTTCAGCCGTGTCTTGGCGCCGGCCAGGGCGCTGGCTGCGTGTTCGCGGAGGGCACCGAGGCCGATAAAATCTCCCGGGTAAGCAAAGTTAATGATCTGCCGGCGGCCGTCAGGAAGGACGCGGTAAATGCAGACGTGGCCTGCTTCGACACAATAGACGTGGGTGGCTGGGTCACCTTCGCGATAGACATGCTCCTTGGCGGAGACGACGCGGCTCTTGCCTTCGGGCAGACTGCTGGTCAGGTCATCGGTGCGAGGAGGGAGCGCCGGCAGATTTCGCCGTTGCGCCGTTTCAGTCGTGTGGTGAGAGGTTGCCAGCATGGTCAGTCCTCGGTTCGGTTGTGGTTCTTATTTTCCGATGACCCGAGATTAACGACCGCGCGTACCGGTTGTGTGATCAGTTGGTAATCGATTGTGAGAGAGTGTAAGAAGTGCATCGCAGAGGACGTGCCCCATGCCGAACGCAGACAATCCCCCGCACATTCTGGTTGTCGACGACGAAGACGCCGTGCGGATTTTGCTCCGTGAGTGTTTCGAGCTGGAAGGTTTCCAAGTTTCGGAGGCCCGCGACGGGCAGGAATTGGCCGCTCATCTTGCGGCCGGCGCGCCGGACCTGATCACGTTGGATCTGAAACTAGGCGGCGAAAACGGGCTGGAATTGGCCCAGAAAATACGTGAGAAGCGCAACGTGCCGATCGTGATGATCACCGGCAAGAACGACACAATTGACCGCGTCGTGGGGCTTGAGCTTGGCGCCGACGACTACATCGGCAAGCCGTTCCACGTGCGGGAAGTGCTGGCGCGCGTGCGGGCGGTTTTGAGGCGCTATCAAAGCACGCCGACCGAGGCAGACGTAGGGCAGACGCCTGCGACGAGTGGTGAGTGCTACGCCTTCGGCGAATGGGTTCTTGATCTGCCGCGGCGCGAACTCAGATCCTTGACAGGCGTGTCGCACGATCTGACGACCGCTGAGTTCAACATGCTTGAGATATTCGTCAGGCGGCCGGCCCGCGTACTCTCTCGCGACAACATCATGGATCTGCTCAAGGGCCATGAGTGGTCACCGTTTGACCGATCGATCGACGCCCTCATTGTGCGCGTCCGGCGCAAGATCGAGCCCGAACCGGACGCGCCACGCATGATCAAGACAGTGCGCAGCGTGGGGTACGTGTTTGCGATTGAAGTTAAAAAGATCTAACCGGGTTACCGGCATCGAGGGCGCGCCGGAGAGCTCGAGCCAGCTCGGACCGGCTGAACGGCTTTCTCAAAATCTCAGGCTGCGGCCGACCTGGTACCTCCGAACGCAAGACGGCGTCTGGATATCCGGAAGCGAGCAGCACGCGGAGGCCGGGCGCATTGGTCTGTACCCAACGCGCCACGTCGAAGCCGGACATGCCGCCGGCCATGACGACATCGCTCAGGACCAGATCGATGCGATCCCGCTCGGCCAGAGCCTGGAGTGCCTCCGGGCCGTTGGCGGCAGATGAGACGACGTAACCGAGCGTTTCGAGGTGGCCCCTGACGACCTCGCGCACTTCCGCGTTATCTTCGACCAGGAGGATGCGTTCGCCGTTCGCGCGAGGCTTGGTGTCGCTTTCTCGGCTGTCAGCCGTAGCTCCGTTACCCCGCTCTGCCTGCGGCAGATAAATATTGACGGTCGTGCCAAGGCCAATCTCGCTGTAGAGCGCTACTGCTCCACGCGCCTGCTGGACGAAGCCGTAAACGCTGCTGAGCCCAAGACCCGTTCCTTTGCCTATTTCTTTGGTGGTGAAGAACGGCTCGAAAGCGTGGCGCAACACGTCCTCCGACATACCGCATCCCGTATCAGAGACAGACAGGCGAACGTAACGGCCAGCTGAAACTAAAACGCCAGCATCAATACGATCTGCGTCAATGATCATATTCGCCGTCTCGATAATCAGCTTGCCGCCGCCAGGCATTGCGTCGCGCGCGTTTATGGCGAGGTTGAGGATGGCGTTCTCGACCTCGCTCGCATCGGCAATGACCGTCCACGGCGCCGCTTCGAGGCTGGTCGCCAGCGTAATTTGCTCTCCGAGCGAGCGCTCCAGAATCTCGGCCATACCGATGACGATCTCGTTCAGATTCAACGGCGCTGCGACCAACGCGCGCCGGCGCGCAAAGGTGAGCAGGCGCGCCGTCAGTCGCGATCCCATGCCCGCAGCATCGTAAGCGCGTTGTAGGAGCGTGCGCGATTTCTCGTCTTGAAGTCGCATTTCGAGCAACTCCAGATTACCGATGATGACCGTCAGCAGGTTGTTGAAGTCGTGCGCGATACCACCCGTGAGTTGCCCGAATGCCTCCATGCGTTGCGTGCGGACGAGCTGCGCCTGCGCCTCCTCGCGTCGCGCCATTTCGAGGCGGAGGTTGCGCGTCGCATCGGCGACACGCTGTTCCAGCAACGCCTGCGATTGCTTGCGCTCAGATATGTCGCGGAGCACGGCCGTATAGATTCGCCGACCGCCAACCTGCACCCTGGAGATCGACGCCTCGGCCGCAAATGCCTCGCCCGATTTACGTCGACCAAGGATCTCGCCGCGCTCGCCCATCCGGCGCGCTTGCACCTCAGCGGTGGCAAAGGTGCGGACGTGATCGCTGTGAGCCGCCTGGAAGTGCTGTGGCATGAGAACCGTCAACGGCTTGCCGATGACCTCTTCCCGCTCGTAGCCGAAAATAACTTCGGCACCGTCATTGAACATCGTGATCAACTGATGTTCATCGATCGAAATGATTGCGTCGGCGGCGATCGACACAATTCCGGCAAGCAGCGAGGCTGCCTCTTCGTGTGCCAGCGACGCCGTGCGCCGCTCCGTCACATCGCGCATGACGCCAACGATGCGGACCGCCTTGTCCTCGCGAAATTCCGCCCGCCCGATTGCCGCGATCCAGCGAAGACCGCCGTCACAAGGGCGGATCAATCGAAACTCAAGGTCGAATAGCCCGTCGCCGCCGGGCTCCAGTGTCTTGCGCCACGCGTCTTGCCATGCCGCGTAATCGTCTGGGTGCACCGCGGCGCTAAAAGATTCGACCGTCGGCGCCGCCGGCCAGACGCCCAGCGTATTCGCAGCATTGCCGTCCCAAGACACAACACCGGTGTCTGCTCGCCAACCCCAGCAGCCTATTTTCCCGGCATGAAGCGCAAGTTGCACCAACTCGGTCGTTTCCGGCAGTCCTGATGAAGACACGGCAACTCCCGATCGGCGCACCATTTCCAACGATTATTCTTCACGCGTTGAAACGTAACAGTTTCGCCAACTGGAGGACACCCCGCTATTTGTATCAGGTCACATGATAAGGCGGACAGGGTTTTTCCCCGTCACGCCCTCAAGTTCGCGCGGCCCGTGTACGGCTGATCAGGCGCCAACTCGCAGGTTGTCGATGACCTTGGTAACGCCCGGAGCGGCCCAGACCGCGTCTTCGACACGATCCATTTCCTCAAGCGATTCGACACTGCCCGACAGCGTCACGGTCCCATTGGCCACCGCAATGGAAACCTTGTCAGCTTCCACATCGGCATGCCGTTTCAGAGCATCACTGATACGTTGGCGAATGTCCGAAGCATGCGCCTGAGCCTTCAATGTAATGAGGTTCACGACGTTAATGACACCGCCAACATGAGCGATGTTGGTGACGATGTTGGCGCGTTGGTACTGCCACTCGACTTCACCCGTCAATGTTACGATGCCATTCTTGACCTCGGCTTTGATGCCTGAGCCGGACGTCGACACATTCCACCTGAGAACATTGGCAATCCGCTCTGCCAAGCCTTCATCGGTGGTCCGATGCAAGCTTTCGAGCAGGACGTCGATGTGATCGACCACGGCCGTCACGCCGGAGACGCGCTTAACGGCTTGCTTGGCGACCAGCTTTTGGAGGTACGTCGGCACATGCCCGCTTAGCGTCACCGCGCCTTTGCTCACAGCCACACCGATTTTCGCTTCATCGATCTCAGCATCCCATTTCAACTCGGCCGTCACATCTTGTTTGAGTTGGGCATCGGACTTCATGATCTATTCTCCTCTGAATTTGTGATGGGAGGGACTGGTCAGGTCTTCTTGATCTCAATCTTGCGTTCAGCCGTTACGGCTTCCGGTTTCTTCTGTGCCAGAATCTTGAGCACGCCTTTGTCGAAGCGCGCCTCAAGCTTGGCATCGTCGATGCTTTCGGGGAGGCGCAATGAACGCTCGAAAGCGCCGTAGGCCCGCTCGGCGACGTAGAAGCTGTCACCTTTTTCCTCGTGCTCGCTCTTCTTCTCGCCCTTGATGGTCAACATGCCGTTCGCGACGGTGACGGTGACATCTTTTTCGTCGACACCGGGCAGATCGACGTCGATAGCCAGCTGCTTGCCGTTGTCGTGGATGTCGAGTTGCGGGACCATCCAGTCCTGGCCATTCGACCGCGAAAACAGACTTGGCAGGTGCGGCCACCCGTTCTCGAACCGCTCCAGAACACGGTCCATTTCGTCGCGCATGGCGCCGAAGATGTCGGGTTGGCGCATCTGCGGCTTGGCGGACGCTTTGGTGATGTCGCTACTAGCCATGGAAGTCTCCTTGAGGTGGCGGAACGCAGGTCCTCTGCGCCCCAGGGGTGAGAGCGTGGAACGGCTGCTTAAGGTACTTGCGTTCAGTGGCTCGTTGCAGGCGCACTTACGTCGGGCCGTCGTTCGGAGGCGTGCAATGCAGGTGTGCCACCCGCAGCGGACAACTGGGGATCCATCAGCGAGCTGTCAGACTTGGCCTCTTCGATCGCCTCGGTTGCGAGCGACGCTCCAAGTTGAGCAAGTGTCGAGAATTCTTTCTGATAGTGCTCGAATGCTGTGTGATAGAATGACGTGTATACACGCATGATATCGTCCGGTGCCTTGCACGCAGCCAAACTTTGCCCAAGGGCGGCGTCCTCTTTGAGACGCTTGTCGACGAAGTGCAGCCACTCGCGGTGGATCGACGCGTTCAGCTGGGTAATCTGCCGCGTCCATGCCTCAGCGTTAGTGAGAAGCGGGCTGATGATATCGAGATCGAGCCGGAGTTGAGAATCGTGCGGATTGGACATGATAGTGGTCTCCGCCCTAGGGTTTAGCGTTAACGAATGCCTGATCCCTACGGTGCGCAAGTCGCTGCATCATTGATCAATATCAAAGGTCTCCAACCGCAAGTGCGCGAGTTTTGACGGGTGAGCGGTACGATTGGGGTATGGCTTGATCCGCCCCGGTTCCGCGCTGATGCTGGGAGACAACTCATGTCCGTCAATATTGGAATCGTAGACCGCTGCCTGCGGCTTATCGTCGGCGTCGCTCTCGTCGCTTGGGCGCTTGGGTATATCCCGACCGTCGCGCCATCGCCCTGGGGCTGGATAGGACTCATCCCGCTCGTCACTTCGCTGTTCGGTTATTGTCCGGCGTACGCGCTGCTCGGCGTCAAGACCTGCGGCCGGGCATAGCGCGCTTAACCTGACGATCGCGCGCCCGAGGCTCGACTCAGGTCGGTCGCGGATACTTCGGGCCTTCGCCGTCGGTTGGCCGCGTTGGGCGCGCAGGCCACGGCGGTGCAGCGGGCGAAGTGCGAAGAGTTGCCAGATAGGCAATGACATCGCCAATTTCGTCTCGCGTCAGCTGCATGTCAGGCATCGCATGCGGCGGGTTGATAAGCCGGAGCGCAATCGCTTCCGGCGTTTGCTCGGGCTTGTTGGCGAGCGCCGCTAAGCTCGGAATCCCAACCGTGACAGGTCTGGCGGGCGCTTCAGGAGTCAAGTGACATGCGCTGCACAATTTCAATGCGATGGCACGTCCGGCATCCGCTGTCGGGAGATATGGCGGCACCGTTTGACTAAATGCCAGGTTTGTCGAACCACTCAAAGCCAGTAGGCCGATGGTACATTGCAAGACCGCCGCCGCAGCGATCCCGATGCCGTGTTTCGTATTCGTCATGTTGTCCTCCATTCCGATCAGAAGACGGCACGTTTTCGTGCGGAGTCTTGCGACAGATCAATCCGATCACGCAGACCGCGGCGCGCCCTGCCGCACGACATTGACTGCCATCAATGCGGGACAATCGGGGTCTTGCAGTGTTGAGTGCGGGCCATTGGCGCTCAGGGTGGTAGGACGTCCAAACCATTTATTGGGTACGGCAGAGTTTCAGCGAGGTCGATACCCACCGCCAACTTGATCTCGATCAACGCAAGCCCCCCCACTTTCCCCACTATGGCGACAACGGATCACCTGTGCGGATGATTGGCCCGCCGTGTTGTGTCCAAAACCTGCAGCGGGGGCCTCATGTCGAATGCGGAAGAACAACAACGGTTGAGCGATGCGCTGGCGGTGTTCGGTACTGCGATTGTCGTTGCCACCGGCCTGACCCTGCTCACTGTGAGCGCCGAACCGGCCATGAAGTTTCATGGTCTGCTGTTCGCGTTGGGCGGCGCGTTGTTCATCATCTTTGTGCTGACATACAGTAAAGGCGCTGCGAAGTCCGACTCCGGCTACGTCGACGGCCCGATAAAGGTCGCAACAATTGCCGCAATTTTCTGGGGTATCGCCGGCTTTTTGGTCGGTGACATCCTAGCGTGGCAGCTTGCATTCCCAATACTCAATCTTGATCTGCCTTGGAGTAACTTCGGACGCCTGCGTCCGTTGCATACCTCCGCCGTCATCTTCGCCTTCGGCGGCAACGTGCTGCTGGCGACGTCGTTCTACGTTGTGCAGCGCACCTGCCACGCGCGACTTGCCGGTCGCTGGGCGCCTTGGTTCGTCATCTGGGGCTATCAGCTGTTCATCGCCATCGCCGGCACGGGCTATCTGCTTGGCATCACCCAAGGCAAGGAATACGCCGAACCCGAGTGGTACGCCGACCTTTGGCTGACGCTCGTCTGGGTCACCTATCTGCTGGTCTTCCTCGGCACGCTGGCAAAGCGCCGCGAGCCGCACATTTACGTGGCCAACTGGTTCTATCTCGCCTTCATCGTCACGGTGGCGATGCTGCATCTGGTCAACAACGCAGCCATACCGGTCAGCTGGACCGGCTCGAAGAGCTACATCGTCTACTCCGGTGTCCAGGATGCGATGACGCAATGGTGGTACGGCCACAACGCGGTCGGCTTTTTCCTCACCGCCGGTTTCCTCGGCATCATGTACTATTTCATCCCGAAGCGCGTTGAGCGACCGGTCTACTCCTACCGCCTGTCCATCGTGCACTTCTGGACGCTGATCTTCCTCTATATTTGGGCCGGCCCGCACCATCTCCATTACACGGCGCTGCCGGACTGGGCACAGACGCTCGGCATGACATTCTCGATCATGCTGTGGATGCCGAGTTGGGGCGGCATGATCAATGGCCTCATGACGCTCGCCGGCGCCTGGGACAAACTGCGCACTGATCCTGTCGTGCGACTACTCGTTGTGTCGGTCGCCTTTTACGGCATGGCGACGTTCGAGGGCCCCGTCATGTCGATCAAGGCGGTCAACTCACTATCGCATTACACCGACTGGGGCATCGGCCATGTGCATTCCGGCGCGCTCGGTTGGGTCGCCATGGTGTCGTTCGGCGCCATCTACTGCCTCGTGCCGTGGCTCTGGAACCGACAAGGGCTCTACTCGATGCAGCTCGTCGAGTGGCACTTCTGGACAGCGACGATTGGCATCCTGCTCTACATCACGGCGATGTGGGTCTCGGGCATCACGCAGGGGCTCATGTGGCGCGCCTATGACAAACTCGGCTTCCTCCAGTACTCGTTCATCGAAACCGTCGAAGCGATGAAGCCCTACTACGTGATCCGCGCCATCGGTGGTCTCCTCTTCATCATCGGCTCACTGATCATGGCCTACAATGTCTGGCGCACGATCCGTAGCGATGAAGCCGTCGATCTGGCTGACCAGCCACGTGTCGCGGCAGCTCCGGCCCTCAGACTTCAACCTGCGGAGTAAGGGCAACGGCCATGAACCACGACGTTTTTGAGAAGAACTCCCTGATCCTCCTGATCGGCATCCTGATCGTCGTCTCGATCGGCGGGCTTGTGCAGATCGCGCCGCTGTTCTGGGTCGACAGTACGATCGAGCGGGTGCGCGGCATGCGACCGTACACACCGCTTGAACAGGCCGGCCGCGACATCTACGTGCGCGAAGGGTGCTACAATTGCCATAGTCAGATGATCCGCACGCTCCGCGATGAGGTCGAGCGCTACGGCCATTACAGTCTCGCCGCCGAGAGTATGTACGACCACCCGTTCCAGTGGGGTTCGAAGCGCACCGGTCCCGACCTCGCGCGCGTCGGCGGCAAATACTCCGATCAGTGGCACGGCGACCATTTGACAAACCCGCGCGCACTCGTGCCCGAGAGCATCATGCCCGGCTATCCGTGGTTGGCGGCAACGCCTCTCAGAACCGATGACCTCAAAGCGAAGTTGCAAACCTTGCGCATGGTCGGGGTGCCTTACACGGACCCCATGATCGACAGCGCAGACCGTGATCTGAAGGCGCAGATCGATCCCGATAGCCGCGCCGCTCGTGAACTTCTGACGCGCTACCCCAAGGCCAAGATCGTGCGTTTCGAGCAACGGGCAATCAAAGAGCCCAGCGAGATGGATGCGCTGGTCGCCTATCTGCAGATCCTCGGTCAGATGGTGGATTTCGCCACCTTCGACGCATCCGGCCCGAACTTGAGGTGAACCCATGTTCGACTATGAAACCGTGGCGACCTGGAGCCAGGTTGCGTCCCTGCTGATGTTCATCGCCATGGCCACCGGGGTCGTTATCTACGCCCTCTGGCCAAGCAATGGTGCAGTCTTCAACGCAGTGCAGCAGCAGGCGCTCGATCTCGATCGTGCCGGCCAAGAGAAGTCGAGGCCCGAATGACCGACGCTCGCGACATTGATCAGGTGACAGGCGCCGAAACGACGGGTCACGTCTGGGACGATGACATCAAGGAACTGAACAAACCGCTGCCACGTTGGTGGTTGCTGACGTTTTACGTCTGCATTCTCTGGGCCATCGGCTATTGGATCGCCTACCCTGCTTGGCCGACGCTCGCGGGATATACCAAAGGCGTGCTCGGCTATAGCCAGCGCGACGTCGTCGCGCGCGAGGTCGCGGCCGCAAACCAAGCTCAAGGAAGCCTGCGCGAACAGATTGCCGCGCTGCCGCTGACAGATATTCTGAAAAGCCCGGATCTGGCACGCTTCGCTGATGCCGCCGGTCGCGCGGCTTTCGCGGAAAATTGTGCCCCATGTCACGGCCGCGGCGCTCAAGGCGCGCCCGGTTACCCGAACTTGCGCGATGACGATTGGCTCTGGGGTGGTAAGGCAGAGGATATCCTGCAAACCATTCGCTTCGGCATCCGCTCCGATCACAAGCAGGCGCGCGCCTCGCAGATGCCCCGCTACGGCTTAGACAAGCTGCTGGATGAAAAGCAAATCCTCGATGTAGCGGAGTACGTGCTCTCCATCTCCGGTGGCACCATGGCGAAGGAGCCGGCGGCACGCGGCGCCATTATCTTCAAAGAGCAATGCGCAGCCTGTCACGGCAACGACGGGCGGGGCAAACCCGAGCAAGGTGCACCGAACTTGACCGACCAGATCTGGCTCTACGGCAGCAACATCGACGCCATTGTCACCAGCATCCGCACCGGTCGCGGTGGGGTCATGCCCGCCTGGGAAGGCCGTCTCGATCCCGTGACGATCAAGGCACTAGCCATCTACGTCCACAGCCTTGGTGGCGGTCAATGACTGTTGAGGCGAGGTCGGCGCATGTGTTGCGGCGGCATGAACGCCATTGGTCCACCCGCCATGGCTGCCGAGGGAAGTAACATCGTGGCAACTGTCCTCGACCGACGATCTGATCCAAAAGCCAGCCCCGGCGTCGAGATCGCGCGTCACGACGTCGAAGCGGTCAATCGCAAAGTCGATCGAGAATTCTACGCCAAGCGACAGCCAATTTACCCGAAGCGCGCGCACGGGAAATTCCGCATCGTGAAATGGGTGGTAATGGCCGCAACGCTGGCCATCTACTACGCACTGCCCTGGCTGCGCTGGTCCCGCGGCCCCGACTTGCCAGACCAAGCTGTGCTTCTGGACATGGTCAACAATCGATTCTTTTTTCTCTTTCTCGAGATCTGGCCGCAGGAGTTCTACTATGTGACGGGCTTGCTGGTACTCGCAGCGCTGGCGCTCTTTCTCGCCACCGCTCTGGCTGGTCGCGTTTGGTGTGGCTATGCCTGTCCGCAGACTGTGTGGACCGATCTGATGATTGCGATCGAGCGATTCTGGCAAGGCGATCGCAATGCCCGCATCCGCCTCGACAATGAGCCGTGGGGGGCAGTCAAGATCGTCAAGAAAGGTATGACGCACGTCTCGTGGCTGGTGGTAGGGCTTCTCACCGGCGGGGCGCTGGTCTTCTACTTCCGCGATGCGCCGACGCTGGCGCGCGAGTTGATGAGCGGTACTGCGCCCACCATTGCCTACCTGTTTTTGGGCATCTTCGCGGCCACGACGTATCTACTCGGCGGCATCGCCCGCGAGCAGGTCTGCATCTACATGTGCCCGTGGCCACGTATCCAGGGCGCCATGACGGACAGTCACACGCTTCTCGTCGGCTACAAACGTGAGCGCGGCGAGCCGCGTGGCTCGGTGCGCAAAGGCGCCGACGGCCAGATCGACTGGTCGAACCGTGGCGATTGCATCGACTGCAAGGCCTGCGTCGTTGTCTGTCCGACAGGCATCGACATCCGCGACGGCTCGCAACTTGAGTGCATCCAATGCGCACTCTGCGTCGACGCTTGCAATGATATCATGGAACGGATAGGCCGCCCGCGCGAGTTGATCGGCTACGATACGGTGGCACGCACCGACGCAGTGGGCCGCGGGCAGCACGAGCCGTTCCGTCCCATCCGCGCAAGAACGCTGCTTTACGCCGGACTGTTCGGTTTTGTGGCAACGATCATGCTTGTCGCGTGGTCCAACCGGACACTGCTCGACGTAAACGTGCTTCCGGATCGCGTGCCGCCTTACGTGATGCTGTCCGACGGCAGCGTACGCAACAGCTACACCGTTAAAATTCTCAACAAGCTGCAGGAGCGCCGCACCTTCCATATCTCCGTACGTGACCTCCCAGGCGCCCACCTTTCGGTCCTCGGTGCCACGGATGCAGCGATGGCGGAAGTCGCAGTTGCAACCGACGAGCTTCGCGAAGTCCGCCTGTTCGTGACGCTACCGCCCAGGGAGTCGCGTGCGCTCACGGCAGCGCCACAGAATGTCACTCTGGTTGTTACCGATCAAAGCTCCGGCAGGCAGTCAGCGCGACACATAGTGTTCCTGATACCTGCGCCGAAGCCGTAGAGGTAGACATGCATCGCTCGATAGCACCCGATGTGTCACGGTCGCATGGCCTGCAGGGATGGCACGTGCTGGCGATCCTCCTCGGCTTCTTCGGAACCATCTTCGCGGTCAATGGCTATTTTATTTTCAAGTCGCTGGCGACGCACTCGGGCGTGGTGTCGGAGGAGCCCTATCGCAAGGGGCTCGGTTACAATCAGCGGATCGCGGCGAACGATCGACAAGCTACGTTGGACTGGCGTGCCGATCTCGATGTCAAGGCAACCGGTGCAATCAGGCTCTCCCTCCTTGACGCAGGCGGTCATCCAATCGTCAACGAGCGTGTTGCACTTACGGTCGGCAGGCCCGCGACGCGGTCTTTCGATCGAACCATCGCGCTCACTGAAACTGCCCCGGGAATTTACGCAGGCACGACACATGAGTTCGCCGCTGGAACTTGGATCGCCGATGCGGATGTTCAGGATCCCCAAAACCCGGAAACCGACTATCGCATTCGGAGGCGCCTGTGGCTCACACCTTGACCGCGGGCGGTGAGATGGCCATCGCCGATCCGGCACACCGTAAGCACCGGCTCGCAACCACGACTCTTGCCGTTGAGAACATGCACTGCGGCAATTGCCTTCGCACGGTTGAGACTGCGCTGGCCGCGGTTCCTGGCGTACAAAGCGCGCGCGTCAATCTGTCGGCACGGCGCGTGGCAATTCTCTCGGAAAAATCGACGACATCGCCTGACAGGTTTATCGACGCTCTCGCTTCACGCGGCTTCAAGGCGTCAATTCTGGCGCCTCAAGCTCTCATGCCTCAGGCGTCCAACAGTTCAGGATTATTGCGGCGCCTTGGCGTCGCCGGCTTTGCCGCTGCCAATATCATGTTGCTGTCGGTCTCCGTCTGGTCTGGGCACGGCGGCGACATGCCGGCATCGCAACAGACGCTGTTTCATTGGCTTTCCGCGCTCATTGCGTTGCCAGCAGTCGCCTATGCAGGCCAGCCATTTTTCACGTCGGCACGGCAAGCCCTGGCAGCGCGTCGCCTTAACATGGATGTCCCGATCTCGCTCGGGGTCACTCTCGCGACGGCTATGAGCCTCTTCCAAACCTTTCGTGGCAGCGAGCAGGTTTACTTCGACGCCGCCGTGACACTGCTCTTCTTCCTGCTGCTCGGTCGGGTACTCGACCAGGGCGTGCGCACCCGTGCGGCGAGTGCAGCGGAAAACCTACTCGGCCGTCGCACAGTCACGGCGTCCCAGATCCGCGCCAACGGCAGCCTTGGTCCGATCGCAGTCGCGGATGTCGAGCCCGGCATGCGGCTACAGATTGCCGCTGGTGAGCAGATCCCCGTCGACGGACGGTTGCTCACAGCATCCGCGTCTCTGGATGAAAGCATCGTCACCGGCGAAAGCGCCCCGCGATACGCGGCGCGCGGTGATGTCGTGCATGCCGGCACAATTGCTTTGTCGGGTCCGTTCGACATCGAGGCTGCGGCGGCGGCCGAAGACAGCCTGATCAGCGAAATTGCCCGATTGATGCGAACGGCCGAGCAGGCCCGCGGTCGCTACGTACGCCTCGCCGACCGCGCAGCCCAGTTCTACGCCCCGGCAGTGCATATTCTCGGTGCCCTCACGTTTCTGGGCTGGATGCTGGCCGGCGCCGGTTGGGAACAGGCGCTGACCACCGCGATTGCCGTGCTGATCATCACCTGCCCGTGTGCGCTGGCTCTCGCGGTGCCGGTCGTTCAGGTCGTCGCCACGTCGCGCTTGTTCCGCCAAGGCATCGTTCTCAAGACCGCCGACGCGCTCGAACGCTTGGCCGAGGTCGATACGATTGTTTTCGACAAAACCGGCACGCTGACCCTGGGCCGTCCGGAACTCAGCGCCGCGTCTGAGATCCCAGACGACCGCATCAGACGTGCGGCCGGTCTCGCCCTCGGCAGCCGGCATCCCTATGCACAGGCGGTCGTTCGCGAAGCAGAGCGTCGTCGGATTACGCCTCATCCGCTTGCCGACGTGCGCGAGTGTCCCGGCGCGGGACTGGAAGCCACCGATGAGGGACGCACACTGCGGTTAGGATCCGCTGCGTTCTGTGGCGTGGAGGGCGCAAAATATGCAAGCGCCTCGCTCTGGTTTCGCGACGGCGACGCCGGTCCTGTCGTCTTCCACGTCAACGACCCGCTTCGATCTGATGCGGCCGCGACCGTCGCGACACTCACGCGCGACGGCTACGCCGTCGAACTGCTGTCGGGTGACGCCATGTCTGCCGTGGAAAACGCCGCCGATGCTGTGGATATCCCGCGGTGGTCTGCCCAGCAGCGGCCCGAACAGAAGATTGAACGTCTCCACGAGCTCTCCCGCGCCGGCCATAAAGTTCTGATGATTGGTGACGGGCTCAACGATGCACCCGCGTTGGCAGCCGGTCACGCCGCCCTTTCGCCGTCGAGCGCAGCCGACATCAGCCAAATGGCGGCAGATGCTGTTTTTCAGGGCGAGCGGTTGCAACCCGTCATCACGTCCCTCCGCGTCGCCAAAATGGCGCAGCAACGTGCGCTCGAGAACTTCGCCATCGCGATTGGATACAATGCGCTGTTTGTCCCGCTCGCCATGGCCGGGCGTGTGACTCCGTTGATCGCCGCCATCGCGATGTCCGCATCCTCCATCGCCGTGACGCTGAACGCGCTGCGGCTCGCCCGTCCCCAAAAGGATACAGCGTAATGACGGCTCTCGCTTGGCTCGTGCCCGCCGCTCTCGCCCTCGGTGGTCTGGCGCTCGCGGCGTTTCTCTGGTCGCTTGGCAACGGCCAGTACGACGACCTCGACGGTGCCGGCTGGCGCGCCCTCGACGATGTGCCGCCACCGCGCGAACAGTCAGAGGAACCGCGATGACGATTGCCAGAGCAACGGGCACGATAGCAACCGATGCGATTCCGCAGCCGCGACTTATTCCGTTCGAAGCGCCATGGTCGTGGTTAGCCGCCGGCTGGCGCGATCTCTGGCGCATTCCCGTACTGAGCCTTGGCTATGGTTCAGCGTTTGCGATCGCAGCTGCAGTGCTTGCCGCGACCCTTGCCGCGCGCGATCTGCAAGCGCTGTTTCCAGTGTTGGCCGGCGGCTTTCTCATTGTCGGACCGCTGGCAGCTGTGGGCCTCTACGAAGCCAGCCGCTGTCTCGCTTCAGGTGAGCCCATCCACCCTATGGGCATAGTCCGCGCCAGTTTGGCGGCACGCGGTCAGCTCATGTTTTTTGGCGCCTTGCTGATGTTGGCCTACCTGTTGTGGGTCCGGATTGCGTTCCTTTTGCTGGCCCTGTTTCTCGGCACGACGACACTGCCGCCGCCCGTTCAGTTTATGCCGCTGCTGCTCTTCACGCCCGCAGGATTAGGTTTGCTCAGTGTCGGGTCGATCATTGGCGGCGGTATTGCCGCGTTGATCTTCGCGGTCTCGGCTGTCTCAGTTCCGTTGCTGGTGGCGCACCGAACGGACGCCATTACCGCCGCACGCGCCAGCCTTGCTGCGGTTGCAAGCAACCCGAAGCCGATGGCGCTCTGGGCCGCCCTCATCGCGGCGCTGATGGCCGTCGGCTTTGCTACGCTGCTCATCGGCCTGGTCTTTGCATTTCCTTTGATCGCGCACGCAACCTGGCACGCTTACGAGGACATCTACGCCGCACAAGTGACGCCGGCCGTGGAAAATAAACCGGGGATATCGGCTCACGAACCGTGACAATGAGCTTCTAGAAACATTGACCTTCTAGTGCCTTCTCGATCGCGAAGTTCGAATTCAGTCGCCGAACAATCGGACGAATTCGCGACCGGAATACTAATTGCCCCATCGCCGCGCGAACCAGGTTTTCACGAGGTGAGCGCACCCAGCATAGGCGGCAATCATGAATCGCACCATGGCCCAATAGGCGGCTGGCAACGGCACGAACCCAAGCGCCGTTCCAAACAAAGTGCACGGGATAACCCTTGCCGACACCTTGACGCCGGGCGGTGATATCGACTGCTTTGATCTAGGCCGCGTTGACCGCGAACAAGTTTTTTATGACCGTCTTTCGTTGCCCTAGCGCGACTGACAGCAGCTCATTGGCAACGGACGCCGCCCATGGACGTTGGTGCGCTTGAGTTGAGGCAACCTTCTGGCAATCCAGCGGTGCGTTCGCGACAAGGGTGAATCCGAAGCTGAAGAGACACGGCGTTGCTACGGTGAGTGACGCGCAAGTTACTGGTTCCACCGCCAACGCCAATTGGCCCAACCCCAACCACGCGGGCCAGTGGCATCGAGCCTCGTCTTCTGTTTGTCGTCGAGCGTGGCATAGAATGCTTCGAATGCGGGTCGGACCATGCGCACGGCCTGCAGCGAGGTCTCGAGACGTTTCTCCATCAGTACCATTCTCTCGATCGACCTGGCCGGCACCTCCGACGCGCAGCTCGCCGTAATGATCTCTGCAGCCTTCGTAGACGCCGCGCGCAGCTCCTTCAGCGCTGCTGTATGTGCATCGTTTGGCTTCAGCTCGGCCTCGATCCTGGCGAGGCGCCATTCTGCCATGCCGGCGTGGCGTGGGTTGCACATGAAGCCGAAACGGCTCGCGCCCATCATACCCGGCCCCATCATCCATTCAGCTCCCCGGCCGCGACTGTCCTGTCCGCCGCCTTGCGGCTGCGGCTGAGCCGAGGCGTCTCCCAAGACGAGCATTCCGACAGTCGCGGCGAGAGCGACGCAAATACCTTTTCGGCGGATAAATGACATCGGCTTGACCTCGCAGGACGTGGGTCCGGCCACGACGGGTCGGCACGAAAACCATAAAATACGGCAAGTCCCTGTTGCCGTTTTGATGTGCGTCAAATGATATGCAAGTCGGCCGTTGCTGCACCACGAGGTCAGCAACTTCAGCAGCCGACGTTGCCGGGCTTAGGCGGTCTCCGCCCCTTTGGGCGCATCAGCACGCCACTGACTTACCCCTCCGTGGCAAGTAGGCCGCGTGAAACGAAGGTGGCTGGTCGGTGGCAGCTCAGTTCGAAACAATTTCGAACCAGTGCTTAGTCATTGATTTAATTGGTGGAGCCAAGCGGGATCGAACCGCTGACCTCTTGCATGCCATGCAAGCGCTCTCCCAGCTGAGCTATGGCCCCATGTTTTGGGATTTCGCGGGCCGAGGCGACGCGATCGGCAGTTGTTAGGCGGAAGCTCGTGCCAGTGCAAGCCAAATTTTGGAGCTGCAGCGATGATAGGCGGACAATGTGCGCGCGCGCCACCCGCTCAATTGCCGAAGATCAGATCGAACAGCGTTTTGGGTTTTCGCGACGGCGTATGGCGTTGCGACGCCTCCCGCTGGGCGCCGCCGGTTGAACTCTGACTGCGGCTCGTAAATGGCGCGTCGCTCTTCTTTAGGGCAGCCGCGGCGGCGATATCACGTGCCTCTGTTCCACGTGGCTCGGGGCGCTGGCGCAGTGATATCGTTTCGACGAGGCCATCGGCCCCGGTCACTGCCAAACGCCCATCATCCCAATTGAATTTCGCCGTCTGCCCGTGCAATCTCGTAACCGGCATGCCGACCACCACCATACTTGCGAGATCGACGACAGCGGTACACTCCACCATCTCCGTGCCTTGGGCCGATTGTAACGACCCGGCCGTATACTGCAGCAAACCGTAGCCGTTGTTTGGCGCCCTCTGACGCTCCCAGCCGAGCACGCGCGGTTGTCCGGGGCCCATCATTTCAAGAGCGACCCGAAGCGCGGGGTATTGCGGATGGGTGGCGGTGAACTGTTCGCCGCTGGCAACGACGCGCCATCCTTCCAGCCCATTTTCAGCCACCGGAGTCTCCTCTCGCTGCGGCTCAAGCCCCAAGCGCGCCAGAGCTGCCAGCGATTCGCGATGGCGGATATTCAGTCCTAGCGCACGCGAATAGGCAGCCACCGCTGCCTCTCGATCGCCGGCGGCCTCTTTCAATTCGCCTTGTGCCCAGAATGCGTCCGCCGTCACCGGCTCCAGCCGCAGGGCGCGCTCGACGTCCTTCTCCCCCAGTTCGGATTGCAGGTTTTTCTTGTGCAGCCAGGCGCGGACAGCATAAGCGCGCGCCGAACGCGGATCCAACTCTATGGCCCGGGATAAATCCGCCAGCGCATCCTCGACGGCATCGAGTTGGGCCTCGGCGATCCCGCGTCCGATATGTCCATCAACCGACTTGGGATCGAGCTCAACCACTTTGACGAAGTCGGTAACGGCGGCCCCGGCGTTGCCAGCCGCGAGATAAGCTTGTCCGCGGGCGACATAATCCTCGGTGCGACGTGCATCGAAGGCGAGGGCGCGACTGAGGTCTTCGGCGGCTTCGACCGGCAAGTCCAACAGCATATTGGCTTCCGCGCGGTTGCGATAGCTCTGCGCAAAACCGGGATTGATGGTGACGGCACGGGTGAAATCGCGAATGGCTGCGTGCGTACGTTTTGCCAACAGACGTGCGCGCCCACGACCATTGAGCGCGGCCGGATTTTGCGGCTGCAGTTCGATCGCGCGCGTGAAATCAGCGACCGCCAAATCCATTTTTCCAAGCTTCAATTGGGCAGCCGCGCGGTTGCCGAAGGCCGCCGCAAGACCCGGCGACAGCAAGATGGCCCGATCGAAATCCTTGATTGCTTCCTTGATCGTTTCGGCACCCTGATTGAGCACCAGCAACAAGTTGCCGCGATTGACGTAAACGGCGGGATATTCAGGATAAATGGTGGCGGCCTTGTTGAAATCATCGAGAGCGAGTTTGTAATTACGTCGCTTCATCAAGGCCACGCCGCGCTCCGTCAGCAATACGGCGCGGCGGTCGTTGGAAACGGCCGCGTCCTCGAGGGCATTGTTGTAGAGGAGGATGGCTTGATCCAGGTCGCCCCGCTGGAGCGCTGCACCAGCCTCCTGGGCCTTGGGCGGCGGCATTACGGACTGCGCCAGCAGAGGCCGCGAATGGACGCAACCAACAGCAATCCCAATGGCCGACGCCAAGCCCACGATGGCCGGGGACCGCCGGTCGTGCTGCATTGCTGGCGGTTTGCGAATTTGCGTCATTCGGTCATCTGACTTTTCAGGCTCGTAACGTTCGCTCGGCACTCGGATCAAGCGAACCGCGATCAAGCATACAGTCTATCCGCTGCTTCGTCATCGTTGTCCCAATTCACTAACATCTTTCTGCAGATTGCGTCGCTTCATACTCCCTGTCACAGGACTCAAATCGATTTGACTTTGGAGCTCACGGATATGCCATTTAAGATGACGCAGCACCATCTCGGCGTTGCCCAAGTGAGAAGACACATGCAGCTAACCAATCTCAAGCTATGGTCAGCTTTCAAGTCACGGATATGTGTTGGGGTAATGGCGGCCGGTATGCTGTTGCTGGGAACCGGCGCGACTTTGGCCGGCGATGCGGTCACTGTGGCGGCGCTGAGGTTTGTTTCGTCGGGGCCAATTTTTATTGCCAAAGAAAAGGGTTATTTCGCCGCTGAAGGCCTGGATGTCACACTGAAATTCTTCGATGCGGCGCAACCAGTGGCGGTGGCGATCGCGTCCGGCGACACCGATTTCGGTGCGACGGGCTTCACGGCCGGGCTGTTCAATATCGCCGGCAAGGGCGCGTTGAAGATTATCGGCGCGCAATTTTCCGAAGTCAGGGGTTACCAGGGATCAGCGTTCCTTGTTTCGAACAAGGCTTTTGCAGCGGGGTTGACGGAACTCGACAAGCTGGAGGGCCGGACGTTCGGCCTGACGCAAACCGGCTCGTCGTTCCATTACATGATTGGACGCATGGCGGGCGCGGCAGGTATCGACATTTCAACGGTATCGCTAAAGCCGCTGCAGACGGTCGGCAATGTGATCGGGGCTCTTAAAACCGGACAGATTGACAGCGCGATCCTGCCGTCGTTCATCGCCCGCCCGCTCATTGCCGCTGGCGACGCGAAACTGATTGCATGGGTCGGTGATGTTGCACCCTACCAGGGCGGCGGACTGTTCGCTGCGCCGAAAACGATCGAAAAGCGGCGTGCGGTGGTTGAGCGGTTCGTGCGTGCCTATCAGCGCGGAATAGCGGACTACAGGGCCGCGTTCATCGACAAATCGGGAGCGGATGCGGAAATCATTCCGCTCATTCATAAGTATGTCTATGCCGATCAGGATGCCGCCACCGCGTCGCCGAAGATCCGCGATGGCGCGTTGTACATTGCCGCCGATGGAAGGCTCGACGGACAGGACGTGGCTCTGCAAATCGAATGGTATCAGGAACAGGGGTTGGTCGACAAAACGGTCGAGGCGCCACTCATCCTCGATTTCAGCTTCATTCCGGCGTTGCAGCCTTAAACTGAGCCTCGTTCCGGCATTGTCATGCTTTTGTGGGAAACGCGCGAGCGAATCAGCTAATATGCTGATTCAACTGACGGAGACGCACAAACCATGTCCGATCCCAAAACCGTATTGATCATGCCCGGAAAGAAAATGTCCGTTTCGCGAATCGTGAAACGCGCGGTGCAAGTGGCTGTCGGAACAAGCCTCGGCGCCGTAACGATCGGCACGGTAATGGTGCTCAACGGCTTGCTTTCAGGCCGGGGCACGGTGATGCTGTGGATCAACCACTGGCTGTCGTTCATCCAGCGGCCCGAGATCTTCGTGACGATGCTACTGACCGCCATGACGACCGTGCTGTTCATCTATTGGCAACGCGACAAGGAACGCGGCCGCTGAGTAGCTGCACGAACGTCGAACGTTATCGAACACATTGGATCCTCTTGTCTAATTCTTTAGCTCGTGGCACCAATCGATCATGACAACGCCGCCAACGCGCCGGTCTTTCGAAGCCGGCCATCATCGTAAATTTCTTGTCATCGCAGACGACAGTCGCGAGGTCGAGAGTGCGCTACTGTTCGCCGCGAGCCGCATTCAGCGGTCCGGCGGACAGATCAAGATGCTATATGTCGTGGAGCCGGATCCACAATTCTGGGGCGGCGTACGCCAGGTACAGATCGAGGAAGAGACCAACAAGGCCAAAGCACTTTTTCGGTTGTTCAGGCGCAAGCTGGCAAACGAGGGCTTCGATCAAGTGGTTGTCGAAGAAGTCATCTTGGAAGGAAAACGGGTCGACACGATCAGCGCGGAAATAGAACAGGACGAGGATATCGCCATTCTCGTGCTGGGCGCTGCAGCGGACGCCAAAGGTCCAGGGCCGCTGATTTCGGCGTTGGCCGCCGGGCCGACTGCCGGTAAATTCTCCATTCCGATCACCATCGTGCCTGGCAACTTGACGATCGAGGCCATCAAAAGCCTTGCCTGAGTTGCGGCAAGAGCGGCTTTCGCCTGTCGCAGGCCTTGCCGGCAAGCGATATCTCTCTTATGTCGACGTTGGACATCGACGCGGGAAACTTCCTGAGCGCTCGAGGAGAGAACAATGTTCATTCAAACCGAAGCCACGCCAAACCCATCGACCCTGAAGTTCCTGCCCGGCCGCGAAGTATTGGGCGCAGGTACCGTCGATTATCGGGCACGTGCTGAGGCGCAATCATCACCTTTAGCGATGCGGGTATTCGACGTTGAAGGCGTAGTGGGCGTGTTCCTGGGCTCTGACTTCGTCTCGGTGACCAAGGGCGACGTGGAGTGGCAGCACATCAAGCCGGCTGTGCTGGGCGCGATCATGGAGCACTATCTGTCCGGCGATGCGGTGATTGCAGGCGACGAAACTCGCGAAGAAGCGAACGGCATCTATGACCCAAAAGACGAAGATACGGTGAACACTATCAAGGAACTGCTGGAGACGCGCGTGCGTCCGGCGGTCGCCAATGACGGTGGCGATATTATTTTTCATGGTTTCCAGGACGGCGTCGTGTCATTGCACATGCGCGGCGCGTGCGCGGGATGTCCGAGTTCGACGGCGACACTACGCAACGGCATCGAAAACCTGCTCCGGCATTTTTGCCCGGATGTGCAGGAAGTCCGCGCCGTTTAACCGGAAGGCCACAGCGGTTTCCCAAACCGCATTTCCTTCGAACCTACCCTTCCAACTTACCCTTCCAACCTACGAAGTGCGTCGATGACGGCGCCCGCTGCTATGGAGTTTGCCTGAATGTCGCCCCGTCTCGATCCCTCGGCCATCAAACAATTATTCTTGGAGGCGCGGACACAGAACAAGTGGCAGCCACGAGATGTTGCCGACAGCCTGCTTAAAGAGCTGATCGACGTCATGAAAATGGCTCCAACGAGTGCGAATTGCTCGCCGGCTCGCATCCTTTTCGTCAAGAGCGCGGAAGCCAAGGCACGCTTGAAGCCGTTGCTGGCGCCCGGCAACGTGGACAAGGCGATGAGTGCGCCAGTGGTGGCCATCATCGGCCATGACATGGCGTTCTATGAGCGCCTGCCGCAGCTGTTTCCGCATGCCGACGCCAAGAGCTGGTTCGTCGGCAAACCTGAATTCATCGGCATGACGGCATTCCGGAACGGCTCGCTGCAGGGGGCATATCTGATGCTGGCGGCGCGCGCACTGGGTCTCGATGTCGGCGGAATGTCGGGCTTCGACAACGGCAAGGTCGACGCGGAGTTCTTTGCAGACACGACGGTGAAGTCTAATTTCATCTGCAATATCGGTTACGGTGATCCGACCGGCGTGATGGCGCGCTCGCCACGTTTGACGTTTGACGAAATGGCGCACATCATTTGACAGTGATGCGTGCTCGGCAGTCGAGCAGGAGTCGCACGGACATGACACGGTGAATGTGCTGGCGTTCGATACCTGTTTCGCCGCTGCCTCGGCTGCCGTCCGCTGGAGGAGTGCGCGTGGCGAATGGCTGCTGCACGAAAACTATGAAGCGATCGCGACCGGGCACGCCGAACGCCTGCTGCCAATGATTGACAGCGTGATGATCGGTGCCGGACTAACCTTCGCGGATATCGACCGCATCGCGGTGACGCTCGGGCCGGGCAGCTTCACGGGATTGCGCGCGAGCATTGCGGCGGCGCGCGCTTTAGCGCTGGCCGCAGGTAAGCCAGTGGTGGGATTGTCGAGCCTGGAGGCGATGGCAGAACGCGCCAGTTTGCTGCTCGGAATTCGTCGTGAAAGCCGCAAACTTGCCGTCGCCGTTGATGCACGACGGGGCGCCAACTACGTGCAGATTTTCGGGGAAAACATTGGCGAACCCTTGTCACCCCCGCAACTCTTGACCGCCGCTGAAGCTGCAGCCATGTTGCCTGCGGGCGCGGTGGTGCTGGTTGGATCAGGCGGGCCGGCGATTGCCAGTGCCGCTGGTCGCGCGGATGTAGAAGCTGTACTATCAGATTTGCAACCGCACGCGCGCCAGTTGGCGCTGCTGGCGCCGGTTTTGCCGGTGCTGGATCGCGTTACACCAATGTACCTTCGAGCTGCCGACGCAAAGCCGTCAACTGCTCCATCTTTGTCCCGGAGAATTGGCCCATGAGCGCTCCTGCCCCTATCGAGCGAAACGCCAAGCTGGTCAGCCTCCTATGGGCGACGATCGATCATGCCGACGAACTGGCGGCGTGCCATGCGACGCTGTTCGACGAACCGTGGGACGCGGCCAGTTTCCAACAGTTCCTCAGCCATCCCGGATCGGTCGCGTTGATCGCGCGGCAGGGCAACCCGCAACAGACCGTCGGCTTCATCGTCGGCCAGCTGGCGGCGGACGAGGCGGAGATTCTGACTTTCGGCGTGACTAAAGACTGGCAGCGCCTGGGGATCGGTCGGCGGCTGCTCGACGGATTGCAGCGGGCAGCGGCGCGTGGTGAGGCCAAAAAACTGCACCTCGAAGTCGCCGAAGACAATCTGCCGGCTCTCGTGCTCTACAGCCGGACTGGCTTCCAAGAGCAAGGCCGCCGCAAGGGATATTATAAGCGCCCCGCCGGAGATGCGGTTGATGCGCTGACGCTAGCCCTGTCATTGCAAGCCGTGTGATCGCAACAAATGCAACCGTTCACAAGCCCAGGCGTTGAGACTGACGTTTGAACGGAGTTGCATCATGAAAATCATTGTCGCTGCCATGGCTCTGCTGTCCATTTTCTCGACTGGCACCAGCGCAATCGAACTCAGCGGCATATTGCGTATCGCCGCCGAGGATGCACGCAGCACGCCTTCCACGGCTGGTCCATTCATCCCTCGTCCGCGAGAAACGACGGCGTACTGAGAACGTGGCAGTTAACATTTGATGCCGATGACGGGCCCTGGACGAAACGCCCGCGACGGGTTATGACGGCGATTGTGCGCTGCAACATGGCCGATTTACGCTTCGGAAATCATATCCGCTAACCTTATCCGAACATATCTCGTGCACTTTCGCGCGCCAGGACCGGATCGGTCAGGGATCGGCGTTGTGTGGAGCGAATGCATGTCGGCGCCTCGTGTGGAATTGTCGACCGAAGTGGAACCGGCCGCTGCGACCGCACCGAAGACGGTGTTCATCAAGACGTTCGGCTGCCAGATGAACGTCTATGACAGCGAGCGCATGGCGGAAGCGCTGGCCGCCGACGGTTACGCGCAGACGGCCGCAATCGAAGAAGCCGACGTGGTCGTGCTCAATACCTGCCATATCCGCGAGCGCGCTGTGGACAAGGTCTATTCCGATCTGGGGCGTATCCGCGACATCAAGCAGCAGCGGCTAGCCGACGGCAAGCCGACGACGGTGACGATCGCCGGTTGCGTGGCGCAGGCCGAAGGTGCGGAAATCGCACGTCGCGTCGGAGCGGTCGACATCGTGGTCGGGCCGCAGAGCTATCACCAGCTACCGAGCCTGATCGCGCGCACCCGCACTGAAGGTCAAATCATCGCCACCGATTTTCCCGACGAAGACAAGTTTGCGGCGCTGCCAGTGCGCAAGCGTGCCGCCAATACCGCCGCTTACCTGACGGTGCAGGAGGGCTGCGATAAGTTCTGCACGTTCTGCGTCGTGCCCTATACGCGGGGAGCGGAATTCTCGCGACCGGTGGCGCAGATCCTCGACGAAGCGCGCCGACTGGTGGCCAGCGGCGTGCGCGAGCTGACGCTGCTCGGCCAGAACGTCAACGCGTTCCATGGTGTGGATGCAAACGGGCGCGAAGTGTCGCTTGCAGGCCTACTCAAGGCGCTGGCGCTCATTCCCGAACTGGAGCGGCTGCGCTACACGACGTCGCATCCGCGCGACATGCGCGACGACCTGATCGAGTTGCACGCGTCGGAACCGAAGATGATGCCGTATCTGCATCTGCCGTTCCAGGCGGGATCGGATCGCATCCTCGCCGCCATGAACCGCAAGCATACGGCGGCGGATTATCTGGCGCTCGTCGCGCGCATCCGGGCGGTCAATCCGGCGCTGGCGCTGTCGACCGACATCATCGTTGGATTTCCCGGCGAGTCGGAAGCGGAGTTCGAAGCCACGCTGGATATGGTGCGCATGGTGCAGTTCGCGCAGGCCTACTCGTTTAAATACAGCGCGCGACCGGGAACACCGGCTGCGACCATGGACGGGCAATTGCCGGAGGCCGTGAAGACGGAGCGGTTGCATCGGCTGCAGGCGTTGTTGGCGGAGGAATCGACGCGCTTCAACGCCGGCTGCATCGGCAAGATTTTTCCGGTGCTGTTCGAAAAACCCGGCCGGCGTGCGGGCCAGCTGATCGGGCGCTCGCCGTATCTGCAATCGGTCTATGCCGACGTCAGCGCATCCGCGATCGGGCTGATACTGCCGGTGCAGATTTCCGGCGCCGGCCCCAACAGTCTCGCCGGCGTGGTGTGCGCGGCTTGATTTGCCAACCCGGTTAGGCGGCATACAGCCAATCGTAGCGGCTAAGCAGAGCGCTGCCGGGCACCATCGACATCACGGCGTCGCGGGCTGTGGCTAGGGGGCCGGAGAGATGGAAGATGCGGCCATTGGCGACGGAGGCCTGCTGCACGCGGGCGACGCGGGCCTGCCGAGTGGCGTGGTAGCGGGCGAAGGCTGACGGCAGATCGATGCCGGATGATGCCACGGCTGCGGCCAGTGCCGCTGCGTCCTCAAGCGCCATGGCCGCGCCTTGGGCAAAGAACGGCAGCATGGCGTGGGCGGCGTCGCCGATCAGCGCGACGGGGCCTGCGTTCCATGTCGGCAAAACGACCGGATGCGGCAGCGACCATTTATGCCAGGCTTCCGCGGCGACGATGGCCGCGCGCAGAGGTGAGGCGAAGCGGCGCGCCGTCGCAGCTTCGAGTTCGGCTGCTTCGGCGGGTGCGTCCCAGCCGGGCGCATTCCAGCTGTTGCTGATGATAACGACGATATTCAGTGCCGTTCCGGCCTGCACGGGATAGTGGATGACGTGGGCGTCGGGCGACAACCAGGCGCCGACGACGTTGGTCGCCATATCACCGGCGCGAGCGATGGGCAGTAGCGTGCGATAGGCGCAGTAGCCAGAATGCGCAGGACGGAAGCCGGGGGCGACGGTGCTGCGGACGCGGGACCAGACGCCGTCGGCGCCGATCAAGGCCGCGCCTGTGTAGGTGATGCCGTCCGCGCTCGTTGCGCACACTGAGTTGCCGCGTGCGCTGGCAGAAACGATATCGCAGCCGAACGTCACCTTGATCGCAGCCGAGTCGGCGACGGCATCGGCGAGGGCTGACAACAGGTCGGCCCGATGCAGCGTCCAATAGGGCGCGCCGCAGCGATCGGCGATCGCTTGGCCGAGCGGCATGCGCGTCAGGCAGCGTCCAGTGGCACCCTTGTAAACGGCGAGGGCTGCGGGAGCTGAGGCACGTTGCGCGACCGCTTCGGCGACACCAAGCGTGCGCAAAATCTTGACCGCGTTGGGGCCAAGCTGGATCCCGGCGCCGGCGGTTGCGAACGTCGACCCGCGCTCCAGCACCTCCACGTCGTGCCCGACACGGGCGAGCGCGAGCGCCGTGGCCAAGCCACCGATACCGCCGCCGGCGACCAGGATCACCCGGCGACGTCCGCGGCTGTGACAATGGCGCCGCGCGGATCGGTTTCATCGGCGTGGAGGCGGCCGTCGTGGACGTAAAGCGTGGAGCAATAGGGGCAGAGAATTTGCGTGTCCTGGCCCATATCGAGGAACACGTGCGGATGATCGAAAGGTGCCCGCGCGCCCATGCATTGCAGCTCCTTGACGCCGACGAAAATCTTTTCGGCGCCATGATCGTTGGCAAGATGCGGAGTGACGTGGTCGGCCATCGGTAGTGGGTCCTGAGCAATCCGAAATCAGGCTAAACCATAGCGTTGGCCCCGCCGGAATGATAGGGGATGCGGCGCTGCGGCCCAACCAGGGCAACTATTGAAGATCCGGAGAGACCCATGCCCAGTTTCACCCATGATGGCATCGAGATCGCCTTCATCGACGAGGGGCCGCGCGATGGCGAGCCGATCCTGCTGATCCACGGCTTTGCTTCCAACATCGCCACCAACTGGGTGCAGACGCTATGGGTGCGGGTGCTGACACGCGATGGCCGCCGGGTGATCGCCATGGACAATCGCGGCCATGGCGGCAGCACCAAGTCGCATCGGACAGAGGACTACGGCTCGCCGCTGATGGCGGAGGATGCGCGGCGGTTGCTCGACCATCTCGCCATCGCGCGCGCCGACGTCATGGGTTACTCGATGGGCGCGCGGATTACGGCGTTTCTGGCGTTGGCGCACCCGGAGCGGGTGCGGAGCGCGATTTTCGCGGGGCTCGGCATCAACATGGTGCGCGGCCTGGCGGGAACCGGGCCGATTGCACATGCGCTGGAAGCCGATAGCATCGACGATGTGACCAACCCGACGGCGCGGACGTTTCGCGCCTTTGCCGAGCAGACCAAGGGTGATCTGAAGGCGCTGGCGGCCTGCATCAGATCGGCGCGAGCCGTGCTGTCGGCGGAAATGCTGGCGACGCTGAAGATGCCGGTGTTGGTCGCCGTCGGCACGGACGATGTGATCGGCGGTTCGGCAACGGAGTTGGCCGCACTCATTCCGGGGGCGCAGGCGCTGGAAATTCCTGGGCGCGACCACATGCGGGCGGTTGGCGATCCGGTTTACAAGCGCGGCGTGGAAGCATTTCTGAAAGCGCGGCCCTGAGATCGCCTTGCAGTGCTTTCGGATAAAGTGTGCAGCGGTTTTCCGATAAGAAGCACGACAACACAAAGAGCTAGGTCGTTCCGCGGTGTCACTAAAACCGGAACGATCCTAGTGACGAAGAACGAGAAGGATTTGAGTGAGGCGATGCAGCGCAACCCGAGACTGGTGCAGTTGTTCCGCGGCGAACCGATCGAGAGCTGGCACCATGGTGCGGTGGCGGTTGCCGACGGGCGCGGAAAATTACTGATGTCGTTGGGCGACATCGACGCCCGCGTGTTTCCGCGTTCGACGGCCAAGCTGCTGCAGGCGATCCCCAGCATTGAGACCGGCGCAGTCGATCGGATGGGATTCGGCGTCGATGAACTGGCTGTCTCATGCGCGTCGCATACGGGAACACGGCGGCATGTGGAGCTTGTCTCGGCGATGCTGGCCAAGGCGGGCTTGAGTACCGCTGATCTGGCATGCGGCCCCCATCCGCCCGGCGATGTCGCATCGCAGGCGGAACTGGCGGCCGCTGGCGAAAAGCCGACGCGGCTGCACAATGCCTGCTCGGGCAAACACGCCGCCATGCTGGCGACCGCTGTCACAATGGGCGAGCCGGTGGCGCACTATGAGGATCGCGGCCATCCGGTACAGCAGCGCGTGGCCGCTGTGCTCGGCGAGTTTCTCGGCCGCGATTTCGATGCGCATCTCTGTGGCATCGACGGGTGTTCGGTGCCGACCTGGAGTGTGCCGCTCGGCGCCTTTGCGCAGGGTATGGCTCGGTTCGTGTCGGGCGAAGGGCTGAGCCAACAGCGCGCCACGGCATGCCGACGCATTCTGCTGGCGTGCATGACGCGGCCGGAGCTGGTCAGCGGTCCGGACCAGTTCTGCAGTCAAGTTACGACCCGGACGCAGGGCGATGTGTTCATGAAAATGGGCGTCGAGGGGATCTATCTGGCGATCATCGCCTCGAAAGCCATCGCGGTGGCAGTCAAGATCGACGACGGCGCCGACCGTGCGGCGCAGGCGGTAATGGCCACGATCATCGGGCAACTGGTGCTCGGGGACGAAGACGCACTGGCCAACCTTTATCCGCGCCGGCAGATCAACTGGGCGGGCACCGAGGGGGGCGCGCTGTTGCCGACCGAGGCCCTGCGCAACGCAGTCGCCCATATCGTTTGAAGTGCTGTTTTGGCTTTTCGCTCGAATTGTCGGATAAGGCGGACCAATCCTCAGCCTTAGCCTGGGTACGCATTAGATTTTCATCGCAGGACGGGACTTACGCATGTCTGCAGCTTCGACCAAGACCGACATCGCCGCCACGCAAGCCGCACTCAAAAGCGGCAAGCAGACCTCGATCGAGCTGACCACGCAGCTGTTGGCGGAAATCGACAAACGCCGCGACCTCAACGCCTTCGTGCAGATCACGCGGGAGCAGGCGCTCAAGCAGGCTGCGGCGTCGGACGCATTGCTGCGCGCCGGCAAGGGGCGGGCGCTGGAAGGCGTGCCAATCTCGATCAAGGCCAACATGTGTGCCAAGGGGATCGAGACGACGGCCGCGTCACGCGTGCTCGAAGGTTTCGTGCCGACTTACACGGCGACGGTGGTGCAGAAAATCATGGATGCCGGCGCGGTCATCGTTGGCAGCACCAACATGGATGAGTTCGGCATGGGCTCGTCGACTGAGAACAGCTGTTACGGGCCGAGCAAAAATCCGATCGGCGTGGCACTTGGCAAGCCGGACCTCTCGCCCGGCGGGTCATCCGGCGGCGGGGCGGCGGCAGTGGCGGCCAACCTGTGCTTCGCATCGCTGGCGACCGATACCGGCGGCTCGATCCGCCAGCCGGCGAGCTTTTGCGGCGTGGTGGGATTCAAGCCGTCGTACGGTTTGTGCTCGCGGTGGGGCATTATGGCCTACGCGTCGTCGCTCGATCAGGCCGGCGTGATTGGCAAGACGGTGCGCGATACGGCGACCGTGCTCGACGTTATGATTGGTGAGGACGTCAAGGATTCGACGTCGCTCAAGCCTGTCGGCACGTCGCTGGTGGCGGCGCTCGACGATCAGGCGAAAAAGAAATGGCGGGTCGGATTTCCGCGCGAATTTCGCGACCTCGTGCAGACCCCCATTCTGAAATCCGTGTGGGAGGCTGCAGAACAACGCGTCAAAGCAATGGGCGGCGAACTGGTGGAAGTGAGCCTGCCACATGCCAAGTATGCACTGCCGGCCTACTATATTCTGGCGCTGAGCGAGGCCTCATCGAACCTCGCTCGCTATGATGGCGTGCGCTATGGCCATCGCAGCGCCACCGCGTCCGACATCACCGACATGTATGAAAAATCGCGTGCGGAAGGCTTTGGACGGGAAACCAAGAAGCGCATTCTGCTCGGCACGTTTGCCCTGAGCGCGGGCTACTACGACCAGTATTACGAAAAGGCGCGGCGCATCCGCACGCTGCTGGCCAACGACTTTCGGGCGGCATTCAAGTCGGTGGATGTGCTGGTGTGGCCGACCACGCCGACGCCGCCGTTTGCCTTCAATTCGCACTCGGCCGATCCACTGACAATGTACCTCGAAGATGTGTTCACGGTGCCCGTCAATCTGGCTGGCCTGCCAGCAGTCAGCATTCCGATCCTGTCATCGCCGGAAGGATTGCCGATGGGCTTGACGGTAACGGGGCCGCATCTCGGCGACCAAGCCGTGGCGCGCGTGGCACATGAAATCGAGAGGGAAATCGGGTAACAGAAAAGCTCGATCCACTGGGGATCGAGCTTTGATTTTCGGCATTGATCGCGCGCGACTGACTTCAAACGTGGCAGCGGGCACCCAAATACTGGTTGAGCAACATATTGTAGCGGTCGGCGACGGCCTGGGTGGCGGGATCGACTTTGCCGCGCGAGGCGCGCTCGACTTTGGATTGGGCGCCCTGCGAGTCCATCTTGTTGAGTTCGCCGCGCAGCGACTGGCAGCTCTGCCCCGCCGGCAACGGCTTTGCGCCGGGATCGCCGTTGGAGCTCCCGCCGCTTTCGCAACCGGCCAACGCCAGCGCAGCCGCAACTGCAACAACAACAGGGGCGAAACGGATCATCTCGTCGGGTCCTTTGAAGGGGAATTCTTTTGGCGCCATTTCAGGTGACGCAAAGTGATCGCACTGCAGCAACCACACTGACGAGCGGCTGACAATTGCACCGGCGCCACAGTGGGCGCCAAACCGTGGCGCGCACCGAATGGCCGGAGCTGCAGCGACTTATTGCTGGACGACCGGCGCGACTGTCGCAGCCGCCGGAGCGGCGACGGTGACGCCACTGGTCGATGCTGCAGGAGCGGCAGCGGCGGCTTTAGCCGCGGTAACCGGCTTGGCAGCGGCGGCAACCGGCTTGGCCGCGACCGGCTGCACCGGGGTGGCCAGCGACGCCGTAACATTCGACTTCGGCAAGCTGGGCCCGCACTTCGCGATGAAGTCGGCATTCAACTTGTTGAGCTGCGTCTGCTTGGCCAAAGCAGCGCGTTGCACACTGACGGCCGGCGTCTTACCGTCGGCAGCTTTTTCCAGGCGCTCGACGGAGCCTTCCTTGCGCAACGTGTCGATCTGCTGTGCCATGCTGACGCAGGCAGGGTCGGTAACGGGCTTGGCGACCTCGGCAGTCGCTGCTTGATCACCCAGCGCGCCGGTGGAGAACAAGCCACCCGACCCGTTATTGGCGCAACCGCCCGCAATGGTCGCCACGGCGAAAGCTACGCAGATCATCGACCGGCGGACATTCAGGATCGAACTGGCAGAGGCGAAAGAGACGGTCTTGGATGAGACGGACATGGGAATTCCTTGTTGATGTAATTTGCTGGCGCCACACTTCCCGACTCAAACAATTCTATGCCGAGCGTTACGCCTCCCTCCCAGAGAGTCGCAACCGGAAGCCCGACTGTAAACATTAAGCAAAGGTTGCAATCCAGTTGCAAAAGTGCGGAAAGTAGCTAGCCGTTGCCGCCGAACCACACCTGTGGCGTCAGCAACTCATCGACGACAGAACGTTTTTGAACGGCAGACGCGGCGACGGGGTCAGCGATACTTGCCGTCCCAATCGGTCGCCTGCACCAACTTGCCGTCGGGCCCTACTTCGGGGCGGTTGATGGAGAAAATCGTCTCCGGCGTCACGACGGCGTAGTCCATGTAACCAAGCCGCGCGATCGGTTGCATCGATGCAGTGTCGATGAGGCCGTCCTTGATGTACTTGTCGTCGATGTGGATACCCACGACGAGGCCTATGACCAGGAAATAGCTTTGCCGGTAGCGCCCGGCGCCGGGCAACGGGATCACCTGATGCAACCGGCACTCGAAGGCCGCGGCCGCTTCCTTCACGCGTGGCGCCTTGATCAAGTTGGATTTGACGGCCGTCAAACCGGCCAACGGGAATTCATCGACGCCGCGCGGCACGGTGGCAGATGAGGCGTTCATCTGATGACGGAGGTCGTAGGTGGCGATGTTGCAGACGAACTCCTGCGTCTCCTCGATATTGGCAAGGCTATCCTTGATGCCGCCTGAGCCGAACACGACATAGTGCGGTTTTTCAGCGACCGCATTGAAGAAACTGTAAGGCGCGAGATTGGCCACGCCGCTTTTACTGACCGTCGAAATCCAGCCGATAGGGCGCGGCACGGCGAGCGCCTTGAAAGGATCGTGCGGCAGGCCATGTTTGTTTTCGAGCGCGTCGTAGAACATCGGGGATCTCCGCTTTTCAAAGATTTGCGCAGCGACAATGAGGTGCGCGGATTGAGCAAGATTACGTACCGTAATACGAAACGATGTCGGCGAGTGCGGGACGCTCGCGATCTTCGGGGGGCGCCGCAGCCGACCCCACATAGACGAAACCGGCGACGCGTTCGTGATCGCCGAGACCAAGGCGCGATTTCACGCCGGGGCTGTAAGCGTACCAGCCTGTCAACCAGTTGCTGGCAAAGCCCAGCGCGTTGGCCGCAAGGCACAGATTGAAACACGCGGCACCCGCAGACAGGATCTGCTCCCAGTCCGGCGCGCCGGGATGCGATGTGACGCGACTGATCACGGCAACGACCAACGGCGCATCGAGGAAGCGGCCGCGCTCGATCTCCAACCGTTGTGGCGATGGCGGCTCGCGCTCCTCCAGCGCACACACTTCGGCGAGCACATCACCAAAGCGGGCGCGCGCGTCCCCCTCGAAGACGATGAAGCGCCACGGCACCATCTTCTTATGATCAGGCACGCGCGACGCGGCGGTCAGGATCGATCGCAGCTGGGCCGCATCGGGTCCGGGTGGCCGCATTTGTGCCGGCTTGACGGAACGCCGGGAGAGCAGAAAGTCGAGGAATTGGTTGGGCATGGGCGATCCAGTCGTATTTCCAGCGACGCTGTTCGGACAATTGGCCTCGCTAAACCAATGCAGGCTGGAATACAATGCGGTACTATTCGAGCGGGTCGGCAGTTGCTGCAGTGCTTAGTGGCAGGGGGGCGGCATACGCCGGAAGCAGGATGAGCAACAAGCCGCGTCTAAGCCGAATGACAATGTCGCATGCGTTGTCGCAGCGATGCGTCGCCGCCACGCTGTTGGCTGGCTTGCTGGCCTTGCCGATCACGGCGATGGCACAAGGCGGCGCCGACGCGAAGCCGACGCCGCGCAGCGTGCTGATCTTCGACGGATCCGGGTCGATGTGGGGCAAGCTGGATGGCGACAAGCAGATCAAGCTCGCCCTGGCCCGCGACGCGGTGAAAGCGGCCGTCGGCAAGATGTCGCCGCAATCGACGCAGCTGGGCTTGATGTCGTTCGGGCACCGGCGTGCCGCCGATTGCTCTGACGTGCAGGTGATTGCTCAGCCGGAAGCGGCAGCACCGCCCGCCTTCACCGAACGGATCATGACGCCATTGGAGAAACTCAATCCGCGCGGCAAGGGTCCGTTGACGGCGGCGCTGCGCGAAGCGGCCAGGCTGCTTGGCAAATCACCGGGCCCACGGAGCATCGTGCTGCTGCACGACGATCCCGACAATTGCCAGCAGGACCCCTGCGCCGCGCTGGCAGAGCTGCAAGAGGCATCGCCCGGAATTGTTGTTCACGTGGTTGGGCTGGGCCTCAAGCCCGACGACGCCAATCGTTATCAATGCCTGACGAAACCCACCGGCGGCCGCCACGTCAATGCGCAGGATGGCGCCGGGATCGCCGCCGGCATCGGCGATGTGCTGCAATTGGCGGCGTTGGGGACAACTGACGCGGCAGGCGTGGCCATCAAATTGGCGCCGGCCGCGATGCCCACGCCGCCGGTCGTCGTGGCAGCAATCATTGCCGCACCGATCGCACCGGCAGTTGATCTTAGCCGTGAGGGACCGCCGGCCATTCGGGTGCGGGCGCTGGTCAGCAAGGACCAGTTGGCAGCGGGCCACCGGGTGCGCTGGCTGGTCAGCCGCGAACCGCCGCGCGAGGAGGTGGCGTCGGCCGCAAATACGGCGATCGAAACCGAGGGCGTCGATGCGGTCATTGCGGCCGAGCCGGGCAGCTACAAGGTGCGTGCGACAGCTGGCCTGGTGCAGGGCGAGACGACAGTTACGGTTGCCGCCAAGGGCCAGGCACTGGCCGAAGTGGTATTCAACGCTGGCGAAATACGCATCAAGGCGCCGCTGGCCGCCGATGCCACCGTGATGGTGGCCGAACGTGGCAACGGTACCAACGACAGCGACGGCAAGCGCTCAAACAAGCAACCGATTGCCGGCCGCCGCCTCGGCGTCTGGCCGCACGGGCAAACGAGCCTGCTGGTGCCCGCACGCGCGCTGCTGCTGACATTGGAACAAGGTGAGCTGCGCTCGACATGGCCAATTGAAGTCGCTGCGGGGCAGATCCGCGAGATCGACGTCGGCCAGGCCGGCGGGCGGGTCAACCTGGACCTGCAGGCCTCCGTCGGCCCGCCGATCGGCGGCAATGCTGCATTTGGCAATCAACCGGTCGTCTTCACGATCGAGGAAGATGACCCGGATGCACCGCGGGGCAGGCGCGAACTTGCCCGCTCGGCGGCATCGACAGCCGAATTCGTGGTGGCACCGGGCACCTACATGATCGCAGCACGGCGTGGACCGCTGCAAGCCAGGGAGCGTATCGCCGTGGCCGCAGGTGAAGTCGTGCGCCGTTCACTGCCGCTCGTCGCCAGCCGGATCGTGATCAGTGCCCGCCTGGGCAAGGCCGCGCCCGTGCAAGCGGACGGACCGGCAGACAGCTTTCTGCTGACAAGCCTCGACGACGACCGCGACGCGACGGTCGTGCTCGCCGGTCCAGCGGCCATCGCCGACGTGCCGCCCGGACGTTATAAAGTTGAGGCACGTCGCAATAATGCCGCCATAAAGGCGGAACAAGTCATTGATGTACGCGCCGGCGAATATCGTGCGGTCACGCTGGAATACCTGGCCGGGGAGTTGCGCCTGGAAATTGCAGCCAGCAGCGCCGACACCTTCGAGCCAGCGACATGGCGCGTCGTCGACGCCAACGGGCGGATGGTCGGCAGCGGCGATACATCGAATACGTCACAACTGTTGGCGGCGGGCCGGTATTCGTTGCGCTCGGAGGTCAATGGGAAGCGACGCGAGCAGGCCATAGAAATCCGGCCCGGGGAGGTCAGCATCGTCCGTCTGGAATAATCGAAGAGGCAGAACAATTGGGAATGGGGATGCGACAGTCGGAGGGGATAAAACGCCCGGCGGTGGCCAGCAGCGGTGGCGGGTGGTGCATCGTTGGGAAAACGATGATTTTGGCACTGGCAGTGCTGTTAGGCTGTCCGTTGTCGGCCATGGCGCAATCAGCGGCGCCGGCGGTCAACAGCAGCGCCGTAACACGCAGCGCGCCTGTCAGTTCGGGCGTGAGCGTGGCCTTGTCGGCTATCCTGACCGAGGACGGCCAGCCGATCGACCAGGGCATGATCTGGCACGTGTTCCGCGACGCGGCCGGCGGTGACGGCAAGCGGCAACTGCTGTCGCAGCACAAGGATGCGGCACCACGGCTGAAGCTCGAGCCCGGCGAATATATCGTCAACGCCGCCTTCGGCCGGGCGACGTTGACGCGAAAGATCGTGGTCGAGGCAGGCAAGCCTTTGGCCGAAGTGTTCAATCTCAATGCCGGTGGGCTGCGCATCAGGGCAGTGCTGGCCGGCGGCGAAGCAGCCCCCGAGCGGGCGGTCGTGCTCGACGTACTCAACCAGGAGCGCGATCAGGCGGGCAATCGCGTGAAGGTGATAAGCGGCGCGCGGCCGGGGTTGATCATTCGGCTCAATGCCGGTTCATATCAGGTCGTGTCGACGTACGGCGATGCCAATGCGCGGGTACGCGCCGACGTCACCGTCGAAGCCGGCAAGCTGACCGACGCGACACTTGTGCAAACCGGTGCCAAGATGACGTTCAAGCTGGTCGGTCATGAGGGCGGTGAGGCACTGGCCGATGTGTCCTGGGCGATCATCAATACCAAGGCCGAGACCGTCAAGGAAGCGGTGGGCGCCATTCCCACCCATATCCTGGCAGCGGGCCGCTACGCGGTACTCGCCAAGCACCAGAACCGCACCTTCCGCGCCGAATTCACCGCCAAAGCCGGCGAAGCCGCCGTCGTCGAAGTGGTGGCACGATGATCTGACGGGTCGGCTGTGAAACGACCGCTCCGAGAGTGTCAGTCATTCTTGCCGCTTTGGTCGATCAGCTGGCGCATGATGCCCTCGATCTTGCTTCTACTGTCGGGTGAGACCGGACCGCGCAGAACTTCCCGCGCCATCGCAATGGCTTCGCGGCGGTTTTGGATCCGATCGCCGTCGGCAGATACCGCAGGAGCATGGTTCGGCGTTTCGGGGATCGCGCCAGCATTTGGGCTCTGATTGGTCTGGGGTTGTTTAGCCATTGCTTCACTCCTGAGTTGACCGCTCGACAAACTCTTCCAACGCTTGCAATTGATCAACGTTCCATTTTTCGACCGCGAGTTCATACTCGTCGAAAAGCGTTAATAACCTCAAGTCCTGGCTCAATCTGGCGATATCTAGACCGCGATCGGCGACGTCGGGGTTCGCGCCGACCGCGATATCCGTCAAGCTGATGTCGGCTTCGACTAACACCACCATCCAACGGGGATTGCGCACATGCAGCTGCGATCCAACCTCTTCGCCGGGTGGTTCCATGTCCAGGCGTCGGCTCATCGCCCATTGCGACTGCCAACAGCAGTAGCTTAGGCGGCGATCCACCGCGACGGTTTCACCGTTCGGTGCCATTCGCCACATCAATTTACGAGAATCGAATTTTCCGAGGGTGATCAACTCGGCAATATGGAGCAGTTTCGCGGGTGCTTTATCGTTCCAGGCTTTTCCAGGCAGCGAATGCGAGCCGTCGAACGTCATTTCGTTATCGACGTGTTCAGCGTCGGGATTACTCGAGTAAACCTGATATTTCTTCAGTCCATTCTGGCCGAAGTTGACAGGGCGCAACAACGACACCCGAATGTTGGGCCGCGTAACATTGGCGGGACCGCCGCGGATGGCGTGACTGGTTTTGGTCAAGTCGGCCAAACCGATCGCCAGATTTCTCGCCGCATTACCATGCGTCTCCCGCCGGCGGGCTCGCACGTCGATCTGCCCTCGAACCACCCGCTCCGCACGATTGATTTCGGTCGAAGCGCGGTCGTAGTCCATATCGAAATCGAGCAACCCCACGGGATTATTCGCGTTCGGCTCGTGCACAAACGCGGCATTGCGGGTGCGGCGGGTTTCGAGCGGACCCGAACCAAACATCGCCGTATTCACCAGTGCGCCAACCCTTTCGGCAAAATTGCGCAAAGGATATCTAATATTACTGATCGTTCCAAACGACATGGCGATCAGATCAGGATTAGCGGCGCGCGCCATATCGCTGGTCCACAGCGGAAAATTCGACGTAATTGCGCCGTCGACGTAATAATTGTCTGCAAGCACTTCCTGGTTATTTATTTTTTCGGCCTTTTTCATTCGGAACGGCTTGAACAATATTGGAATTGAGCAGGACGCGGCGACGGCTTCGGCGATTAGTACCTTAGGCGTATTGTTTATCGAAAATTTTTCCAACCTTCCTGTCGTTATATTGGAGGCGATCAACGCAAGACTGATCGGTTTGCCAAAGCCAGCGGGCAATGCAGTTCCGTTATCAACGCGTTTTATATAATCATCCAGATCAGCAAATGTTACGGTTCTGGTATATTTTCTGCTTTTTATCTGTTTGTGCAGTTCTTTTATTTTTGCGTCGTCATAGCCCTTCATTGGGACCGCGAAACACAAATCGAGCCGGTCAGCAAGGCGCGCGGCGCTCCCAAGACCGGCAACAAGACCGGACAATCCATGACGAATCGTCTTCCACACCGCGAAGGCAAAAACTAAACTTGCTAATAGTGCCGCTTGCAAATGTTGTTCCGGCCCCAAGCGGTAGAACCACATAAATCCAATCAGCAACGCCACTGGGAATAATACCATACTTACGGCGAGCAGCGGCAGTGTCAGGTTTACGAACCTCGATCGCGATTTGCTCGCGCTGACCATCCGTATCGCCAAGCGCTGGCGCCGGTTGAAGAGGTTGATCAGTTGGGCGACCCCGGCATTTTCCAAAACAATTGAGCCAGTGTTGCGTTGCAGTGGTGTTTTGCGCCTGTCAAAAACTTGAACCAGCTTGCTGAACCACCCGTTCCCCGGCGCGGAGGAATTGGTGGGTGTCAGGTCAAGCATCTGGTGGGCTTGGTATCCAACGGCCTGCAGCGACGCGACAAGCCCGCCCATGCTGGTGCCGTTGACGCCCAGCACGTTGTAAATCGGCAAGGCCTCGTAGTCTTTCTCGCCTTCTCGTCGGGACGCTTCCAGCACGCGCAACGCACCGAGGTGCCAAATACCACGCGCGCCGCCGCCTTCGTAGGTCACAACGACGTCCACGGGCTGCCTCCGAAACGGATCCGCCCCCGGCCGGAACCAGTCAAAATCTGTCACTGAAATGCAGCGGACCATAGATTTATGGGCCGCCCCCCGAAAAATGCATCCAAACGCATAGTCACGCCCAAGGATTGTGTATGTCAAGGTAACGAGCGCCGGCACCGCTGACGCAGAGCAGAACTTCGTCCGCACTGGTTATTCACCGCCAAAGCCGGCGAAGCCGCCGTCGTCGAAGTGGTGGCACGATAAGCGTTGGTCCAAAAAGTTTGCGAGGCGCGGCTACTGAATGCCTCGCCAAGGGCTTCAGACGGGCCATGGACGCCGGCAGCGGCGTCGGTGATAGGTGGTGTAGCCAACGAACTGCAAAACCTGTCCAACAGCAAATTTAACCGCAAGGTTTTGAAATCGCCGATTTTACCACATCTCGCCACACCGAACGGTCTTAATGTTTGCCGCCGATGATCCGCAAGTGATAGGTGTCGCCTGCCGTCGCCCCCCTCGGACCACCCGCCGTCATGACCGACACCACCGATGCCTTAACCATCGCGCCCGCCCTGCGCCTGCTCGACTGGTATCAGTCGATGGGTGTTGATGTCGCGTTGGGCGCCGAACCGATCAATTGGCTGGCTCGCGGCGCCGTCAAACCTGGCGCCGATTTCCTAATGCCTCGCACGGTGGAGGTGGCGCGGCGCGCGGCATCAGCGCCGGCTCGTCCGGCTGACGCTGCCTCAGCCCGCACTTTGCGTCAGCCGGCCCCGCCCCCCGCCGCGCCACAGGCCGAACGGCGCGCGGCGCCTTCTATAGCCACACCAACGGCGCCCCCGCCGTCTGTGCGCGCTTTTGTGGCCACCGCGCCGGATGCTGCCGTGGCTGCTGCGCGCAAAGCTGCCGCTGGGGCCGCGACGCTCGATGCCTTGGCGGAGGCCTTGGCGACGTTCGATGGTTGCGGCCTGAAGGCAACGGCCAAGAACCTCTGTTTCTATCGCGGGGCGGCACACGCCCGCCTCATGATCGTCGGCGAGGCACCGGGCCGCGAGGATGATCTGGCCGGTGCGCCATTCAATGGCGCTGCCGGCGAGCTGCTTGAAAAGATGCTGGTAGCCATCGGAGCCACGTCGGCTGCGTGTCACCTCAGCAACGCCGTCTACTGGCGCCCGCCCGGCAATCGACATCCGACCCCCCATGAACTCGACGTATGCCAACCCTTTTTGGAACGCCAAGTGGCCCTGGTGCGGCCGGACATCCTGCTGCTGCTCGGTGCCGCGGCAGCGCGGCAGGTGATGGACACCAGCGACGGCATCATGCGCGTGCGCGGGAAGTGGCGCGCACAGGAAATCGGCGGTCATTCCGTGCGCGCCATCGCCAGCCTCGCACCGACCTATCTCCTGAAGTCGCCGCTGGCCAAACAGAATGCGTGGCGCGACTTCCTCGCCATCAAGGCGGCATTGGCTAAATGACAGCCCGCTGATCGCCGACTCTCCCGTCCTTTAGCTATTGTTCTCTGGTAATAACCGCGCATGGATCTTGCATATCTCAGCTGGCCCGCGGGCCTGATAACGAGCGGCGCGGTGATTGGATTTCTGGTCGGCATGACCGGCGTCGGCGCCGGCTCGGTAACGACGTCGCTGCTGATCTCGGTGTTCGGCGTCGCGCCGACGGCAGCCGTCGGCACC
>JANXWC010000113.1 GCA_025351355.1 Hyphomicrobiaceae bacterium
CATGGGGCAGCCTGCGAAGTCGAAGACGTGGGCGGCATGGCGAACCCGGCGTTCGTCGACAACGGCAGAAGCCGCCCCGTTGAGCACAACCAAACGGTCTTGACCGTTCTTGACCCTCGCGCCAGGAATGATGAAGATCGAAGCGCGCAGTTCCGGCACCTCAACCTCCCAATCCAAGCGAAGCTCGCAGACCTCTCTGTCACGACACCCGGTCTTGCCGCGCCTGAACCACCAGATCGCCAGCATGCCTTACGACGCGATGGCCGCCCGCCCCGGCAGGCGGTCAACCCGATCCAGATCAAAGACTGGCCAGAAGCGGCGAGATCGGCGATACTTGTGCGATCGCGCGGGTTTTGGCGCGAAGTGACGATTTGGAACTTGCCTTCCTGGATCGCTTACAAAGGCCTACTGGAACAAAAGGCCGTCACGGTCGCGGCGGCGTCGACGTCCGCTGCTGTCATCTCGACTGCTCGAGCACATACACGTGTGGCGCGCCGCCGGATCCCGGCTTGGGCAGGCTCTGAGGCGAAATCTGTAAGGTCGATCCCTTAACGTGCGTCACGTTCTCGGGCTTGTGATAGGCTAGGAATTTCTCCACGGGCTCGATTTTCAGCACGCCTTTGGCGCTGTAATAATGCATCGGGATGACGACTTTTGGCTTGATGGCCTTGATCGCATGATCGAGAGCGTCGAGCGGGATCGTAGCGTGCGCGCCAGCCAGCGCCAGCAGGATGTCGACCTTACCGCTTAACGCATCGAGATATTCGGCGAGGACGGGCACACCGGTGTCGCCCATATGCAGTACTCGCAAACCGCCAATTTCGAAGTGGTAGAGAGCGTTGGCGTCGGGATCGCGATTGTACTCTTTGCGATAATCGAACGTCATGCTCTCATAAGCCGGGTAGGACTTGATGAAGATCGGGTCGACGGATTTACCTTCCAACGGTAGCTCGAGCGCGTTGACCACGATTGGTTTGCCCAGCACGTGGCTCGGGTCGGAGTGGAAGCTATCGGTCGCCGAACTCATGATGACAATGTCGGCCGGCTCATCAATGCGATCGAAACCGCTGTTGCCCGGTGCTGGCGTGTACGGATCTGTTACAACTACGATGTTGTCGGCTTCCAGGCGGAAGCTCGCGTGAGCATAGAACTTGATTTTCATGATGGTCTGCTCCTTGTCGGTAACGACGTTGCGTCACTGAACCTTTTCACCAACGAACAACTGCCAGGACGCCGCAAGTTCGGGCTGTGCGGATGCGAACGCCACGAGGTGCGGAGCCTTCATGTGTGCCTCCCAGTCGGCGCGTGTGACCCAGTTCTCGTGGAAGACGAACAGTCCCGGATCTTCGTGTGACTGGTGCATGTCATAATTCATGCAGCCTTTCTCCGCCCGCGTAATCGGCACGAGCGTCTTGAGGGCCTCACCCAGCTTGCTCTCGAGGCCGGGCTTGGCTTTCAAGGTGGCAACGACGGTCAATGGTTTCATGATCCTGCCTTCATCCTGACTGGCTGATGTTTTGAAATCTGGAGCGCCGCAATTCGTGCGACTTGGCCCGGAACCTCTGCGAAGCTGTCAACCAGCGCATCGGGAGCGAGGCTGGCGAGCGGCGTTTGGCTGTAGCCGTAGGTGACGGCGACCACCGGAAGGCACGCCGACTTGGCCACGCCGATATCGACCTCGGAGTCGCCGACCATGATGGCGATGTAGTCCTGAGGGCGGCCGGCCGGCAGCGCACGCAAAAGATGCTGCGGATCGGGCTTTGCGACGCCGAACGTGTCGGGACCGGCAACCACTGCGAAATAGCGGAGCAAGCCGAGACGATCGAGGATCGTACGCGAGAAGGCTTCGAGCTTGTTGGTGCACACAACCAGCCGCCAGCCTTCAGCCTGAAGATGATCCAGCGCGCCCGGAACTCCGGGGTAGACGATGGTGCGGGCGGGGAGGCGCTCTGCATACAGATCGCGGAAGCGCGCGGTCGCCGCGTCCAGATCGGCTTTGACGAGGCCGTGTCTGCGAACCTCAAATCCTCGCTTGACCAGATTTGCGATGCCGTGGCCGATAAGCTTGCGCGTGCCCTCGACACCGACCGGTTCCAGCCCATGCTCGGTCAACACAACATCGAGCGCGTCGGCAAGGTCGGAGGCACTGTCGACCAGC
>JANXWC010000114.1 GCA_025351355.1 Hyphomicrobiaceae bacterium
CGACACCGTCGTCGTCTATTTTTCCGGCCATGGCATGCAGTTCGAAGGCCTGGACTATCTGTTGCCGCGCAACATCAAAAAATTCGGAACGAGTGAGCTCAGTCGGGCCAAGGCCGACGCTAAACCCTTGCATGAACTGATCGGCGACATCGGCAAGCGACGGCCGCGCGTGACGATCACGATCATCGATGCCTGCCGCAACAATCCGTTTGCTGTTGATGGCAAGAGCGCCGCCGATACCGGAGGACTCGCGGTAATCAAGCCCGCAGATGGCAACATCGTGCTTTATGCAGCGAGTGCCAACGAGACGGCGCTGGAGCAACTGCCGGGGATCGACGGCCAAGCCTCGACCGACTCCGACAAGAACTCGCTGTTCACTCGTAAACTGCTGCCGTTGATGGAGCGGCCGGGGCTCGCGATACATGATCTCGCGCGCCAGCTAAGGGAGGATGTCCGCGTCGCCGCGCTCGCCGCCAATCACGTGCAGCGGCCCACCTCCAGCGGCGAAATCGATGGTGCCTTTTGCTTCGCCGGCGGCGATTGCAGGGAGGGCGCGCGCGCCGTCAATACGACTGCCTTCGAGCGCGAGGCGCAACTGCTGGCGCGCGCAGCCGAAGATTTTCTCAGAGATGGCGAGCCGGTGGATGCGGCGCTGGCAGCCCTGGAACGCATGCGGGATGAAATGGAGCCAGCTGCAGCCGATCGTCCGTATGTGTCGGAGGTGATGGCGCCGCTGGTGAGCAGCACTGCCGCTATCCGAGAATACAAGGTGCTTCAAGGCCACACCGACGCGGTCCTGTGCGCGGTATTCAGTCTCGACGGCAGTCGCATCGTTACCGGATCCTGGGACGATACGGCGCGGCTGTGGGACGCCGAGGGCAAGGAGCTTGCAGTGCTCACGGGACACACCGGCGAAGTCAATAAGGCTGCCTTCAGTGCCGACGGCCGTCGCATCGTCACCGCTTCGGGTGATACAACGGCGCGATTGTGGGACGGCGATGGCAAGGTTCTGGCGGTCCTCATCGGGCACACCGCGAGGGTCCGGAGCGCGGCCTTCAGTGCCGACGGCCGTCGCATCATCACCGCGTCGGAGGACAATTCGGCCCGGCTGTGGGACGGCGGCGGCAAGGAACTGGCTGTTCTCAAGGGACACACTGCGAGCGTTTGGAGCGCCGTATTCAGCCCCGACGGTCGGCACATCATCACCGCGTCCGAGGACAAGACGGCGCGATTGTGGGACACCGACGGCAAGGAACTTGTAGTGCTCACGGGGCACACCGGCACGCTCTCTAGCGCCGCGTTTAGTCCCGACGGCCGTCGCATCATAACCGCGTCGAATGACAGCACCGCACGGCTGTGGGACGGCGACGGCAAGGAGCTGGCAGTGCTCACGGGGCACACTGGCGAGGTCATTAGCGCCGCCTTTAGTCCCGACGGCGGTCGCATCATCACCGCGTCATCTGACAAGACAGCAAGGCTATGGGACGGCGATGGCAAGGAGCTGGCGGTCCTCAGGGGCCATACCAACGCGGTCTATAGTGCTGCCTTCAGTCCGAACAACAGTCGCATCGTTACCACATCGTTCGACAAGACCGTGCGGTTGTGGGACAGCGACGGGAAGGAGTTGGCAGTCTTTAAGGTGCATGGTCTCCCAATCTCTAGCGCCGCGTTCAGTCCCGATAGCCGCCGCATTATCACCACTGCGTCCGAGGACAAGTCGGCACGACTGTGGGACGCCGATGGCAACGGATTGGCGGTCCTCAAGGGCCACACCGAACCGGTTTTTAGCGCCGCCTTCAGCGCTGACGGTCGTCGCATCATCACCGCGTCGGCCGACAAGACCGCGCGGCTGTGGGACGGCGGCGGCAAGGAACTGGCTGTTCTCAAGGGACACACTGCGAGCGTTTGGAGCGCCGTATTCAGCCCCGACGGTCGGCACATCATCACCGCATCGTTAGACAAAACAGCGCGGCTGTGGGGCGGCGAGGGTAAGGAGCTGGCAGTCCTCAGGGGACACAAGGGCAAGGTCATTAGCGCGGTGTTCAGTCCCGATGGTCGTCGCATTATCACCAACTCGTTCGACAAGACGGTGCGGCTGTGGGACAGCGACGGCAAGGAGTTGGCGGTCCTCAGCGGACACACTGATTTTGTCGAGAACGCATCCTTTAGTCCCGACGGTCGTCGCATCATCACCGCGTCGGCAGACAAGACGGCGCTGCTCTGGGACGGCGACGGGAAGGAGCTTGCGGCCCTTAATGGACACACCGACCAAGTCTATCGCGCCACCTTCAGTCCCGATAACCGTCACATCATCACCGCATCCGAGGACAAGACGGCGCGGCTGTGGGACATCGATGGCAAAGAGCTGACGGTTCTCAAGGGGCACACCGGTGCGGTCTACGGCGTTGCTTTCAGTCCCGACGGCCGTCGCATCATCACCGCGTCGGAGGACAACACGGCGCGGCTGTGGGACGGCGATGGCAAAGAGCTCGCGATCCTCAAGGGGCACACCGCGAGCGTCCGGAGCGCGGCCTTCAGTCCCGACGGCCGTCGCATCGTCACCACGTCGGGGGACAACACGGCGCGGCTGTGGGATGCCGATGGCAAGGAGCTGGCCGTCCTGAAGGGGCATGCCGGCTGGGTCACGAGCGCGACCTTCAGCCCCGACGGACGTCGCATCATCACCGCGTCGGACGACGGCACGGCGCGACTTTGGGACGTCTTGGAATCCACGCAAGCCTACGTCGACCTCGCCAAGCGTCGTGTGCCGCGATGCCTGACGCGCCAGCAGCGCGCGAACATTTACAAGTCCGCGGTGCCGCCGCTGCCGGCGTGGTGTCTCACCGAAAAGAAATGGCCCTACGTCGACGGCAAGGCCGATATCACCGCAAAATAGATTTTCCAGAAAAGGGGACCTTCATGCGTGCACTCTTGCTCGCACTTTGTTTCACTCTCGCCGTCGCCATAGGCGCGCCCGCTCGCGCGGACGATGAGGCCGACATCGAGCAGGAGGCGCTGAAGGCTGGCCCCGTGGGCTCATCCAAATACGTTGCAGCGCTGCGTGCGGCGATCGAAAACGCGGGAACGCGCAGCCTGACCGGAGGGCAGAGCAGCGCTTCCACTAAAAGCCTTACCGGCGCCAATGGCGACCAACCGGCAGTTCCCGCCGATCTCACGATCAACGACGATCCCCGTTACCTTGCCGCCTTGCGGGCGATGCAGCGGCAGACCGTCGTCGAGCACACGTTGGAATCGGCCGAGGGTCAGCAGCGCGTCACCATGAAATCCGTCGGCGCGTCGAAGCTCGATGGTCTGAAAGAATATCCGGAGGTGGCGATCTCGTTCGAACCGGGCTCGCCGGCGCAAAACCTGTGCTCGGGTGTCCTGCTCGAGGATCGCAAGACTATCCTGACGGCGGCTCATTGCGCGTGCGGGATGCCGTCGGGCGGCAGCATCGCGTTCGCCCGCAACTACGTGGTCCGCTTCGGCACCAGCATGACCGCGCCCGCCTCACGCCAAGCCGCCAAGGTCGTCGATGTCCGGACACCCAGCGGCGTCGTGTGCGAGCCGGCCAAAGGAGCAACACGGGCCGATCGCGCAAAATTCGTTTTGTCCCTCGCCGGGCGGGATCTCGCGCTGTTTCGCCTGTCGTTCGCGATCCCCAAGGATTATGTCGACAGTCCCGTCCAGCTGCCAGATCCGAATGCCATTCGCGATCACTTCAATTCCACCGATCCGAAGGCCGACAAGGCGCTGAACGTGGTCGGTTTCGGGCACACGACGCAGGCGCTCGCCGATGCCGGCGAGGTCAAGACATTGGCGCGCGTGCCGGTCATTTCATTCGATTGTCGAGGGAGCGGCCCAGGCGACAAGCCTGACGCGGATTATTTTGGCTGCGCGCCCGGTAAAGAGATCGTGGCGCAGGACAGTAAGCTCGTGGGGCCCTGTCCCGGTGACAGCGGCGGCGGGGGTTATGTCCTCTTGCGCGATGGCAACGGGAAAGAGCGGCTCGTTCTGGCGGCCATCGTGTCCCGCTCCATCGCCAACAGAAAAGGCAATATTGCATGTGGCGATGGAGCCGTTTACTCGTTGCTGACTTCGGAGCACATTGCATGGATCCGCAAGGAAATGGCAGATATGGCGCGATAGTCCGATCATGCCCGGCGTTACTGGCAGCCAGCGAAGCAATATGAGCCTTTGATCCCGTCGTAGTAGGCCGGGTTCTGCGAGTGTCCCATCGTGAGCGCCAGCTCACTGACATCCTCTCTGATCTGGCGTGCAAGATCGTGAATTCTGATTCCCTTCGTCTTGAGCAGAGGGATCAGCTTGCGCGTGTAAAGCGAATAGGGGTCGGTATCGAATTTGGCCGGATCTGGAGAACCGGGTGGGGCTTCCAATTTTTCCAATGCCTTCTCGCCTTCGCCCGCCGCGAACATGATGAACTGCCCAACTGCCTGGGCCTTTGGAGCTTGGCCGGTCTTTTCCGCGGCGTCGGCGGTCAGACTTATTCCGGCGAGGCCGCGCGCATCGAGCAAGTTCTTGCCTTGAACGTCGAAGGGATTGTCCCGGCAGGCATCGACGATCATGATTGCAATGCGCGGGGCGCGTGTTCTCACTTCCGCGAGCATCTCAGACAGGCTCATTGAGTTGCGCTTCAGTTGCTCCTGCCTGCCTAAATTGGGTTTTGGAACATCTGCAGGCAACAGGTAGTTCAATCCGTCAATCTGGATGCCATGGCCGGAGAAGAATACAGTTACAGTGTCACCCCGGCGGATCTGATTGACAAATTCGCCCCAGGTCCTGCTGAACTCACTATACGTCAAATCGACCTGGGTGGCGGCCTCAAATCCGACGTCGGTTAACGCTGCCGAGATTGCATTGGCGTCCGTGAGCGCCCGCGGCAGTGATTTATCCGGAATATTTTTATAGGTGCCAATGCCGATGACGAACGCAAGGTTGCGGGGGCCGCGTGAGACCGATGGCGCCTGACTTACCGCTTCGGTACCCCTACGGCGGTACAATTGCTCTCGCTTCACTTCGACGATGCGGCCCGAAGCTAGCTCCGCATAGACCTTGTCCGACGCGTATTTTTCTTTGAAGGCCTCGAGAACTGGTAGATATCTCGAATCTTGAACATCGACCCATTCTTGCGCAGCCGGCGATATCACCGGCGCAACGCTGGCGATGACCGCCGGCGCAGCACCACCGTCGCAGCCTGCGAGGCAGAAATCATTCAACACGTTGTCGTAGAAGGCCGGGATCTGTGATGACCCAGTCAGTCGCGTCAGTTGTGCAACGTCATTCCGCAGCTGCCGTGCCAAGGTATATATCGGCAGCCCTTTGACTTCCATCAATGGCAATAGCAGTCGAACAAATACCGAGTTTGGATCGTTGTCGCCATTTGCCAAATCCTCGTAGGCTGGCGAACCCTCGGCTGCGGAGTACATAATAAAGGTGCCGGCAGGCGCCTGGATCGCTGACAGGCCGCCTGAACCCAAACTCAAGCTTCCCCTGGCACCAGAGGTACGGAAGGGATCGTCACGACACGCGTCCAGGATCGCCACGGTAACGCGGGGGCGCCGATTTCGTATGTCGGCCAGCAAACCATCAACGCCGAGCGCCTCGCGCCCGATACGCTCCGACGAGGCGCTCGAGATGCGAGGGTAATCACTCGGGATAAGATAGTTGCGCCCATCGACACTCACGCCGTGCGATGCTGCAAAAAAGACGACGGTGTCGCCCGGTGCGATATCTTCGAGGAAGTTCTGCCATTTTTCGGCGAACTGCTGTCGGGTGGCATCCTCGACTATCGTAGTTTTGTATCCCAGCCTGAGGAGTGACCCGGCAACGGCGCGCGCATCACTGATGGGACGCGGCAGAACCGGTAGATTATCGTATTTTCCAGTTCCAAAAATAAAGGCGAGATTTTTTTCTGCCCTGGCTGCGGTTCCACCCAGGCACACGAGTAGCAGCGTCAAGATCCATTTGATTGCGCAATGAGACATTTTATTTCTCGGCGGTTAAGTTTGGCGATCGACAATTTCCTCTGCAATTTGGTCAAACGAACGCCTGTGGCGGGTTTCACACATGACGAATGGTGTTCATTGGCTCCGCTTCGGGACTGAATATCGCCAATAGGGTTGCGGTGATTTGTTGATGAGTTCGAGAAAGCTGCCGCGCTTGCTGGGTGGTCGCGCTCCGCTTTTGAACAGCTCCTTGATGTCGCCGACGAGTTGCGCCCGTTCGGCGAACGTCGTGTGATTTAACGCGAACATCGATGAGCTTGCCAACGAAATATCGATCGTGTCGACGCCGGGCAGCAACAGCACGCCTGTCGATGGGACGTCGCCGGCTCTGACTGTCCCGCTCGAAACGCGCTTGGAAGCAGCCAGGGCAAGATCGTTTGAGGAGGCGTAAAGCGTGCCGCCGCCCTTCACCACCGATTTGAGATCGCGCGCCTGCAGCCGGAACACGGATTGCGACACATCGGGAGCCGCGAACAGCACTTCATTGAGTTTGAAATCGCTGACTTTGGCGCCCAAAGCCAAGTCGTCGCGCCGCTTGCTGAGGACTTCCAACACAGGATCATTTCCCATGCTGTGGGCGATGATATTGACACTGGCGACGCCCGGTTGACTTGCGACGAGTCCAAGCAGGTCAAAGAGCCCCTGCCTTGACGATTTCACCGCGTCGCGGTCGTGCAGATATGCAGTCGTCGTAGCGCTGGACGGCCAGCTGTACGACAGCGCCGGACCGTCGAAGTGCATATCGTGGGCGAGTTGCGCCGTGCGGTAAAGCGCATCATCGAAACTCACATTGTACCCGTGCACGAACAGGAACACGCTGCGCTTGAATTCTACCGCGGCACCCAATCTTGAATTGAGACTCGCCAAGAATTCGGTGCGCGATTGCACGTCGACGGCGGCAAGCGTGAAATCTTTGGCCGGGTCTTCCCGGCGGTACTCGAAGCGAGTGACCACCAGATCAATTTCCGGACGCGGCAATGTGCCCATCAAGCGCTCCAACGGTACCGTCACGACAGCGCGTCCGAGGGTCAGCATTGGAACCGCTTGATCTCCAGCGCCATCAGCCGAGTTTGCAATATCGCCGCTGAACGACGCCAGTTTTCTTTCACTCTTGTCGGCAGCAATTTTGATCCGGTCGGATTCCTGGCGCCGCGTCGTGCCGAACAACACCTGAACCTCGGTGAATTTATCTCCCGGCTTTAGGCCACTCGTAGAAAATAGTTCTGGCTCGTCCGGCACCACCAGACCCCAGATTTCCAGGATCGCGGCAGTCGCATCTTTCTGCGGCTCAATCACCAAAGAAACTGCAGACACGACGCGCGCCTCCTCGCGCTCATCGATCGGCTTAGTGTGATCGGTCTCGCTGAGGTCGATGCGACGATCCTCATAGTGGATCTGCCCCGTCGCGTAGGTGATCACGACGCGCTTCAAGACGATATCGCCGCGCCGGGCAACCAGTTTTACGGCGCGCGATCGGGGCAATTCGGATGTCGCCGCTGGATCGATAAGACTGACATCCCGTGTCGCTTTGGATAAATCAATCTCGAATGATTTCAGCAACGTCCAGGCCGGGTCTTTGGCGACCGCGTTGGAGTGTGGCACGACGCAAATGCAAAAGCAGACGACCGCCGCGAGGAAAAACCGTTGCCAACTTTCGTCCATTTGGAGAATGAAACTCGGGCGCAAACCACACCTCACGTTCTGTGGCTGTGACGTTTTACTTTACAGTGATATCGGCCTTGCCATCGACGTAGGGCCATTTCTTTTCGGTCAAGCACCACGCCGGCAGCGGTGGGACGGTCGATTTATAGATGCTCCTGCGCTGCTCGGTCGTCAGGCACCGCGGCACACGCCGCTTGGCAAGATCGACGTAGGCCTGGGTGGAGTCCAAGGCGTCCCACAGCCGTGCCGTCTTGTCGGCCGACGCGGTGATGATGCGGTGGCCGTCGGGACTGAAGGCCGCGCTCCTGACCCTGTCGGAGTGCCCCTTCAGGACGGCCAGCTCCTTGCCATCGGCGTCCCACAGCCGCGCCGTCTTGTCATCCGACGTGGTGATGATGCGACGGCCGTCCGGACTGAAGGCCGCGCTCGAGATCGAGCCGGTGTGCCCATTGAGGACCGCAAGCACCTTGCCGTCGGCTTCCCACAGCCGCGCTGTATTGTCATCCGACGCGGTGATGATGCGACGGCCGTCGAAACTGAAGGCAGCCTTATTGACTTCGCCGGTGTGCCCCTTGAGGACGGCCAGCTCCTTGCCATCGGCGTCCCACAGCCGCGCCGTATTGTCCTTCGACGCGGAGACGATGCGACGGCCGTCGGGACTGAAAGCAACGCCGTAGACCGCACCAGTGTGCCCCTTCAGGACGGCCACCTCCTTGCCATCGGCGTCCCACAGCCGCGCCGTGTTGTCCCCCGACGCGGTGATGATGCGACGGCCGTCGGGACTGAAGGCCGCGCTCCAGACCGCGCCGGTGTGCCCCTTGAGGACGGCCACCTCCTTGCCATCGGCGTCCCACAGCCGCGCCGTGTTGTCC
>JANXWC010000141.1 GCA_025351355.1 Hyphomicrobiaceae bacterium
CATGACCGGCTGGCGGCTGGGTTATGGGGCCGGACCGGAACCGCTGATCAAGGCGATGTGCAAGCTGCAGAGCCAATCGACGTCGAACCCCTCGTCGATCACCCAGTGGGCGGCCGTCGAAGCGCTCAATGGGCCGCAGGACTTCATCCCCAAGCACAACAAGATCTTCATGGAACGGCGCGATCTCGTGGTCTCCATGCTCAATCAGGCGCGTGGTCTCAAATGCCCGACGCCACAAGGCGCGTTCTATGTCTATCCGTCCTGCGAAGGCGCGATGGGCAAGGTCTCCAGGTCCGGTGTCACCATCAGCAGCGACGAAGTGTTCGCGACGACGTTGCTGGACGAGGAAGGCGTGGCGGTGGTCCATGGCGCGGCATTCGCCATGAGCCCGGCGTTCCGCATTTCCTACGCGACGTCCACTAAGGATCTTGAGGATGCGTGCACGCGCATCCAGCGCTTCTGCGGCAATCTGAAATAACGACCCAGGACGCCTCGCGGCAGCGTTAATTTCCTCGCCGCGGGGTGGCACCGGGGTTGCATCGGTCCCGTTAGAGTTCATCTCTATCGGGAATTTATCAGCATGGCCGGCTCCGCTTCCGTTTCCCTGTTCCAAACTGGAACGGCCGCACCTGCGCCGACCGGCCGAGCAATCGATTGGTTGCCGGTCGCCAACGTGATTTCACGGCCCGCGTGCGCCGCCGACGACCTGCAACTCGTGACCACGCGCGCCGGCTTCGATGCTCTCGAAGCTGACTGGATTTCCTTGTTCGAACACGCCGGCCGCGGTGAACAGATGTTCCAGACCTTTAATTGGCTGTGGCATTGGACCAACCATTTTTGCGTGGACGATGTCGCCACGCTTGCCATTGTCACCGTGCGGCGCGAGGGACGGCTGATCGCGGTGCTGCCGCTGGCACTCGAGCGTGTCGTCGGTCTCAAGCAACTCGTGTTCATGGGCGCGCCGGTAAGCCAGTACGGCGACGCTATAGCCGAGCAAGTGCCTGATCAGGAAGCGGTCGTCGAACAGGCCCTGCGCTTCGGCATCAGCCGCACCCGTGCAGACGTGGTCCGCCTGGCCAAGGTCCGCGACGACGCGATCATCGCACCCGTGCTGACCCGTATGCAGGCTGAGATGACGGGGGCGGAGGCGGCACCTTATGCCGACCTTGCAGCGGCAGGCGGTCAGGAGGCTTTCGATCGGCGCTTTTCGACCAAGGTCAAAAAGAACCGCCGCCGGCAAGAGAGGCGGTTGGCCGAACACGGCGCCATCGGGCTTGATTGGCAGCTGTCACAGCGCGCAGCTGCCGATGCGGCCGCCACCACGATGGTGTTGAAACGCGCGTGGCTCAAGACGCGCGGCCAGCTCTCGCGTACCTTCGCTGATCCGCGCAGCGAGCGATTTTTCGCCGATGTCTGCGCTGGCGTGCAGCGACCGACGGGCGCACAGGTGTCGCTGCTGACAACCGGTGGCGAGATTGCCAACGCCGCCATCACCGTCACGGTCAAGGGACGGCAGGCGCTGCACATCCTCGCCTACGGGCTCAAATTCGAGAGGTGCGCGCCGGGTGCGTTTCATATGGAGCGGCTTGTTGAACAGGCTTTTGCGACTGGCGTGACGATGCTCGATTTTCTGGCACCGCGTCACGAGTACAAGCTCGAATGGGCGGATGGCGCGCTGCGTGTCGCAGATTATGCGTTGCCGATTAGCCTTGCTGGCAAGGCCTATACCAGCGTCTATCTTTGCTATGTCCGCGAAGGCGCGAAGGCAGTGCTGAAATCGTTGCCCAACATGCGCGGGAGCGCATGGGCTTGGGTCAAAGCCACGATCAAAGCGGTGCGTGGCTAACGCCCGGCCAACGGGGTCGGCATCTGCACCGCCCGCCGCATCTGATCTAAACGGGCAGCGGCACGCCTGCGACGGCGAAGGTTGCGCGTTGGCGGGCGGCGACGGTCTCAAGATCAAAACCCTCGATCGTCTCGTTGAACAGGCGATACCAGTTCGCGCGCGCGCCCAGATGCAGAAACACGCCACCGAGACCGATCGCCGCCCGATCCATGAAGACGAATTCGCGCGGCACTTTGACCGGTCCCATTTCCTTCAGCGACTTATGGACTTGCCCCATCTCGCGGCGGCCGTACTCGCCAGGCGGCACGTCTTCGGCAATTTTGAGTTCGCGGTCGTCGAGCAGCGGGCCGTAGATGAATTTCGCCCACACGTTCATCACGTCGATCAACTCATTGCTGAGCTTTTCGAAGCCCCAGGTCTCGTAGGCGTGCACGATGCGCGGGCGGTCGCCTTCGAGCAGGCCGCGATAGAGATCAACGACGCCGCCGACAAATTTGACGGGAAACGTGCGGATACAGCCGAAATCGAGCAGATTGAGGCCCGCCGGTGTGCCGTCGCGTTCGATGACGGAATAGTTGCCGAGGTGCGGGTCGCCGTGAATGACACCATAGTGCGAGAAGGGGAACCACCACGCCTGAAACATCGCCAGCGCAATGCGGTTGCGGTCTTCGAGCGGCGCCTCCGTGTAGGAGAGCACAGGCTTGCCCTCCATCCAGGTCATGGTCAAAAGACGCCCTGTGGAAAGTTCCGGTACTACCTCGGGAATACGGATGTCGGCGGCATTCTTGAGGATCTCGCCGTACAGTGCCATGTGCCCGGCTTCGAGTTTGTAATCGAGTTCCTCGCGCAGCCGTGCCGAGATCTCCGACAGGATGCCGGCGGTATCGATGGCCCGATCCATGCGGGCATGAAGAGCAAATAACAGTTTGAGCTGATTGAGATCGGCTTCGACAGCAGACTGCATGTCGGGATACTGCAGTTTGACGGCGAGGGCGCGACCATCCAATCCGGTCGCGCGATGCACCTGGCCGAGCGACGCCGACGCCGCAGCGCTAGGCTCGAAGTTGGCGAAGCGCTTGGCCCAGTCAGGACCGAGTTCGGCGATCATCCGGCGGCGCACGAAAGCCGGACCCATGGGCGGCGCCTGCGACTGCAGTTGCGATAACTCCGCCGCGTACTCCTTCGGCAGCGCCTCGGGAATGGTGGAGAGCAGTTGCGCCACCTTCATGATCGGCCCCTTCAGACCACCGAGGGCGGCAGCCAATTCGCTGGCCGACTGCGCCTGATCCCGCTCGATGCCGAACATGCGCTGACCCGCGGCCTTGGCCGCGAACGCACCGATATTGCCGCCGACGCGCACGTAGCGCGCGGCCCGCGCTGAGAGCCGGTTTTGTTCGTCGTCGTTGGGAGGCTTGTCACTCACGCGGATGTTCTCCGTGGCGATCTTTTGTCGCTGTAGCGGGTCAAGGCATCTTCATTTCTCGTCAACCTTAACGCCGATTTAACCAACCTTGATTTATCGTGAACGCAATCGGCGCTGAAGGGTTTGAGTCCACCGTTCAATCGCCGGGCCGGTCGTCCTCCTCGTTTTGTGTAAGGGTTGCCATCATGATCCTCGCCGTACAGCATGCCGTCCAAGTGTTCGCCAACCTTGTCGTCGCATCGACCATGGGTCTCAGTCTTGCCATCGGCGTCGCCGGCGCATTCCACCAGCGATTCCCGCTCGATTGCGTTTCCTGCCAAGCCTCTCAAGTTATCGCCGCAGCCAAAATCAAAACGCCGCTGGTCCTCGCCAGCACGCGCTGAAGTTACCCAACCTATCGCACGAAAACGGGCGGAATTGGCATGACCAATCCCGCCCGACGTTTTAGCCGCAGGTCTGCCGTCAACTCAGAATTTCAGCCGGTTGGCGCGAATGACTTGCGGCAACGCCTTGACCTCGGCGAGCACCACATCCGAAATTGGCTCGTCCACCGACACCAGACAGATCGCATCGCCGCCCGGCTTGTCGCGGCCCAGGTTGAGCGTGGCGATATTGACGCCGGCCTCGCCCATGACGGCGCCGAACCGACCGATGAAACCCGGCTTGTCGGCATTGCGCACGAACAGCATGTTTGGCGTCAGTTCGAATTCCATATTGATGTCGCGCACTTGGATGAAGCGCGGCCGGCCGTCGGCAAACACCGTGCCGCCCACCGCGCGATGGTAGGCGTCCGACATGACGGTCAGTTTGATGTAGCTTTCATAGGCGCCGGCCTGCCCTACCGTCGTCGTCTCAATGCGTACGCCGCGCTCCTCGGCGAGACTGACGGCAGAAACCATGTTGACACCTTCGCCCATGTGATACTTGAGCACGTTGGCAACGGCGGCGGCCGTCAATGGCTTGACGTTGAGGGCGGCGACCGCGCCGGAGTATTCGATCCTGATGCCCTTGATCTGCGTCTCGGTCAGCTGGCCGGCAAACGCGCCAAGCTGTTCGGCGAGCTTGATGAAGGGGCGCAACCGCGGCGCTTCCTCCGCTGTGATCGACGGGAAGTTGACCGCGTTGGTGATGGCGCCGCGCAGCAGGTAGTCCGACATCTGTTCAGCGACTTGTAGCGCGACGTTTTCCTGCGCTTCTCCGGTGGCGGCGCCGAGATGGGGTGTGCAGATCAAGTTGGGCGTGCCGAACAATGGATTTTCCTTCGCCGGTTCCACCTCGAACACGTCGAGTGCCGCACCTGCGACATGGCCGGACGTTAGCGCGTCGAGGAGTGCCGCTTCGTCGATCAGGCCACCGCGCGCGCAATTGACGATGCGCACGCCCGGTTTTGTTTTCGCCAGTGCCTCGCGACTGAGAATATTGCGCGTCTTGTCGGTCAGCGGCGTATGTAGCGTAATGAAATCGGCCCTTTTGATGAGGTCTGCGAGCTCAACTTTCTCCACTCCGAGTGTCACCGCACGCTCATCCGACAGGAACGGATCGAAGGCGATCACCTTCATTTTGAGGCCGATGGCGCGATCGGCGACGATGGCGCCGATGTTACCGCAACCGATCACACCGAGTGTCTTGGAATAGAGTTCCACGCCCAGGAAGCGCGACTTTTCCCACTTGCCCGCCTGCGTCGAGCGATCGGCTTCGGGGATCTGACGGGCGAGCGCCATCATCATCGATATCGCGTGCTCGGCTGTGGTGATCGAATTGCCGAACGGCGTGTTCATGACGATAATACCGCGCGCGGTCGCAGCCTTGATGTCGACGTTGTCAACGCCGATGCCGGCGCGGCCGATCACCTTCAGCCCCTTGGCCTCGGCGAGTAACTTGTCGGTGACCTTAGTGGCCGAACGGATCGCGAGACCATCGTAATCCCCGATGATGCGCGCGAGCTTGTCCTTGTCTTTGCCGAGCGCGGGCTCGAATGTCACATCGACGCCGCGATCCCTGAAAATCTGCACGGCAGCCGGAGAAAGTTCGTCGGAAATGAGAACGCGAGGTTTGGTCATGATTGCCTCCTGAGGTGGGGCGAAAAATATCAAACGGTGAGGCTTGGGATTGTAGGTTGGGTCAAGCGTTTCAGCGCCACCCAACACTTTATCTTCGACGTCCGCCGTTGTTGGGTCGCGCCCGAAGATGGCTTGACCCAACCTACGGTCAGCGCATCAACCGGCGAGCTTCGCTTTTTCGCTCGTGAATGCCCAATCGAGCCATGGCGTCAGCGCTTCGACGTCGCTCAGTTCTATCGTCGAGCCGGTCCAGATGCGCAATCCCGGCGGGGCGTCGCGATAGAAGGCGATATCATTGGCGACGCCCTCCTTGTCGAGCAGCGCTGCGATGGCCTTGGCGAATGCGGCTTGTGCATCGAGCGACAGTATCGTTACCGCGGGATCGACGATCCTAAGGCAGACGCTGGTATTTGAGCGGGTCGCTGGCACCACGGCAAGGTTTTCGATCCATGCGGTGCGATCGACCCAGCTATTGAGAACGCCAGCGTTGGCATCGGCACGCGCAGCAAGCGCCTTTGCACCGCCGATTTTCTCGGCCCAGGCAAGTGCGTCGAGATAATCTTCCAGCGCCAGCATCGACGGTGTGTTGATCGTCACGCCCTCGAAGATTTCCTTCATGAACTTGCCCGACTTGGTCATGCGGAATATCTTCGGCATGGGCCATGCCGGTATGTGGCTCTCCAATCGCGCGACGGCGCGCGGGCTCAGGATCAGCATGCCGTGCGCGGCTTCCCCGCCCAGCACCTTCTGCCAGGAGAACGTCATCACATCGACCTTCGTCCAGTCGATCGGTTGCGCGAAAGCGGCCGACGTTGCATCGGCGAACGTCAAGCCGCCGCGGTCGGCAGGGATCCAGTCGTAATTCGGAATGCGCACGCCGGATGTCGTACCATTCGACGTGAACAGCACGTCGCGGGTGAAATCGACTTTGCTCAGGTCGGGCAAATGACCGTAGTCGGCGGTCAGCACACGGGCGTCTTTGAGCTTCAGTTGCTTGGTGATGTCGGTGACCCAGCCGGCGCCGAAACTCTCCCATGACAACGCATCGACGCCGCGCGCGCCGAGCATCGCCCACATCGCCATTTCATAGGCGCCCGTGTCGGATGCCGGCACAATCGCGCAGTGGAAGCCGGCGGGAACTCCCAGCAGCGACTTGGTTTTGTCGATCGCCAACTTGAGGCGCGTTTTGCCTTCCTTCGCGCGATGCGAGCGGCCGAGGAAAGCGCCTTCGAGGGTCTGGAGGGACCAGCCCGGGCGCTTGGCACAGGGGCCGGAAGAGAAATGCGAAATAGCCGGCCTTTTGCCGGGCTTTGCAGTGGACGTCATTAATCTATCCTTCCAGATAGTTGCCTCTCGGTGGGGAGAGGTAGCCCACGGCGCCTATAGCAAGGTCCGGTCCGCGTGGGAAGGGCTTGTTCTTGCGTTCCAATCGGTGGGACACAGCCAAGCCACCAGCATTTTTAAAAAAAGGACTGAGGGCTCGGGAGCTGTGCGCCCGAGCGGGTGAAGGGCGGCAGCCCTTCTCGCAGCGCGATCAACTTTTCACAACGTCTTTAGAACTTGCCGTGCCGGCCTTTACCAGCGGCAAAAGCTGTCGCGCCATCGACGGTTTCGCCGGACGCGACAACATCGAGGCCGTCGCGCATCTCGTCCATCAAAGCCGCATCGAAGTCGCGATCCCATTGCGCATAGACGGAGCGGCGATCGTTACGCAGGCAGGCTTGCGGGAACGCGGCCAACTCGTGCGCGAGCTTGATGGCTTCGGCGCGTGCGCGACCCGCCGGTACGACGCGATTGGCGAGCCCCATCAACAGGGCTTCGTCGGCTTTGACGGGGCGGCCGGTGAGGATCATGTCGAGCGCGCGGGATTGGCCGATCAGACGAGGCAGGCGGATGGTACCGCCGTCGATCAATGGTACGCCGAAGCGGCGACAGAAGATGCCGAATTCAGCGCTTTCCGAGCAGACGCGCATATCGGCCCATAATGCGAGTTCGGTGCCACCAGCGACCGCGTAACCTTCGATCGCCGCGATGACCGGTTTTGACAACACCAGCCGGCTCGGCCCCATCGGCGCGATGGTGTGGCGACCGCCGACAGTGCTGTGGCGTTCGAGATCGCCGACAGCGACAGCCTTGAGATCGGCGCCGGCGCAGAAAGTTTCGCCGATCCCGGTGAAGACAGCGACAGACGCGGATGTGTCGGCATCGAACTCCTGGAACGCCGCAAACAGCGCCCGTGCGGTCGCGCCATCGACCGCATTGCGCCGCTCGGGCCGATTGATGGTGAGGATGGTGACGGGGCCGTCGCGCTCGATGGTGACGCTGTTTTCATGGGGCATTGTGGATCTCCCGCGATTGGCGCCGGTGGCGGCGCACATTGTCGGGCTTGGATCATAGGCCGCTGGCTGAACTGCCGCCAGCGCCATCAGGATCACTGCCGCCTTGATGCCGGCGCGGACGGACCTTAGGGTCGTGCGAGAGGCGCAGAAAGAATTCGTGCGTCTGTCAGAATATTGCCGCGCTCGTCGCTGGTGGACAGGAAAATCGATGCGGGAGGCTGCGGCCAAATTGGCAAACTGTTGGCGGTGGGTCGGAGCCGTTCGACGTGTGCCGCCCGGACTCGCGGTTGTCGTGTTTGAAGTGGCGCTCGTGACATGCCTTGCGTCTTCGCGTGTTGACGCCGCGCCGTCGTGTCTGGATGTGCGCGCGAAAGGCAAGCCGTCATGCCCCGCAGGCACCGAGGCCGTCTGCACGACGCGCGTCCGTTGCCTCACCACACGCTTTCCAGCGGTTGCAGCAGAACTTTGTGAAGCCTGGCTTTGTGAAGCGCGCCCCGAAATCCCGACAAAACCCGACCAACCGAAATGACAGCCCGAAACTGCCGCCGACTATCACCCCGCCTCATGAAAGCGGATCGGTTGGCCGTGCGCGCGGGCCGCCAGTTCGCCTTGCCACATGGCGCGGTGCCCGCGAACGAACGTACCGACGGCCCAGCCTTTGACCTTGGTGCCATCATAGGGCGTCCAGCCGCAGCGGGATAGCGCCTGCGCGTTGGTGATCGTCTCTGTGCGGGTGAGATCGACGATGGTGAGATCGGCGTCGTAGCCCATGGCGATGCGGCCTTTGCCGGCAAGTCCAAAAAGGCGCGCCGGACCATGACTGGTGAGATCGACAAGGCGGGCGAGTGACAGACGACCGGCGTTGACGTGATCGAGCATGATCGGCACGAGCGTCTGCACGCCGGTCATGCCAGAATGGCTGGCGGGATAGGCGTGATCCTTTTCCTCGCGCGTATGCGGTGCGTGGTCGGAGCCGAGCACGTCGGCCGTGCCATCGGCGATGGCGGCCCATAGCGCGTCGCGATGCCTGAGGTCGCGCACCGGTGGGTTCATCTGCGCGTAGGTGCCGAGGCGCTCGTAGCAGTCGGGTGCGGTCAGCGTCAGATGATGCGGTGTCACCTCGACGCTGGCCCAATCCCGGTGCGCGCCGAGGAACGCGATCTCCTCGGCCGTCGAGATATGCAACACGTGCACGCGGCGGCGATGTTTTTCAGCCAACCGCACCAGACGTTGCGTGGCGATCAATGCGGCCTCCGGATCGCGCCACTCCGGATGCGACGTGGGATCGCCGGGGCGGCGGAGCGGCATACGCGCAATCAACCGCGCTTCGTCTTCCGCATGGAAGGCGGCGCGGCGTGAGATGGCCGAGACGATGCGGTCGAGATGCGGCTCGTCATCGACCAGCAGATCGCCCGTCGACGACCCCATGAACACCTTGATGCCGGCCGAGCCTTCCAGTTTTTCGAGCGCCGGGATGTCGCCGATGTTTTCGCGGGTGCCGCCGACGTAAAACGCGAAATCGCAGAACATGCGGTCGCGGGCGGCGGCAACTTTGGCTGATAGCGTAGCGGCGGTGGTTGTCAGCGGCTTAGTGTTGGGCATCTCGAACACGCCGACGACACCGCCCATGACAGCTGCGCGGCTGCCGGTTTCCAGATCTTCTTTATGCGTCAGGCCGGGTTCGCGGAAATGCACCTGACTGTCGATGACGCCCGGCAGAATATGCAACCCGCGGACGTCCAATATTTCGCGCGTCTTGGCCTTTGCTAAATTGTCGAGGCCGGCGATGCGGCCATCGCGAATGCCGATGTCGCGAATACCAGCGCCGTCGTGATTGACGACGGTCGCGCCGGCGAGGATCAGGTCAAAGGGGGCTGTCATTGGGTGCTCCGCGCTGCATCGTGTCGATTGCGCTGCCGCGCAAAGTGAGAGCTAGCCCTCACACGTTAACCGGAGGGACGCCCTCCGGACCGCCCGTCTTCTAACTGAAAGAATATCAAAAGGGGAGGGTTCGGGGAGCTCGCTCTCCGTTCTGGGTGGGCAGATGCCCCTCTCGCGGCACGCGTTCTACCCAAGCCAGCTTGTCGTTTTGGCATCGTAAATTCGGCCGTTTTCCGTCAACTTGGGATCGGCGAGTTTGATAAAGGCGGGAGCGATGTCGGCGGCTGTTTTCAGTGTGCTCGCGTCTTCGCCGGGAAACGCCTTGGCGCGCATGGCCGTTGCAATCGGACCGGGGCTCAGCAGGTTGGCGCGCACGTTGGTGTTGGCGACTTCCAGCGCATAGGTTTTGACCAGGGCATCGAGGCCGGCCTTGGAAACGGCATAGGGGGCCCAGTAGGCATTCTTGGCGACCGCGGCTCCGGAGGTGACGAAGATGGCACGACCGGCTTCCGATCGTTCGAGCAGTGGATGCAGCGTGCGGATCAAGCGCAAGTTGGCCGTCAGATTGATATCCATCACCTCGGCCCAGGCGTCCGTTGTGATGTGTCCGACCGGCGTTAGCGTGCCGAGAATGCCGGCACAGGCGGCGACGACATCGAGTTTGCCGAAGCGGGTGTAGAGCGAGGGGCCGAGCGCGTCGATCTTGTCGCCATGCTTGAGGTTCAGCGTGATGAGGGTGGCGCCATCAGGTTTACCGGTGACTGAGCGGATCTCGTCGTCTACCTCAGTGAGCGCGCCGGCGGTGCGTCCGGTCAGGATGACGTGTGCGCCGGCTTTGGCGAACGCCAGAGCGACCGCGCGCCCGATGCCCCGCGTAGCACCTGTGACAAGCGCCAGCCGACCATCCATGCGAGGTTGTGTCATGGCAAAACTCAGAATTACAAGCTGCGCATTTCCGACAGCAGCGACAATTGCGGATCATCCTCGATCCCGTCGTGATCGACAAGGCGGGTGGGGTAGTCTCCGGTGAAACAGTGGTCGGTGAACTGGGGATGCCGCATGTCGCGACCGTTAAAGCCCATGGCGCGGTAGATGCCGTCGACCGAGATGAAAGCGAGGCTGGTGGCGCCCATGTATTCGCGCATCTCCTCGATGCTGCGCTGGGCAGCCAGCAACTCGGTCGTGCGCGGGGTATCGATGCCGTAGAAATCCGGATGCGTGATCGGTGGGCTGGAAATGCGCATGTGGACTTCGCGCGCGCCGGCCTCAAACATCATCTGCACGATCTTGCTGCTGGTGGTGCCGCGCACGAGACTGTCGTCGATCAGTACGACGCGCTTGCCTTTGACGACCGAGCGGTTGGCGGAGTGCTTGAGTTTGACGCGCAGTTGGCGGATCTTCTGCTCGGGCTCGATGAAGGTGCGCCCGACATAGTGGTTGCGGATGATGCCGAGTTCAAACGGAATGCTGCTCTGCTGGCTGAAGCCGATTGCGGCTGGTACGCCGCCGTCGGGGATGGGGACGATCACGTCGGCGGCGATGGGTGTTTCCTTGGCGAGTTGTGCGCCCATGGCTTTGCGCACGTCGTAGACCTGCCGGCCGCCGACGATGGAGTCGGGCCGCGCGAAATAGATGTATTCGAACACGCATGGCCGCGGCGCCGTCTTGCCGAACGGGCGGTGGCTCTCGACGCCTTCCTTGGTGATGATGACGATCTCGCCGTTTTCGATTTCGCGCACGAACTCGGCGCCGACGATGTCGAGCGCGCAGGTTTCAGACGCCAGCACGAAGGCATTGCCGAGGCGGCCGAGCACGAGGGGGCGAATGCCAATGGGGTCGCGCGCGCCGATCAGCATGTCCTTGGTCATGGCGACGAACGCGTAGGCGCCCTCGATCCGCATCAACGCTTCGATAAAGCGTTCGACCATACGCTTCTTTTTCGAGCGGGCGACCAGGTGCAGCACGACCTCGGTGTCGGAGGTGGCGTGAAACATCGCGCCGGTTTCGATCAGCTCGCGGCGCAGTTTGCGCGCATTCGTGAGATTGCCGTTGTGGCCAAGCGCGAAGCCGCCGGTGTCGAGATCGGCAAAGAAGGGCTGTACGTTGCGCAGGGCGACTTCGCCGGTGGTGGAATAGCGGTTGTGACCGATGGCGATGGGGCCGACCAGCCGCTCAATCACGTCACGGCGACTGAAGGTGTCGCCGACGAGGCCTTGCCGGCGTTCGATGTTGAAGTGCGTACCGTCGCTGGCGACGATGCCGCAGCCCTCCTGGCCGCGATGCTGCAGCGCGTGCAGGCCAAGTGCCGTTAGCGCCGCCGCTTCGGAATGGCCGAATACGCCGAAGACGCCGCACTCTTCCTTGAGACGATCGCCGTCGGGATCGAAGATGTCGGGGTCGAGACCGGAATTCGCGTCGGTCATCTGATGAGCAGGCATCGGATGGTGCGCCATGGGAGCCTCGATTTTCTGCGTGTGTGGCAGAC
>JANXWC010000151.1 GCA_025351355.1 Hyphomicrobiaceae bacterium
CCATCGCCAAGGCCGCGGCCGTTCAGTATGCCAACATGCGGCCGATCGAGCACATCCATCCGCTCATCCGCACGCGGCGCCAGCTGGCCCGTGTTTTGACCGAGATCGAACAGGCGCCTGGCATTGTGCTCTACACGATCGTCAACGCCGAATTGACTGCCGAAATCGAGCGCCACTGCCGCCAGCTGAAAGTGCCATGCCTGCATGTGCTGATGCCGATCATGCAGATTTTCGAGGCCTATCTCGGCGCCCCGCAGACGCCGATCGTCGCCGGCCAGCATGTCGTGGATGCCGATTACTTCCGCCGTATTGATGCGCTGAATTTCACCATGCACCATGATGACGGTCGCTTACCCGCCGATCTCAACCAGGCGGATATCATCCTGCTTGGTATTTCCCGCACCTCGAAGACGCCGACCAGCATCTATCTGGCGCAGAAGGGCTACAAGACCACCAACCTGCCGCTGGTGCCGGGCATCGAAATCCCCAAAGCCCTGTCCGAACCACACAGCGCTTTCGTCGTCGGCCTAGTGGCCAGCGCCGACCGCATCTCCGAGATCCGGCGTAACCGCGTGCATTTGCTGTCCGACCGTGATCTCAACGACTATGTCGACCGCAGCCAGATCGCCAACGAGATTGCCTATTCCCGGCGCCTGTTCGCCAAGCACCGTTGGCCGCTGATCGATGTCACCCGCCGCTCTATCGAAGAAACCGCCGCGACCATCATCAAGATGCTGCACGACAAGGACGCCACGATCACCTCCGACGGTTTGTCGACCAACACCTCGGCAGGCTCGGAGGACGGTTGAACAAAAAAAGCCACCCGCAATCGCAGATGGCTCTTCTGATTATGGCGAAACTGTTCAGCTGCCGGTGTCGAAACCGATCGTGCGACGGTTGACCGTAAAGCGGACCCACAGCGTAATCAGTGCCTCCAATGCGCTGGTGCAAATCATCAGCATCAGCGCGTTCTGCGAGAACGTCGATAGCTTGATGATCCCCTGCAGCGCTTCGACGCCGACGACCGCGCCGACGATGGCCGGCAGAATGGAACAGACCGTATCGCCGAAACCGATGCTGCGCGAATCGATCGCCGTCGACAGCAGCGCAATCAATTGCGCCGCCAGATAGCCGAGCACGATCCAGGCCAGCAGATAGTACCAGATTTTCGAGTTGCCTTCGCCGGGCTCCCAGTCGCCCCAGCGGAAGAAGAAGATGCCGCCAGCGATGGCTAGAACTATCGCCAGGCCGATGCTGGCGAAAGCCTCCAGTCGCTTCACAGGATGAGCCGTATGCGCGGGCATTGTCATTGAGCTAGACCTTGTGCGGGATTTGAGTGACGGAACTGACGAAACTGCATGCGAAACGTTTGTTGATTAAGCGAACCGGGAAGCGTCAAGCACTCTGTCTCCCTCATTATAGCTGGACCCGACTAGCACGCCTACCGCCTTATTGGCACGCTTTTATGACTTGTGGTACGCCCGCCCGCAACGCAAAGACGAACGTTGTTACTTCAACTTGAGTACATGCTCGAGAAGGCCCTCGACCCTATGGCATCCCCGCCCATCTCCTGCTTCATTATTGCCATGAACGAGGCCGACCGCATCGGGCGCACAATCGCCTCGGTGCGCGATTTGGTCGCCGAAGTCGTCGTGATCGACTCCGGCTCCACCGACGGCACCCAGGGCGTGGCTGAGGCGGCCGGCGCCCGCGTCATTTTCAACCCATGGCCCGGCTTCGGCCAGCAAAAGCGCTTCGGCGAGGATCAATGCCGCAACGATTGGCTGTTGAATGTCGACGCGGACGAAGTCGTATCGCCTGAATTAGCGAGCGAAATAAGGGGCTTATTTGATACTTCATCACCAACCGTCGCGGCTTTCTGGCTCAATGATCAGATCGTCTATCCCGGCAGTACCATTCCGCGACCTTTCGCGCGCGATCATCGCTTCCTCAGGCTCTATGATCGCCGTCGGGCGCGATTTGCTGACAGCACGTTATTCGACAACGTGTCGACCGGCGGCGCCCCAACCGCCAAATTGAAGAATCCGCTCTACCACCACACGGTCAGGTCGCTCGACGACCTCATCGCCAAATGCGACGAGCGCGCCCGCTACAACGCGACGTTCGCTAAAAAGAAATCCAAGACCGTGCTGGCGCTGCGGCTCGTCACGGAATTTCCGCTCTCGTTCTTCAAGTACTATATTTGGCGCACGCATGTATTCGGCGGTCTGATGGGATTCCAGTACGCCATGATCATGGCGTTCTACCGCTTCATCCGCATCGTCCGCATGAACGCCGGCACGGCCAGCAGCGACGGCGCATTGAACGTTACCCGCGACCTCGCCGTCGCTAAAACGGCTCCTTCCGCAGCCCGGCATAGTACAACCGTTTCCTGATCGCCCGCAGCCATTTCTGCGGGCGCGATTTCGGCCGTGCCGGCATGGTGGGATCAACGACGTTACGTCCATAGCCGCTATGCCGTGCCACGCCCGGCAACAGGAAGGCCTGCCTGAGACCGCTTTTCTTCATCAAGCCTGACATCTGGTCGTGCTGCATGCGTCCGAACGGCGCAAACGCTTTATAGGTCTCAACCTTCATCAGCCCGGGGTTGGAAGACCACGCAAAATATTCCGGATGTGCCGTCGTCTGCATCACTCTGAACTTGCGTCCAGCCAGCGTTACGACCTCCGACCTCATTCTATATTTCTCTTTGATTTCGGTTACATCGCGCACACAAACGTGCGCCACATCGGCCCGTGCTTCGAGCATTGCAATGGCTGCCGCCCAATCGATCACACCCTCGAAATCCCAGTCGTCCTCGAGATGGAACAAATAGGGCGTCGTCACCTCGCTATAGAGCCGGTCGATAGAGCCCATTAGTCCCAACCTCGTCGGCCCCGACAACACCCGCGCTTCCGGATAAACTTTGCGCACTTGGTCGATCACTGCGGCGTCAGTTGAATCTTCCGAAATTAAATAGGTGCCACCGCTGTTGAACGCCCGAAAACTCGCCAACGTCTGCGCTAGCAGATCCAGCCGCCCGCAGCTGGTGATACAGATTGTCACTGTGTCCGGAATGGCTTGCGGCGTCGGGCGTGCACTTTCGGTCATGGCGGCAGGCTACCTCTTCTGAGCACGCATTAGCCGGATAATTGGCAGGCGTGCAGGTGCGCTTTAGTGTCGGCGATCGTTCGATTGCAGCGCGCCCAGCAAAACTTTGTTTACCGGTATTGCCTACTCTCCAACACACTATGGACGCAAACGCTGACTATCGCGCCACATCAGGGGATCCGGCCGTATCGCGCAAAGGAAACTGAGCCATTGATTTGCGCTTGAGTGAAAAGGGTATGTGATGCCGCATCGATTTGTCTCGCGTCTTGGCCGTTTGGCCATCCTTTCCATCGTCAGCGCACTCTGCCTCTCACCTGCCCCGACCAAGGCCGCTGATGGCTGGCCAAGCGCAGTCTCCGCAACCTACGACGTCAATTTCAACGGCCTTAATATCGGTTCCTACGAATTCAGTTCCAACCACAGCGGCACCAGCTACAAGCTGGCGTCCAATGCGCGCTTGTCGTTGATGCTCGGCGCCCTGCGCTGGACCGGCTCGACCGAAGCGTCTGGGCAGCTTGCCGGCGAAACCGCCAAGCCGCAAAAATTCGGCTTCGATTACAAGGCTCAATCCAAGTCCGGCTCGACCCGGATGAGTTTCACCGACGATACCGTCACTCAGGTTTTGAACGAACCTCCGCCCAAGATCAAGGAGGGCGTCATCCCCGTGCAAGCTCAGCATTTGAAGGGCGTGCTCGATCCGCTTTCAGCCGTTATGGCGTTGACGCGCAGCAGCTCGGGCAATCCGTGCGTGCACCGAATTCCCGTTTTCGACGGCACGCAACGCTTCGATCTGATCCTGTCACCAAAAGGCACTGCGCCGCCGCCAGATGCCAAATCGGGCGCATCGGTCCCCGGCAGTGTCGTCTGCAAGGTGCGTTATGTGCCCATCGCCGGCTACAAGCCGGACGAAAACTCGCGTTATCTGGCGCACAACAACGACATCGAGGTCGTGCTGCGGCCCATGCCGAACACCAGTATTTATGTGCCACAAAAGGTCACGCTGCCGACGATAGCCGGCAATGCGACATTGGTCGCGCGTCGTGTCAACGTCGTGACCAACGGTCGTAGCCAATTAGCCTTTATGGCCGATTGACTGCACATTGCGCGCGCAGATTGCAACACGTGCGGGTGTTGCTGCCAAGCACTTGATGCGCGTTCAGTCGGTCGGTGCTCATCGCCGCGCGCGCACAGAGCCTTGATCTTCGCCATCCTCAATGCGATGGCTCTCCCGCGCCCACGGCCGGGACGCGTTTGAGACGACCAAATGAGCTTTGACACATCAGCCCGCATCCGCAATGTCACCGCGGTGCTCGGCCCGACTAACACTGGCAAGACGCATTTGGCGATCGAGCGCATGCTCGGCCACAACACCGGTCTCATCGGCCTGCCGCTGCGCCTGTTGGCACGCGAGGTCTATGATCGCGTGGTGGCCAAGGCGGGCGTGGCCAATGTTGCGCTGATCACCGGCGAAGAAAAGATCAAGCCGGACAACGCTCGCTATTGGGTCTGCACCGTCGAAGCCATGCCGCGCGACGTCGACGTAGATTTCCTTGCCATCGACGAGATCCAGTTGGCGGCGGACCCCGATCGCGGACACGTCTTCACCGATCGGCTGCTGAATGCCCGTGGCAAGCTGGAAACGCTGATGCTGGGCGCCGGTACAATGCGCGACACGATCGCCGACCTCATTCCCGGCGCCAATTTCATCTCCCGCCCGCGCCTCTCCAAGCTTACCTATGCCGGCGAAAAGAAGATCACACGCCTGCCGCCGCGCAGCGCGGTCGTCGCCTTCTCGGCCGCCGAAGTCTACGAACTGGCTGATTTGCTCCGCCGTCAGCGCGGCGGCGCAGCCGTCGTCATCGGCGCCCTCAGTCCGCGCACGCGCAATGCCCAGGTCGCGTTATTCCAGTCCGGCGAAGTCGACTTTCTCGTCGCCACCGACGCCATCGGCATGGGCCTCAACCTCAATGTCGACCATGTCGCGCTTGCCGCCACGCGCAAGTTCGATGGCGTCGTCAATCGCGATCTGACGCCGGCCGAATTGGCGCAGGTCGCCGGTCGCGCCGGTCGCCACATGAACGACGGCACCTTCGGAGTCACCAACGGTGTCGAGCCGCTGACACCTGATCTCATCGAGCGGCTCGAAAATCATAACTTCGACAGCATCAAAACGCTACAGTGGCGTGCCCGTGATCTCGACTTCAACACGCTGGAAGGCCTGCGCGAAAGCCTGCGCCGGATGCCGCGCGAACAAGGCCTGCAGCGTGCTCGCATGTCCGACGATGTCATCGCCCTCGAAGCGCTGGGCGAAGATCCTGACATTGCCCGCCTGGCCTCCAATCGCGAGGCGGTGATGCAGCTCTGGGATGCCTGCCAGGTTCCCGATTATCGCAAGATCTCTACGCAAAATCACGCCGAACTGGTCACCGCCATCTACACGCATCTGCGCGGTCCCGGCCGTCGCATCCCGGAAGACTGGCTCAACGAACAGGTCGCCTTCGCCGATCATGCCGACGGCGATATCGACACGCTGTCGACGCGCCTTGCCCATATCCGCACCTGGACCTTCGTCGCCAATCGTACCGAATGGCTCGCCAATCCGGCCCATTGGCAGGAACGCACGCGCGCTATCGAGGACAAATTGTCGGATGCGTTGCATGAGTGCCTGACGCAGCGCTTCGTCGATCGTCGCACCAGCGCACTCGTCAAAGGCTTGCGCGACAAGGACGAAATGAATGCCGAGATCGGCGAAGACGGCGCCATCAAGGTCGAAAATCACTACGTCGGCCGCCTGAAGGGCTTCACGTTCTTTCCCGAGACTCAGTCCGAGGACCTGCAGGGCAAGGCGACGCGTTCCGCCGCAGCCCACGTGCTCGGCAAGGAGTTGGCCATGCGCGCGCGTCGCGTCGCATCTGCCAAATCCGATGCGCTGAAACTCAATCGCAAAGGCGAAATCCTCTGGCGCGGCGACGTCATCGCCACTTTGACCGCCGGCGACGACCCTCTCAAACCGTCCGTCGTCTTGCAGGCCGACGAACAATTGACCGCACCCGACAAGGACCGTGTGCTCGAGCGCCTCAACGCCTGGATTACCGAGATCATCGCCGAGCGGCTGAAGCCGCTGGTCGAGATCGCCAAGGCCGAGGACATCACCGGACTTGCCCGCGGCATCGCCTTCCGCATGGTCGAGAATTTTGGCGTTGTCCGTCGCGACACCGTCAACGACGAAATGAAGGCGCTCGACCAGCCCTCGCGCGCGCAGTTGCGCAAATACGGCGTGCGTTTTGGCGCCTTCAATATTTTCTTCCCGTTGCTGCTCAAGCCCGCAGCCGCGGAAACGGCGCTCGTGCTGTGGAACCTGAAGCATGGCGCCACCGCCAATGTACCGGTGGCGCTGATGGAAATACCGCCGAAGCCGGGCCTCACCTCCATTCCCGCCGATCCCGCGGTGGCCGACGCCTTCTATCGCACGCTCGGCTTCCATCCGTGCGGCCCCCGCGCTGTCCGTATCGACATGTTGGAGCGGCTAGCAGATCTCATTCGCCCGCTCATTGCCTGGCGCGCGCCGGCCTCCAACCCGTCTGCCACGGCGCCAAAAGGCTCCACCGGCAACGGCGCTTTCATCGTGACGCCGGAAATGATGTCGATCCTCGGCTGTTCGGCGCTCGAACTCGGCAACATCTTGCGCGCCCTCGGTTTCCGCTCGGAACGCCGGGCGGCTCCGGCGCCAAAACCACGGCACGAAGTGCACGGCGCTGATGCACCGGTCATGCTGATGTTGCCCGATCCCGATCCAGAGGTCGCGAGCGAAGCACTCGCCATGCTTGAGACCGCGCGGCTCGTTGCGGCGGCCTCTGAAACCCCAGTTGAAGTACCGATGATCGATGTCTGGCGCCCCCGCCGCCGCTATGGCGACGGCCCTGCGCGCGATGCCAACCGCGAACCGCGCGAGTCTCGTGCGCCGCGCGTCGATGGCGCTCCGAACGTGCGCGGTGATCGTCCACACGGCCGCCATCGCAATCGCGGTCCCCATCGCGATGGGTCGGCAACGTCATCCAACAGCACAACGCCGGCCTTAAACGCGGACGGTACGCCCGCCACACCGGTAGTGACCGGTGATGCTGCGCCGCGCCGCGACGGGCGGCCACCGTGGCGCGATCGCAACCGCGACAATCGCGGCGGTGGCACGCCGCAGGGCGAGCGCCGCGAAGGCGAAAACACACCCACCCGTGAAGGCGCCACCTCTCCCTCGGGGGAACGCAAGTTCAGCGACCGTGGTCCCCGTCGCGAAGGCGACCAGGCAACAAGGCGCGAAGGCGACCAGGCAACAGGCAGGGCCGATTCTAAACCGGCCGGAGATCGTAAATTTGGCGACCGCAACGGCGGCAAGCCGGGCGGCGATCGTAAATTCGGCGATCGAGGACCCCGTCGCGAAGGCGACAAAGGGCCAAGGCGCGAAGGCGACCGAGGGCCAAGGCGTGATGATCGTGATGGCGGCGGCCGCGGCCCGCAGACATTCCGCGCGGCGCCGCCGTCCAAATCCAAGGGACCCGATCCCGACAGCCCCTTTGCCGCCCTCGTGGCGTTGAAAGCTTCGCTGGAAAAGACCGACAAATCGTGACGAGCGCTGTTGTCGATCGAAGCTCGTAGGGTGCAATAGCTTCCCCTTGGAAGCGTATTGCACCGCGCCACATGTAGTCATTGCACCGGTAATCGTTTGAAAATTGAGACGTCGGTGGACTACGGCTGAACCGCCTATCGCACCCTACGCACCCGAACGCATCAATCTTGCCACGACCGCCGTCGATCACGCTCGAAGTTGCGCCGACGGAGCTCGCGAATGCGAGCAGCTTCGTTCTCGGCGCGCTGGCGGGAAGCCAATGACCGATCTTCCCATTCCCTCTGCCGATTTTGTCTCTCGATCTGGATGCCGCGTAAATCGTCGCGATTTTGGTTGATCATGCCGATGTCGGCCTCGGCAAATGCGGGCTGCATGGAAATCAAGGCGAGTGCCGCAAGTGCCAGGGCAGCGGTTTTGATCAGCATGGTTCTGTCTCCAAGGGCGAGATGTCAGTTCACGCCCACAATCTGCAGGTATACTCGGTGGCACCTTACCGTCATTGGTTTGAATGCTATTGCAACAATGCATTAACCCGCAGTTCAGTTGCGTGTCACGCTCACGACGATGGCCCGAGACTATGGCCCCAAGAATGCGTAAGGGAAAAATATGAGCGGTTTTCCCGAAAACAAGCACGACAAACAAAGAACGAGGTCGTTCCGAATTTCAACGAAAAACTACCCGACCCTAGGCACCTACCCAGTCGCGGGCGCTGGTATTTTGCGCTATTGGTGATGGCATCCCTTGGCCACGAGGGGCGGCTGTTGTGCGCACGACACCCCCGGCCGGGAGCCGAGCCGTAGCCGGTCCATTTTCGCTCCAACGA
>JANXWC010000016.1 GCA_025351355.1 Hyphomicrobiaceae bacterium
TGCGCAGCACAACAGCCGAGCGGTCCTTCCTGATCTTCAGCCCCGTCATCGCGTCCTCCTGGCGAATCAATCACCCAACAGAATCACAATCCGAGCGAATGCGAAAGAGAACCGAGTCAAAGCTTATGGGGGCTGGTATTACTTCAACGAACTTCGGAATCAGGACACTAGATGGATGCCGCAGTCCTCACTCCACATCCACAATATCAAACCTATCAGGATCCAATCCGAGTTGTTCCCAGGTCTTCAGCATGTGCTCTGGCAAGGGCGCGGTGACGTCAAGTGTCCCTCCGGTGATGGGATGCGGCATCATCAGGCGGCGCGCGTGCAGGTGCAGTTTCGGTTCCAAGGCGCCGGCGAACTCCGTGGTGTCGCCTTCGTACTTGTTGTCGCCGATGATGGGGTGGCCGATCATGTGCATGTGCGCGCGCAACTGGTGCTGCCGGCCAGTCACCGGCTTGAGGCTGACCCATGCCGCCTTCTGTGAGACGCGCTCGATGACGCTGTAGTGCGTGGTGGCGTGCATGGCTACCTCCTGCTCGCCGGGGAGTGCCTTGCGCACGCGATCGCCGTCCGGCGTGGCGGCTTTCACCAGGGCTGCCTCGATGCGGCCCTGACGTGGTGCGGGCACGCCGCGCACCAGCGCCCAATAGGTCTTCGCCGCGCTGCGGGTCTGGAAGGTGCGACCGAGCTTGGAGGCGGCTTGGCGATGCTTGGCGATCATCAGCACGCCGGTGGTGTCGCGATCGAGCCGGTGCACCAGCCGCGGTCGCTCGCCGCCGAAGCGGTCGGCCATGGCCGTGAGCATGCCGTCGACGTGACGCTTGGTGCCGGAGCCACCCTGAACGGCGAGACCGAACGGCTTGTTGAGTACGAGGACGTGCTCGTCCTCGTAGATGATCATGCTCTCGATCAGGTCGCGGTCGGCGTTGGTGATGCGCTGTGTGGCGACATCGGTCGACGCGGCTTTGAGCGCATGCACCGAGCCTTCTTTCGGTTTTTCGCGTGCGATGCGTGGCACCCGCACCTCATCGCCGACGGCGACGCGGGCGTTCGATTCTGCCCGTTTGCCGTTGAGCCGCACCTGGCCCGAGCGCAGCAGCTTCTGCAGGTAGGTGTAGCCAATCTCGGGGAAGTGAATCTTGAACCAGCGGTCCAGCCGCAGCTCGGCCTCTTGCGGCAATATCGTGATCGTCTCGACCCGGTCGGATTTTTGTGACGTATCGGTCATGGCATCCAGCTTACAGAGCGGTTTAGGCGAAGTGTGGCGCGGTTCGCCGTGTAAAACCGCTGAGCCAATTCTTTGACTCGTGGCCAAGTCCCCCTCACCTGCCCTTCAGGCATCCTCTCCCCAAGGGGAGAGGACCACCCCGTTGGCATCGGAGCAGTTGCCTTCTCGCCTTGCGGTGAAGGTGGCTGAAAGCCGGATGAGGGGGTGTGTTTGTCGAAAGTCAAAATAGTTGCTCTTTGGTACACGGTCGCGCCGAAGCAAACTTGCTTCAGGAAAACAGCGCCCGCGACAGCGCCAGCCCGGCATAGAGGGCTGCGACCGATATGGCAACAGATGCAACGATATAGCCAATCGCTAACGCACCCGCACCGCGTTCGAACAGGTTGGAGATATCGAGGCTAAAGGCGGAGAACGTGGTGAACCCGCCGAGGATGCCGGTGGCGAGGAAGGTGCGCAGCTCGACCGAACCGCCGAAGCGCCGCGCGATCATGTCGATCAGAAAACCCATCAAGAACGAGCCGACGACATTGACCGACAGCGTCGCCCAAGGGTACCCCGTGCCAACCGCGCGGGCGACGCCGACGTTGACGAGATGGCGTGCGCCTGAGCCGATCGCGCCCCCCATGATCGCAAGCATTAGAAGGCGCATTCAACCCCGCATGCAGGGCAATTCAATTATCGACCCATCCGCCTCTCCGCTGTCATCCTAGGGCTTGTCCCCAGGACCCATGGTGCCACAGTTTCAAATCGGAGACTGTGGCAGGCTGGGTCCTACCCACAAGGGGTAGGATGACAGAGGAGGTTATGGCGTCAGACGACGTATGAATTGAATTACCCTATCTCCGCATTATCCTTGATGCAGCAACGCGCGTCGGACATCTGGCTCACGACGCGCGATTTGCGTTACGACTTGCCGCTTTCGATTTCGCTCACGGCCTTGGCCAGGAACTCGCCCATCTGCTTGTGCAGATCGGCATCGGAGACGGCGATCCCTTTGGCTGTAAGATCGCCCTTCACTTTGCGGAATACATCCATGTCGCCGGCTTCGGCGAGGTCCGCCTTGCGCACCGCCTTGATGTAATCTTCAAGCGCTGCGCCGGTCACGCCGAGCTTGGCTGCGGCCCATTCGGCGAGCATTTTATTGCGCCGGCTCTCGGCCTTGAATTTGAGCTCGGCGTCATGGGCAAACTTCTTCTCAAAACCTTTTTCGCGGTCATCGAAGGCGGTCATTGGTGATCTCCATTTTGCATGACGTTCAGTTTAGACGGTTTCAATCTTTAGTTGTGCTTGTCGGGCGGTGCTGCTTGATTTCCGATTTCGCAATGAGCGCGATAGTTTACTATTTTGTTGAAATTAAACAATGCGTTAATGTTTATTGACTGGTTTCCGATCCGCGTCACCATGTTCTGTTACCGTTCCAACCGTTAACATTGTGCCGCCCCCCTCATTCAGCTACTGTCGGCCATCAGTTTGGCACTGCGGTGGCGCAGATGGCCGGTGATGATGATACCCGACACACGATTTACACAGAACTGTTGCACTCGACATTTGCAGACTTCCGACTGACTCGAAGACGACCGACATGAGCGCATAAAACGCATCGAGACAAACTAGTCGACATCAAGCTGTATGAAAATGATGCGGCACGAGATCGACCAAACGCAGCCACGACGATACTGCAACGACATCTGTCGTGCACCAAGCCGAGCGATGAGACCCTGGCACGAAGGACGAACGAGATGAACAAGCGCCGCCGCATTTATGAAGGCAAGGCCAAGACACTGTATGAGGGGCCCGAGCCGGGCACACTCATTCAGCATTTCAAGGACGATGCCACCGCGTTCAACAATAAAAAACACGCGCTCATCGACGGCAAGGGTGTGCTTAACAATCGCATCTCCGAATACCTGTTCATGCGGTTGGGTGAGATCGGCGTTCCCACGCACTTCATCAAGCGTTTGAATATGCGCGAGCAGTTGATCCGCGAAGTGGAGATAATTCCGCTTGAAGTCGTCGTGCGCAACGTGGCGGCCGGCAGCCTGTCGACCAAGCTTGGGCTTGAGGAAGGCACGCAGCTACCGCGCTCCATCGTCGAGTTCTACTACAAGGCCGACAAGCTCAACGACCCGATGGTGTCGGAAGAGCACATCACGGCTTTCGGTTGGGCGACGCCGCAGGAGATCGACGAGGTGATGAGCCTCGCGCTGCGGATTAACGATTTCATGGTCGGCCTGTTTCTCGGCATCGGCATCCGCCTGGTTGACTTCAAGGTCGAGTTCGGCCGCCTGTACGAGAACGACGTGATGCGCATCGTGCTGGCCGACGAGATCAGCCCGGACAGCTGTCGCCTGTGGGATATCACCACCGGCGACAAGCTCGACAAGGACCGGTTTCGCAAGGATCTCGGCGGCGTGCTGGAAGCCTACACGGAAGTGGCGCGCCGACTTGGCGTGCTGACGGAAAATCCGCGTCCGAAGGGTGCGGGGCCGGTGCTGGTGGCGTCGAACGGTCAAAAACCCAATTGACTGCACCTCGTACGCTCCTGATGTCTGTTGCGTACGGTGTGGAACGGCAGGACGGCACGCGACGAGCTGCTAGTCTGTGCAACTATTTCAAACCCCTGGAAATGCCGTCCAAGGCCCTTGTGCCCAGCCGAAAGGCTGGGCATTAACTTTTGCGAACCGCGTCAACTCCGTCGTACCAATGCTCGTGAGGCCCCTTATGAAAGCTCGGATCAAGATCACCCTGAAAAACGGCGTGCTCGACCCGCAGGGTAAAGCCATCCAGAACGCGCTGGGCGGTCTTGGCATCGCCGGTGTCGACCAGGTGCGGCAAGGCAAGTACATCGAGGTCGATCTCGCCGAGAAGGATGAGGCGCGCGCCCGCGCAACTATCGAACGGATGTGCAAGGACCTGCTCGCCAACACCGTTATTGAGAACTACAGCTACGAACTCGTCGCTTGATCTCGACCGTCAGAGGAGTCCGGCCATGAGCGTCCGATATGCAACACCCGTGTCAGGCATCCTCGCGATGATGTTGGCGTCGACGCCGCTCGTGGCCAAGCCGCTTACCATCGACAACGCCGACCTCAAGTACAGCGTTGTCGTGCCCAGCGAATGCCGAATCCAGGAAGGTCCTGGCACACTGGAGGCCATCTGCGCGCCCGATTTCGACGAGGCCAAGAGCGCTGAAATGGCTCCTGCTTTGGCGTTATTGCTCGAGGTGGACGCCGAACGCGTGCCGGCCGACGCCAAGGTGTATGGCGAAAAGGAATTCCGCCAGGAGTTGCCCGAAGCGGTGTGCGGCGAGGCTGACGACATCAAGATTAAAGTTGCCAATGTCAAAGTTGCTAAAGATGGCGTTGCCACTGTCTACTTGGCCACGGTCACATGTCCTGAGATCAAATTCCTGGCGCTGGGCGAGCGCAGCGCCGAGGTGCGGTATGTGATGCAGCCCGGCTTTCGCTATCGGCTGATGGCGCGTGCGCTCAGCAGCGACAACGCCGCTGTGAAGGCTGCCGTCGACAGTTTTCTGCAATGCTTCAAGCCGAGCGTGGAGAAGAAATCGTGAGAGCGTCGGTCATCGTCTTCCCGGGCACCAATCGCGAACACGATGTCGCTGACGTGCTGCGTGACGTCACCGGCACCACCGCCAAGCTCGTCTGGCACGCCGAGAGCAGCGTGCCGCCCAGCGATCTGATCGTGTTGCCCGGTGGTTTCAGCTACGGCGACTACCTGCGCACCGGCGCCATGGCCGCCCATTCGCCAATCATGCGCGATGTGGTGGCGAAGGCGAAAGCCGGCGTGCCGGTGCTCGGCATCTGCAACGGCTTCCAGATTCTGTGCGAAACCGGCCTGTTGCCCGGCGTGCTGCAGCGCAATGCCTCGCTCAAGTTCATCTGCAAGGATGTGTGGCTGAAGGTCGAAAACACCGCCACCTTGTATACGTCCAAGTACCAGAAGGGCGAGATCGCCCGCATGATCTGCGCGCACGGCGATGGCAACTATTTTGCGGACGCGGCGACGTTGGATCGCCTTGAGGGAGAGAACCGCGTCGTATTTCGCTATGCCGATAAATTCGGCCGCATCTCGGCTGAGGCGAACGCCAACGGCGCGCAACGTAACATCGCTGGCATCGCCGACTCCACCGGCCGCATCCTTGGCCTGATGCCGCATCCGGAGAACGCTTGCGAGGCGGCGCTCGGCTCGACCGACGGTCGCCGCTTATTCGAAAGCATCGCGGAGGCGCTCGTCAGTTGAGCCGCCATTTGCTGACTCCCTTCATTGCGGTGCTTCGGGCGGCAGTTGTTTGCGTCGTGCTCGCGGCACTCGGTATGCCCGACTACGCGGGCGCCGAGGATCCAGGGGGCGGTCAACAAGCGCGCCTCGCCGCCGTTCTCGCGCGAGGCCAGGACCGCCAGATCTCCACCGAACGCGGCACCATCCGCATCATCAGCTTTGCTGCGAACAAGGCGCGCCATGGCGCCATATTCTTCATTCACGGCGATCCGGAATGGCATCGCATCGGCGCCTTCTCGCAATCCCTGCGTGATGAGGAAGCCAAAGTGCTCGCCAATCACCTCGAATGGCTGCGCGGCGTCGCTGCCGCCGGTAAGTTCGCCACGTACTTCGTGGCGCGCACGGGGGTGTTCGGATCGGAGGGTGAATCGCTGGAATTCCGCCGCGAAGACTCTTACCTCTCGATCGGCCATGCCATCGACACGGTGATCGCCAAGGACGGCGTGGGCTCAGCAGCGATCATCGGCCATTCAGGCGGCGCCGCGGTCGCGCTCTATCATGTCATCGCGTTGGCCAATCCGACCGTGCGCTGTTACGCGCTCGCCTCTGGTGTCTACAACATCGGCGCGATGGCGGAATTCATGCGCATCCAGAAAGAAAAAAAGGCCGATGTCGCGGCCATCGACCGTACGCAACTGGCGGCCATGGCTTTCACACCTCTGCCGCCGGCCATGGTGATGAAATTCAAATACTTCGAGCCGTTGTTTCGCATCGGCGAAATTCCGCCTGCGCCAGAGCGGCAGATTCTCATCGTTTCGAACCGTCGCGATGTGACGGCACCGTACTTCGCATCCGCCGATCTCGTAGATCGTTTGCGCTCACTCGGACATCGTGCCGCTTTGGTCGAGGCTGCCGCCAAGCCGCCGACTTATCATTACACCTACGACACCGCTCTTGATGTCGCAGGCGCGTGCCTAACGGGTGCGCTCAAGCGTTGATTGGCGAACCTGCTCGCCGTCCAGCCCGTGAGATTTTTTTGATGTCCACACCCCGCCGCGCTGCCGTCGTGTTCGTGCTCGTCACGGTGACGCTCGACATTCTTGCCATGGGTATCATCATTCCTGTGCTGCCCAAGCTCGTCGAGCAGTTCGTCGGCGGTGACCCGGCGCGCGCGGCCATCTATTTTGGCGCAATGAGTGCGTCATGGGCACTGATGCAGTTGATTTTCTCGCCGATTTTGGGCGGCTTGTCGGACCGTTTTGGCCGCCGCCCGGTGATCCTCATCTCCAATCTTGGCCTGGGGCTCGATTATATTTTGATGGCGCTGGCACCCGACATCGCCTGGTTGTTCGTTGGGCGCATCGTCTCCGGCATCTGTGCCGCCAGTTTCTCGACAGCCACCGCTTACATCGCCGATGTCACGCCGCCGGAAAAGCGGGCAGCCGCCTTTGGTCTGATCGGGGCGGCATTCGGCATTGGTTTCGTGGCCGGCCCGGCTGTCGGCGGCCTGCTTGGCGGCTACGATCCGCGCCTGCCCTTCTGGATCGCCGCGGGCTTCAGTCTGGCCAACGCCGCCTATGGTTATTTCGTATTGCCGGAATCGTTGGCCGTCGAAAATCGCAGCGCTTTCGGTTGGCGCGGCGCCAATCCGATCGGTGCCTTGCGCCTGCTGGCCGGCGATCGCGTCCTGACGGGCTTGGCGTGTGCCAACTTCCTCAATTACATCGCGCATGCCGTGCTGCCCGCGCTTACCGTGCTGTACACCACCACACGTTACGGCTGGGGACTGCGCGAGGTCGGCTTGGTGCTGGCGGCCGTGGGTGTGATGGCCGCGATCGTGCAGGGGCTGCTGATCAAACCGATCGTCGCGCGGTTTGGTCCCCGCGTGGCGCTGGTGGCTGGTTATCTGTTCGGCGCCGTAGGCATGACTATATATGGCCTGGCACCCACGCCGCTGATCTTTTACTGCGGCATCATTTTCGGCGCGCTCTGGGGAATGGCCGGGCCGGCGAGCCAGCAATTGATGACTGCGCGTGTCGGGGTCGATCAACAAGGCAGGTTGCAGGGTGCGGGATCCAGTCTTATGGCCGTGGCGAATTTGATCGGGCCGTTGCTGTTCACACAAATTTTCGCCGTTACCCTCCCTTGGGGATTGCAATATTCGGGTTTGGCCTACGTACTGGCCGGACTGTTGCTGGCCACCGCAGCGCTCGCTGGTCTGCTGGTGTTGCGCGGCTCGTCAGGCGATGTCAGAGCGGTCATCGAAGCGGATAGATAGGCCCCAATTGGGTGTTGAGAACCCGGTAATGGCAACAGTTGCCGCGCTTGGCAATTGCTACACTGAACGCGATTCGGGCGGAGTTTGTTGACGCGTATCCTTGCCGGTCGGCCTGCACATTCGGGCCGCAATGTGGATCGCGGGAGCATACAACGTGAAGCTAGGCCGTCCAGCACGTATCTTTCAGATTTCGTCACGGCACCGGTTCGGTGTGGGCCTTACTGCGATTGCGGTTTTGCTGTGCTGCGGCGCGCGGTCCGGCAACGCCGATGCGCCGTCTTCTGATGGTGCGGGTACTGTGTCGCGCGAGGTGATGATCGTTGCGGGCGTGATGGTTCCCACCGACGGCATGCTGACCAAGCAGGCCGCGCGACGTTTGCAACGCCCGCTTATGCCGCGTCGCGCCAACGCCAAGGCAACTGAACCCGATGCCAGCGCCTGGTTGTACCAGTACATGGGTTATCTGCTCGACACCGAACCGGCCGCGGCCAAGCGACCCCGCGTTGCTGGTCGCGTGCCTGCGCCCACTCGGCCAACCGCGCAGATACCCGCATTGAAATTTGCCACCGCCTTGTCCGAACAAATGCCGCCAAAACCGACCGCAGTGCCGCCCACCAGTCCCATCGCGACGGGCACCGTCGTGCCGGCCCGTCCCGGCGTCCCCGCCGTTGATCAGGCGGAGGCTCTTATCATGGCTGCCGAACGTTTTCAGGCGCGCACGGATCTCGTGAAACTGGAATTTGCCGCCCGCAGCTATGACGAGCAGAAATTATCCGGTGCACAGGTGTTCGAACTCCGCAAAGACTGGCATGTGCTTGAACGCGCCCGCGACGCCTTGAGTGGCGCCGAATTGAACAGCGCTCTTGCCGCCGGCTTCGAGGCGAATGCCTACATCAACGAAGTCACACGCACCATCGTGGTGGCGGTCGCCGGGTCGCAAGATCTGCGCCGCGATTTCCTTGGTGCGGATGTCTGGCAGGCCCTGATCAAATCGCAGGCGCCGCAGCAGTTCTACATGGCCAAGACCTATGTGCGCTCGGTCATTCAGCGCTATCAGATGCAGGGCTTCACGACCGAATGCGTGGGTCACAGCCTCGGTGGCGGTGCGTGCGCATACGCTGCGTCAGAACTTGGCATTCGCGCGCTCGTACTTAATCCGATTTCGGCTGGAAAGTTGGCGCCAGCCGCCCGCTTTCTCGTCACCAACTATGTGGTTGACGGCGATATCGCCAACTTGATCTACGGCGCACGCGGCAACGAGTTTCCTGGTTCCGTGCAGGTCATCAACGATGGTCGCGACGTCATTCGCCTGATGGCGCTGGAAAAATACGGCCAGCTGGCCGGGCCAATTCTGGTGGTCCGCGAGTTGCGCGCCAGTATCGACAGCCACAAGGTCGATCACGCTCTCGATCTGGTAGCCGCGCAAGCCGAAGTCGCGCGCCCACGTTGAGGATCAGTCATACCGGAACGAACCGGAACGCGAAATGCTTGACTTGTGCAAACACCCCCTCATCCGGTCTGACGGCCACCTTCTCCCCAAGGGGAGAAGGCAACACTCTCAACATTTTGCGGGTTGGTCCTCGCCCCCTGGGGAGAGGATGTCCGCCCGGCGCGGAGGCGCCAAGAAGATTGGGGACAGGTGAGGGGGTGTTTTGTCGAGAGGAGAAATATTTCGAATTGTTGTATCAGTGGCTTCGTTCGCCCGCTCAACTGAGCCCGCCCGCTCTCTCGATAAAGCTTGCGATCTCCGTTACGCCCTGGCCGGCGCGCACGTTGGCGAATACATAGGGGCGTGTGCCGCGCATGCGCTTGGTGTCGCTTTCCATGATCGACAGATCCGCGCCGACGTGTGGTGCCAGATCGGTTTTGTTGATGACGAGCAGATCGGATTTCGTAATACCCGGCCCGCCTTTGCGCGGAATTTTTTCGCCTTGCGCCACGTCAATGACGTAGATGGTGATGTCGGCCAATTCCGGTGAGAATGTCGCGGCCAGATTGTCGCCACCCGATTCAATCAAGATCACGTCAAGGTTCGGGAATTTTTTTCGCATTGTCTGAATGGCGGCGAGGTTGATCGAGCAATCTTCGCGGATCGCCGTGTGCGGGCAGCCGCCCGTCTCCACGCCCATGATGCGTTCCAGCGGCAGCGCCTGCGCGCGCATCAGGATCTCCGCATCTTCTTTCGTGTAGATGTCGTTGGTAATTGCGCAGATGTCGTGGCGGTCGCGAAACGTCTTGCATAGCGCTTCGACCAGCGAGGTCTTGCCACTGCCGACGGGACCGCCGATGCCCACGCGCAGCGGACCATTGAGAGATCGAGATATCATCAATACAGTCCTCCGGTAAGCAGTGCGACGAAGCCCAGCCCAAGCGCGATACACAGTGGCCCGAAGATGCGCCGGTCGAGTGTAGCGAATGGCAGCTCAGGCGTCAGCCGTCGCCACGGGGCTGTATTGGCAACGATGCCGCGCGCAAGCAATATTGCTGCGATGACGCCGCCGCCCCAGCCAAGCAGCCATGGCGGCAACGGTGTCGGCCATACATTCTGCAGCATTAACGGCCAAGCCCCTGCGGCTAACAGGACGACGGCGACGACGGCACACGCAACGGGCGACGGCATCCGGCGGACGCCGCGGGCACCGACGACGGCGCGCGCCAACGATATCTCGTCTGCTGCCGGCCACACGCCACCCAAACCCCAATAGGCATGGATCACTGCAATGGTCCAAAGTGTCAGCGCCAGAAGCCAAGCCAGTGTGGTCATGATCGAAAGAGCCGTGAGTATTGCGTTTCATGTTCGAGCGAACATAGGTCGGCGGAGAAAGTGGCGCTGCCGATATCATCCAGGGTACCGGCCTCGGCAAACGCCGCCGCGTCATGCAATGCCGCCGCAAGCGCGGCAATGATGGCTTGCGCGCCTGTTTGTCCGACAATGCCGAGACGGATGGCCGCCGATGTCAGCGTGGTCATGAATGCGAAGGCGTAGGCCTGCAGCGTCGGCGTCAGCGGAATTCCGTGCGCCCCCGCGGCCATCGCCATGGCGATGGGATAGGCCACGTCGCCGCTACACTCGGCGCGTAGCGTGTCCAGCATAGGATGCGGCCAGGCCGCCGCGATCGCGATCAAGAACGAGCCGCCCTGCTGTGTCGTTTCCAGGTAACGTTCTGCGGATGGCTGCAAGGCCAGCGCCAGCGCGTTGATCTCGCCGAGCGATGCTGGGTCTGAAATCGTTGCAGCGCGATGGGCGTGCGCCAGCAGCAGAAGATCGTTGTGCAGCGATCCCTGCGTCATTAGCGCCGACAACCAATCCTGTAGTGCCGCCTGCGATGCCAGTAATCCTCGCTCCGCCGCCATCTCAAGCCCGTGGCTGTAGGCGAACGCGCCAACTGGAAACGCCGGCGACAGCCATGTGAAAAGCAAGTGCTGGAACGGCAAGGCTTTAACGTCAGTGGCCGCCTCTGTTGCGTCGCGCTGCGCGTGATCCAACCTACAACCATTCGCGCCTGTAGGTTGGGTCAAGCCTTCGCGCGACCCAACAACCGCTCGCATCGTAGTCTCTTCAGTCGCTGTCATGTCTCTCGTGGCTTTTCGCCGTGCCCATGATCGTGTGCGTGCGAATGATCGTGATCGTGATCATGGCTGTGTGAGTGATGGCTTTCGAGCAGCGGACCATTGCCGCCGTAGGCGCCACCTTCAGGTTCGAAGGCTCGTGTCACCGCATGCACGTGCGCGCCGAGTCCGGTCACCATTTCGGCCAACACATGATCGGGTTGAATATAGATGGCCTCGCGCGTGATCTCGGCCGGCGTGTGCCTGTTGCCGATGTGCCAGGCGATGCGGGCCAATTCGATGGCACCGTGCGCATGAATTTCCAGCAGCGATTCCGGGGCTGCTACGATTTTCACGAACGTGCCGTTGCCCAGATCGAGCGCATCGCCATGCGCCATATAGGTCGCCTCCGGCAGATCCAGCAGCAGCTCATGACCGCGATCGGTTTCCAGCAACACCCGCCGCCGATGGCGCGCCTGGCGATCGAGCGTGATGCTGTCGATCGCGATACGCGTTCCGAACTCGGCTTTGCGAACGACACGAGTGGCACGCAGCATGGGCGGGTCCCTTGAGGTCTATCGAGCAAGACTTGAACTAAAGTCTCTATTTCGGCGGTGGCGCGAACGGCGTGACGGTTGCGGGACCTTCGCCCCACACCAGGATGGTCGCCTGTTCGGCCTTGGCGCCGTCGTAGTGCACACCCTTGGCAAAGTGCGTCACGGAACTGCCGGCCGGCAAAGGTACGGTTGCATCGGGCTTGAACTCAGGCCCCGACCCCACCCACCAGGTTCCCGACACCACGATGAAGCGGCGATCGTTGGGATGAAAATGAGGCTTACTCATATGGTTTGGCAACCATTGCAGCAGCATCGCATAGGGGCCCGTCTTGGTCGGATCGCCCTGCAATACGGCGGTGCGATTGCCAGCGGCGGGATTGTCGACCCACTTGATCTGATCGGGCAACATGAATGCAACGGCAGCCGGATCGAGCGCAACGTTCTGCGCATTGGCTGCGCCCGACGCCACGGCCAACAACGCCGCTGCTGAAATGCATCTCGCGATAAAACCCATGGTACACTCCAAGATCCAGACCTAGATCGTGTCGCCATCTGACACCGTCAGGAAGCGGCGACGATGCCGCCGTCACACGCGATCGTCTGGCCGATGACATACTCGCCTGCGCGCGAACACAGGAATGTCGCCAGCCCTGCAATATCCTGTGGCGAGCCGACGCGGCCGGACGGATTGCGCTGGCCGATCTTATCCCAATCCACCCCCTCGGTCTGGCCGCCGAAGCCGACCCCGGTCGACAGCATCCAGGTGGGAAACGGACCCGGCGCAATCGCATTGACCAGCACACGCTCCTTGGTCAGCCGCGCGGCCATGAAGCGTGTCAAGTGATGGACCGCAGCTTTCGAAGCGCCGTACGACCAGGAGTCCATGCTCGCGGACTTGATGCCATCGATCGAGCCGATATTGACGACTCGCGCGGGCGACGGCCCGGCTCCTGCCTTACGCAATAGCGGCATCAGCTTCTGCGTGAGGAAGAACACGCCCTTCACGTTGGTATCCATCACTTTGTCCCAGCCCACCTCTGGGAACTCGTCGAACGGCGCGCCCCAGGCGGCGCCCGCATTATTGATCAGGATATCCAATTTTTGTTCGTGTGCACCGATCGCTTTGACCAATTGGGCTATCCCTTCGATCTTCGAGAGATCCGCGGGCAACGCCATGCACTGGCCGCCGTAGGCAGCGACCAATCGCTTCGCTGTGGCCTCGCACGCGTCCGCCTTGCGCGAAGAAATGTACACCTTGGCGCCCTGCGCGAGAAAGCCGGCGGCGATCATCTCGCCGATGCCGCGTGAGCCGCCAGTCACGAGTGCGACCTTGCCTTTGATCGAGAACAGGTTGTCGAAAGCTTCAGTCACGTCGGCCTCCCGGTAAATGATGATCTCGCGACTGCGACGCGCAGCGCTACCGCTTCGTTCGTGCCGCCACAGGATAGGCCAAGTTGCGGGGCTGCGTCTCAGGTCATTTTTTTTGATAGTGCGCGCGGCTTACATTCTCTTGCGCACAGCCGCACGCAGCGCCGGCAACAAGTCACTTTCAAACCAGGGGCGGGCCTTCAGCCAAGCGTTGTTGCGCCAGGACGGGTGCGGCAGCGGAAACGCCGATACCCGCGAATATGTGCGGGTGGGACCGGGTTTAGCGAGCGGGCGCCAGTCGGCAACGGTGTCGCTGAGCCGACGGTCGCGGGTGGCAGGCAGATGCCAGCGCTGGGCGTAACCGCCTACCAACAGCAGCAGATCGATTTGCGGCAGCTGGTCGAACAGCCGCTGATGCCACGCGAGGGCACACTCGCGCCGCGGCGGCCGGTCGCCACCCTTTGTATCAAGGCCGGGAAAACAGAAACCCATCGGAATGACTGCCACCCGGCGGTCGTCGTAGAACTCTGCGTCGGAGAGGCCCATCCACTGGCGCAGGCGAACGCCCGATGGATCCGTGAACGGCATACCTGACGCATGCACGCGCGTTCCCGGCGCTTGTCCACACACGGCAATACGGGCAGTCGCGCTGACGCGTAGCACTGGGCGTGGTTCGTGCGGCAGCGGTGCGCCCGTCGCGTGGTCGCGACAGATCCGGCAAGCGCGGATTGCCGTTACGCAATCGACCAGTGCTTGCGCCAAAGTACCTCCGTCGCTCAAACGATCCAGCAGCCGACCAAAACGTCACGCCTTGGCGCTTGGGCGGGCCGAAACTTCGCCGTGCCAGCGTTCGATGTTCTTCAAGCCGTCCGGTCGGGTGATACGGGCGGGACGCATGAAGTCGATGGCGCACAACGCCGTGATATCGGCCACGCTGAACGTATCGCCAGCCACGAATTGGCGCTCGCCCAGTTCTTCGTCGAGCACCTTGAGGATCTCCAAGGCTTTCGGCTTGTTCGCCTCTGCCCACTCTTTAACTTGTGGAACTTCGAGATGCGCCATTGCCGGGTGGCCATGACGAAAGGCCGAAGCCACCGCAAACATCAATCCCAATTCCATGTGCCGGTTCCACATTTCGACTTGGGCGCGCTGCTTGGCGCCGGTGCCCATCAGTGCAGGTGTCGGGTGGGTCTCTTCGAAATAGCGACAGATGGCCATGGTTTCGGCAATGACGGCGCCGTCATCAAGCACCAGCACCGGGACGCGCTGGAACTTGTTAAGCTTGGTGAATTCCGGCGTTCGCAACGCGCCCTTCATCAAGTCCATTTCTTCGTAGGCGATCGTTATCCCCTTCTCAGCGACGAACATGCGGACACGGCGCGGGTTGGGAGCCGAACGCGTTTCAATGATTTTCATGTCGGACGCCTTTGGATGAACTTGCATGCAAGCTTTACATAATGCGGCGGATCGCTCTATGCGGCTGTTGCAAGTGGTAAACAACTCGTAAACGGCACACAAGCCATCTCCGGCGAGCCATCAAGTGGCAGTGGTAAACACCCGTTGACGAATTTGCGGCAGGGTAACGCCATCGGCCTGCGCGAGCAGGCGCTCGTTCCTAGGATCCACACCGTGTCGATCGCAAGTGGCGAACCGCAGTTGCAACGCCGCCCCATCATGTCGAGCGGCCGCGCTCCACAGCCGGTGCGGGTGATCAATCAGGGCACGCTCGCGCCTTCGTCGGGCAAGATTGAACGCAGCAAGCATCCGCTGATTCCGGAGGTGCGCGACGCGCGAACGCGATTATCGCAAACCGCATCCGTGCAGCCGAAATTCGAGTTTGAATTGCTGCAATTGCTCGTTCGCAACGAACTACAGGCCTTGCCAACCGTGCCGCTGCTGGCCGTCATATTTGCCCTCGCGTCAATGTTCTGGGCGCCGATGGCTCATGCCGCGCTGTGGCTGTGCAGTGTTATTATCGCCAAGCTGTACGTCGTGCATGTCTGCCGGTCATTTGAAAACCAGCAACGCTCCAAGACTTCGATCGAGCTATGGCGACGCCACCTGATCGGTGCGGAATTCCTGTCGGGATTGTCCTGGGCGGGACTGGCGCTGGTCGGTGTTTCGGTTGCGGACGCTTCAGGGCAGGTTTTCATTCTGGTTTCGCTGGTCGTCTACATCGCCATGCGCATGACGTTTGCATCGTCCGTTTTGACCATCTTTTACGTCGGTACGGTGCCGATGACCATTGCCGTCGTCGAGCGCCTGATACTGCAGAATCATCCGTTCTACTATGCCATGGCATCGATGGCCGCCGGGCTGCACGTCTATTTCATCATCATGGCGCAACGGCTGAACACCACAGCGCTCTCGATGTTGGCATTCAGGGCCGAAAAAGATGCGCTGATCGCCGAACTTGAAGAAGAAAAATCCATCTCCGATAACGCACGCGCACAGGCCGAAGCGGCGAATATCGCCAAATCGCGTTTTTTGGCAACCATGAGCCATGAACTCCGTACGCCGCTCAATGCGATCCTCGGTTTTTCGGAGGTCATGCATACCGAACTCATGGGACCGTTGAACAATCCGAACTACAAGGACTACGCCGGCAGCATCCATGACAGCGGCACGCATCTGCTCAATCTCATCAATGAAATCCTGGATTTGTCTCGCATCGAAGCGGGCAAGTACGAATTAGTGGAAGAGCCGGTGCAATTGGCTGATATCATTGACGATTGCTGGCGGTTGCTGAAGCTGCGTGCTGACGGCAAAAGCCAGACGGTCACATTCGCCATACAGGCGCTCGCACCGGCGGTCCGCGCCGATGCCCGCGCCACACGGCAGATTTGCCTCAACCTGGTGTCGAACGCGTTGAAATTCACGCCACGCGGCGGACAGGTCGTCATTTCAGTGATCAGTGAGCCGGATGGCAGTCAGGTGCTGGCCGTAAAGGATAACGGCCCCGGCATTCCTCCCTCAGAAATTCATAAGGTTTTGCAGCCGTTCGGCCAGGGATCCCTTGCGCAACAGACCGCCGAGGGTGGTACCGGGCTGGGTCTGCCGATCGTCAAGGGCTTGATCGAACTGCACGGCGGCACCTTTGAATTGAGCAGCGAACTGCGCAAAGGCACGACGGCGGCGGTACGTTTTCCGATCAGTCGTGTCATACATGCTGCGCCGGTCGCTTCGTCGAATAGGCAGCAGCCAACGGTTGCTGCGAAAGTTACTGCCGCAACCGCATTTGACAGGCCGAAAGCGATGGCGACCCGAACACGTCCAGCGCCATCGGAAGCACTCGCCGCGATTGAGCCGCGTGAGCGGCGGCAAGCCCGCGCACTCGTTGCGGCGGACGCACCACCTCTCCTGCGCCGGCGGGTGACCGACGCAGCCTGAGGTTATGGTAGGAACACACTAGGTCATAAACTCATAAACGGGATTCCCAAACGGCGCGAACAGTGATTCATGATTCCAACTGAGGGAGGTTGGGATGGCACAGCTACGTCGCTACGAACTCAGCGATGCCGAGTGGGCAATCATCGATCCGCTGC
>JANXWC010000160.1 GCA_025351355.1 Hyphomicrobiaceae bacterium
GACCGCGCTTGGGACGAGCGGAGCTGGTTTTTGCTGTTGCCCGACGGTGAAGGTGAGCTCCAGTGTTGCGGCGCATGGGCACACACCGCGACGTTGAAAACCTGCCTCCGCATTTGGGCGCGGCGATAGCCGCCCTACCGCATCAAGAGTGCTCATGGTCTCTCGCTGTTTCGGTAAGTCTTCGAGTTGCGCATTCGTGTATCATCTCCATATGGCAAACACCGAGCTTTCAACTGGGATTGTCAACTCTCGAAGGCCTCGGCGTGGACTGATGCGGCCACGCACCAGCAGTGTGATGCAACGCCGTCTCGCATGTCATAGTCCCGCGCCTTGTCGGCGCGATGAAATCTGAGTGCCAACACAATGTCAGCAACTTGCTTGCAGGAGGTTGCGCTGCCGGTCTTGAATTGCCGCGATTTGGCGGCGACGCACTGGCAGAAAGCTTGCACCAAGCCCGCACCGTGTCGGCAAGAAGTCGGCAGCCAGTGGGCGGATTTCGCAATGCGCAGCGTTGCCGCAATGTCTCGTCATTGTCCGCTTGCATGATGTTGGCTGTCTGACGCGCCCCTCCTCTGATTGGCTCATGCTCGCTTATTGTCGCCCGCCACGCTTTTGAACCACGATTTCTCGATGCCTACGTTCTGGCTGGCGCGCACTGTATGCGGCGCTGCTCGTTATGAGTTGACCAATCGGTCAATGCATTGCGCTATCGTTGCTCGACTGTTTCGAAATTATTTTGCCAGCATCATGTTTGCATCTCAGCGGAATCAATGGCATAGCGATTTTCTATATGACGCGATTTTCTCTGTCATTCTGCAATCTTTAACATTGCCATCCTTATAATCGAAACTTTTTGAGGCTGCTGGTAGCAAGCTATGTTTTCGTCAGACGAAAACGGCTTGGGTACCGGCCGACGCCGGACCAAAGATTGGGGCGACGCTACGCTCGTGCCCCAAACCCCCGGACGTTGCACTCGGCCTCTCGAATTCGATTGCAAGGACATCCATGGCACGCCCCAAGCAGACCCTCATCCGCGACCAGAAGCTCTCAGTGCGCCTGACGGCCGAAGAACTGGTGGCCCTGCGCGAGCGCGCCACCAAGGCGCAATTGACCGTGACGGACTTCGTGCGCCTGCAAGCATTGGTGAAGCGGCGCAAGAGCCGTCAGACCGTCAAGACGTCCAACCGTCATCCGCTCGACCTATTGGAGCCCGAGCGCTTCCATGAACTGCGTCGCATCGGCGTCAACCTCAACCAGATCGCGCGCCACTGCAATCGCTTCCAGGTGCCGCCTCCCGCCGGCGTTGAACAGGTGGTCGCCGATCTGCTCGCCATTCTCAACCGTTCAGGGCCGGCGCCGTGATCGTCAATATCAAGAAGGGCAAAAGCTTCGTCGGCGCCGGTCGCTATTACCTGCACGACAAGACAAGCGAAGCGGACAAGGACGCCGGCCAAGAACGTCTCACCTCCGATCAGCGGGTGGCGTGGACCGACACGCGGAACTGCGCCAACACCGATCCTAATCTCGCACTCGTGGAAATGTGGAAAACCGCGGACGACCAGATGCATCTGAAGATCGCGGCTGGCCAGACGACAGGCGGTCGCAAGACCCAAGACCCGGTCAAGACGATTTCTTTGAGCTGGCACCCGTCGGAAACCCCGACACCAGAGCAGATGATCGAGGCTGCTGACAGTTATCTCGCGAAGATGGGATGGAGCGAGCATCAGGCCGTCTTTATCGGTCACGACGATACCAAGCATCCGCATATGCACATCGTGCTCAATCGCGTGCATCCCGAAACCGGCCTGACGCTCGACGATTACAACGACCACAAGCGGGCGCGAACTTGGGCGCTCGACTACGAGCGCGATCATGGCAAGGTCTGGTGCGAGAAGCGGCTCGAGACAGAGAGGGAGCCGGGGCGCGCCGCCAACACGAACATGCCCCACAACGTCGTCGCGCTGACCCATGAAGCCGAGCGCCAATTCCAGCAGGCGGAGACGACACGCGCGGATCTCGATAGCCAAGACCGCGCAACCTTGAAGCACGAGCAGCGTGAAGAGCGGGAAGCCTGGTTCGAGAGCGGAAAGGCCATCATCAAGGAAGCTCGCCACGCCGTCTATGACGCCGTGCGCGGGAATTACAAAGACGCCTGGCGCGATTATTACCGCGACCGCAAGGACGCTGAAACCGAGGCCGCGACAGTGTCGGGATTGGCGATCGGCCGCGCCGTGGTGTTCGCGCGGGCCGGCGAATTCGGCGACGCATGGTCGGCGCTCGGCGACCGCGAGGCACTCTTGAAGAGTGTCGCCAAAGAATTCGATGCGCGCCGCGCCGACATCATTGCGGCCCAACGGGATGACGTGCGCGAGAAACAGGACCTCGTCATCGCTGCGCTGATGGAGGAGCGCTCGCAAGGATATAAGGACCTGCTTGCGCGGCAGCAGGGAGAGCGGGTTGAACTCAAGACACTTCACGCAAAGGGTGAGCGTGCTGAGGGCTCGCAAGCGAGAACGGTTTCAGACGTCGCCAATGAGAATGCCTCGCCAGCAAAGCTGGAACCAAGACTTGCGAGCGAGACAGTTTCGTTGCCCGAGGTCAAGGTCGTCGACAATGCGGTCACGCCGCTACATGTTCTGGAGCCCGTCGATCATTCGGTTGTGCTGGTCGATCGCGACGCCCGACGCGAGGAGCAGAAGCGCGACGGACAATTGACGCAAGTGGCTGATCTTGGTGCCGGGATGATCGGCAGTGTCGCGTCGTATCTCGCCGATCAGATGGCCGAGATGTTCGCGCCAACGCCGCCGGAGGTGCGTGAGGCGCAGGCGAAAGCCATCGCGAAAGCGAAGGATGCAGCCGAGGCCGAGAAACCGGCCAATCCCTATCTGCGTCATGCTGGCGAAGCCGACCAGAAGGCCCGTACCGACCGCGAGCAGGAGATCAGTGATCGGCATTGGGACGACGAGCGGGAGCGACGGCGGGACCGGTGACGGGAACCCTGGACAGGCCGAGCCAGGGAGCCCCAGAAAACCGCAAGGCCGCGCAAGATCGAAACCGAGACAGGGATGTTGTCGGCGGCTCACGCCGGGCACTGACCGCACTGGCCGCCGCAGACATGCAACTCCTCGTCGCCGCTCAACGCGACGTGCGGAACCGCGCGCTGTCGGCGCTCCATGCTGGCCTGGGCACGATCCATAGCAGCCAACGCGTCAGCGTCGTGGCGCGCTATGCCGACCGCCGCGCCGCCGCAGCAGCACTCACCGATCCCGCCGCCCGCACGTCGGCGTTACGGGCCCTCGTGCAAGAAGAAGCGGCCGAACTCGCGCAATTGGCCCTCGCGCAGGCGCAAGAGCGCCGCCGATTTTCCAAGGACACTCTGGCGACGTTGGCTGTCGCCCAAGCTGCCGCACGTCGGGGCCTGCGCCGCACCAACCGGCGCAGCAAGATCGTGATGGCGGTTCGCCTGCGATCGCGAGCCCCGACTCATTCGCATCAACGCGCCGACGCGGTCCGTCTCCGACCGCGTATCGCCGCCCAACGCTTACCCCGATTACGCAAGCCCTGACGTCGTCGTTGGCAATTGGACTTTTGAGGTCGTAACGCACGCCCAAAAGGCAGGAGTTGGCGGTTGACGGCACGGGCTCCAATCAAGGACAGTCGAGTGTTTGAGAAGACGTTGTTTTTGGGCTTTCATGACCGGTAATTCGAACCATATCCGCCAGCCCTCCGAGCGGCCAGGACCCGCCACGCCTTATGCCGCATTGCGGGGGTCCGACACCGCTGGCGCGCCTCCAGACCCCGCAGTTCAAAATGAGCCCGCCAAGGATTTTGCCGTCGAGGCCGACCGGCTGCAGGCCCTGCGCGGGGCGCTGTGGACCGCCTTCGAGGCCGGCCCCGCCGCCGGGCTGCCCAATACGTTGATCGATCTCACCATGGCCTACACCGGGGCGCTACGCCTCCAGCTCAATCTGCGCGCTGTCGCCGCGCGGGTCTTGTCACCCAAAGCCAAGGCCGCCGTTAAACCATTCCATGACCCGAAGATCCGGGAGCATTCATAAGCACGGGCTCGAATTACACATGAAAGTATTTCCGGGGCCTACGGAATGTTATGCTCTGACTGCGTATGACAAGGAGAAGTGTGAGGCACTGACGGCATGGGAGGCCGAGGTCGCGGTGCTGATTGCGGTGCCGAGTTGATGCGTTCAAACCCAATCAGCAATCCTGTGGGTGACTTGCGCTTTCAGTTCCCGTCCCTGTTGCCATCCATGGGTCAGCTACGTAGGTTTCCCACATGAAGCTTATCGATGCGCATGTCACGAACTTCCGTTCCGTGGACGACAGCCAGCCCTTCACTGTTGGGCAGGTGACTTGCTTCGTTGGTAAGAACGAAGCAGGCAAGAGCGCCCTGTTGCTAGCTCTAGCCACGCTCAATCCACATCCGCTCACCCCGCAAAAGCTTGAGAAAGAACGGGATTATCCGAACCGCTACCTGAACGACTACAAAGACCGTCATCCAGACGCCGACGCTATTGCGGTGACGACGAATTGGAAAGTTGAGACAAAAGAGATCAAGGCTGTCGAAGCGACGTTCGGTTCTGGTGCTTTGTCATCATCCACTGTGACCATCCTGCGTCGTTACGAAGCCGCAACCCCCGAATGGAAGATCGCGGTAAATCCCGCGAAGGCAGTCGCGGCCCTCCTCAAGAAATACGGTATCACGGGTGCAACGCCCGATGTGGCGAAGGCAACCGACCTGCCCGAACTTCACGCGGCACTCAATGCACAACCCACCAAAGCCGATGCCGACAATAAGCTGCTCGCCTTTTTGAGCGACAAGAAGCGCCTTGTAGTCGAGGTTGAAGCCCTCTTAAAGCCGTTCTTGCCTACATTCATGTATTTCGCCAGCTATGACCGGATGGCAGCGGCCGCCAATATCGACCAACTAAAGCAATTAGCGGCACAGACCACCACAGTTGATGACAATACCCGAAGTTTGAAACTGTTTGCCGAATTTTTCGATTACGCGAACGTGTCGTTGAACGACATTTCCACCGCGACGACATTTGAGTCCTTCAATGCGAAGCTGCGGTCAGCATCCAACAAAGTCACAGACCAAATCTTCAAATATTGGTCGCAGAACATCGATCTTGAAGTTCTGGTGCGTGTCGATATAGCAAAAACGAGCGACCCGGCACCGCTGAATGCGGGATTGATCGCCCGCGCCCGAATATTAAACAAGCTTCATCGCGCTGATACGCCCTTCTCAGAGCGCAGTGCCGGTTTCGTCTGGTTCTTCTCTTTTTTGGTCAAGTTTGGCCTTATAGAACGCCTAGGAAAGCCAGTGATCCTGCTGCTCGATGAGCCGGGACTTACGCTTCACGGGAAAGCACAGGCCGACCTTCTGAAGTATTTCGAGGAGGAGCTGGCTCCAAGTCACCAAATACTGTACTCCACGCACTCACCATTTATGGTGCCACCAGACAAGTTGCTCGCCTGTCGGATCGTCGAAGATCGCGTCCACGTTGACTCCAATGGCCGCCGAATGCCCGTTGGCACAAGGGTGAGTGCCGAGGTGCTATCTCGGGATCGAGACACCCTGTTTCCACTTCAAGGTGCGCTCGGATACGAGATTTCCCAATCACTTTTTGTCGGCAAACACACTCTGCTCGTGGAGGGGCCGTCGGATATTGTCTACCTTCAAGCACTGTCTCACGAGCTGAAACGGCGGGGTCGCACCCATGTCAGTCGCAATGATAAGTTGCAAAAGCTGTTTAGGGAGCGCTTCGGCAACCAATTTCAAACGGTGCGCGAATACTATGCCGCTCATGAACATGCGGTCCGGATCGAGGATGTGTCGCCGTGGCTG
>JANXWC010000172.1 GCA_025351355.1 Hyphomicrobiaceae bacterium
CGAACTGTAGCAGCGTGGTAACCGTCCCGCTCCAACGCAGTACGCCCGGCCTTCAATAGCTCACGCCTCGCCGCCGGGCAGCGGCAAGCGGCTCGCCGCCAGCAAACGCTGGCTGGCGCAGATAGCAGATAATTGTACAATAACTCCAACTTTTTCTGACTTGCTCTTCGGCCCGCGTCGCGCGACGATGGCATCAAGGCCAGACTAAGGGCCGCTATGCGGACATATCGGGAGTGATTGATGATCAGAACCAGTAAGGCGACAGCCATTGGGCTTACCGCCGCAATTCTAGTTTTCGTGGCGGCAACCGCTGAAGCCAAGGACAAGGTGAAGGTTGGCTTCATTGGTCCGTTGACGGGCGGCGTCTCGGTCAACGGCCTCGGCGGACGCAACTCGGCGGATCTCGCCGTGAAGCTGCGCAATGCCGACGCTCAGGCAAAATACGAATACGAGTTGGTGGTTCTCGATGACGAGTGCAAGCCGAACGTGGCGGTGCAGGTCGCCACCAAGATGGCGGCCGATAAGGACATCATTGCCGCCGCCACGCATTATTGTTCGGCAACCGCCATCGCGACCGTCGACACCTATCACAAGTTTGGTTTTCCGGTGATTGTCTGGGGCGCCGTGCTGCCCGACATCACCTACCGCAACAAATATCCGGAAGTTCACCGCGTCAACGGCACGATGATCAATCAAAACGATGCCAACGCGGAGCTCGTCTCTAAGCTCGGCTACAAGACCGTCGCGGTGATTCATGACACCACCGACTACGGCAAAGGGCATAACGAATATTTCAGCAAGGCGCTGGCCACGATCGGCAAAGCGAAGATCATCGGAACGTTCGGTGTAACCGCTGAGCAGCAGGATTTCACGGCCGAGCTTACGCAGATCAAGGCACTCAACCCCGAGGTGATCTATTTCGGTGGGCTGACACCGATCGGCGTTCGCATCCGTTCGCAGATGGATAAGCTCGGGATCAAGGCTGTGTTTGATGGGACCTCGGGCATCGTATCCGACGCCTATATCGCAGGCCTTGGCCCGCTGGCCGAGGGCAACCTCGCCTTTCGGGAAGGCGCCCCGACGGAGAAGCTGCCGGGCGGCAAATTCTTTATGGAAAAATACAACGCCCAGAAATACGACAACCCGCCCGAGGCCTATGGCGCCTTCGCCTATGCGGCGATGGATATGATCCTGAACAGCATCGAAAAGGTTGGGCCTGATCGCAAGAAAGTCATTGCCGACCTTGGTAACGTGAAGGACCGCGATTCGATCGTTGGCAAGATTACATTTGACGACCACGGTCAGAACACCGTAGCCGTGATCACGAAATACGTGATTCAGGACGGTAAGTTCGTCGAGTGGGACGACAGCGAATATGCCAGCGGTAAGCGCAAGCTGCCGGGGCAGAAATAGCAAAACGATCGAGGCGAGGCTGTGTGCAGTCTCGCCTCGGAACTTCCCTGACTCGCTCAATTAAGACGACATTATGGATGTGGGGCTGTTCGCTCAATACGTCATGAACGGGCTGATGCTCGGCATGATGTACGCGCTTGTCGCCGTCGGCTTCACGCTATTTTTTGGCGTCCTCGACATCATCAAGTTTTCGCACGGCGATGTGGTGACCGTCGGCGCCTTCGTAGCGCTTGCCACATTCGCCGGCCTGCACGCGGCAGGGTTCAATTCGCAACCGCTTGATCTCGTGATCATGCTCGTCGTCGCGACCTTGGCGATGGCGGCGCTCGGCATGCTGATCGCGCGTTACCTCGTCATGCCGTTGCGCTCGGCGCCGGCACTCAACACGCTGCTGATCACGCTGATGCTTGGCACGGTGCTGCGCGAAGCGGTACGGCTGTTCTATCCGCAGGGCGCCAATCCGAAGCCGTTTCCGGCGCTGCTGCCGCAAAACTCGATCGACCTCGGTAGCCTCAATTTGCGGCTCGACAATGTGCTGATGCTGGCAGCGGGCGCGGCGGTCATTGTCGGCCTGCAGTATTTGCTCAACCGCACCAAGCTCGGGCTTGCCATTCGTGCTGTCGCGCAGGACGAGGAGACGGCGCGCACCATGGGTGTCAATTTCACCG
>JANXWC010000203.1 GCA_025351355.1 Hyphomicrobiaceae bacterium
CGGCCCGTGACGCCGCCGCCCGGTGCCAACGGTTTCCCGTCGCGCGCATCGTCCGAAGGACCGTGTGGATCAGTCATCAGTGGCTGCTTTTCGCGTGGGTCCAAGCTTGGACTCTATTTGCAATCTCGGTCTGGCCCGTCGGCTGAGATAGACCGCATTACGCAGTCGACCGGGCCACCCCGCCAAACCGCCGGTCCCGGGTCCGAAATTCCGTCAGCGCGCGCTCCAGTTGTCCTTTATCGAAATCTGGCCACAACACATCTAGAAACAGGAATTCGGCGTAAGCAAGCTGCCAAAGTAGAAAGTTCGACAGTCGCTGCTCGCCGCTCGTCCTGATCAGCAGATCAGGATCCGGCCAGTCGCGCGTATCGAGTGCCGCATTCAAAGCATCTGGCGTGATCGCATCAAGTGTCAGTCGACCGGCACACACTTCGCTTGCCAGGTGTCGCGCCGCATTCGCGATTTCGCCGCGGCCCCCATAGTTGAAGGCGATGATCAACGTCAGGGCGGTGTTCCCGCGTGTTAATTCAACCGCCTCATCCATCAGCGACAGCAAGTCTGCGTCAACCCGGTCGCGCTCGCCGAGCAATCGGATCCGCACACCGTTCTTGTGCAGTTCCGCGAGGTCCGAACGAATGAAACGGCGCATCAATCCCATCAGGAAGCGCACTTCCGGCTCCGGCCGCGTCCAATTTTCGGTCGAGAAGCTGTAGATGGTAAGGTATTGAATTCCAAGTTCAATCGCTGCGCGGACCGTCCGTCGCACAGCTTCCACTCCGGCCGTATGACCAGCGAAACGAGGAAGTCCTCGCGCTTCCGCCCAGCGACCGTTTCCATCCATGATGATAGCGACATGGCGCGGGATGATTGTGCCCGTCGCTGCGAGACTGATGGGCGTGTTGAGATGAGTCATCAGTGGTCTCGCAGTCGCACCTTCGGCGGCGTCATTCGAGCTTCAGGCGGTCAGACCTGCTTGATCTCTGCTTCCTTGGTTTGAAGCAAGAGGTCAATTTCCTTTATCAGCTTATCGGTCAGTTCTTGCACTTTAGTACCGTTTTTTCGGCTGTCGTCTTCACTCATGCCGTCTTTTTCTGCCTTTTTGAGCAGGTCCATGCCGTCGCGCCGCACATTTCGCACGTTGACCCGCCCGTGCTCCGCATACTTGTGCGCAAGTTTTGCCAACTCGTTACGACGTTCGGTATTCAGAGCCGGGATTGGCAGTCGGATCAGCGTGCCATCGATCACCGGGTTGACACCCAGATTGGCCTCCCGGATCCCCTTTTCCACCGCCGCAACCTGGCTCTTGTCCCACACCTGCACTGAAATCGTTTTAGCGTCGGGCGTGGACACGGTGGCGCATTGCGCAATTGGCATGCGCGACCCGTAGATGCTCACCATGACCGGGTCGAGCAGATGCGAGCTCGCCCGGCCCGTGCGCAATCCGCTCAGTTCCTTTTTCAACTGATCCAGCGAACCGCGCATGCGGCGCTCCAGTTCGGCGAGGTCAAATTTTACAGCCATGGGATTATCCCTTTGATTTTTCTGTGTTTAAGATTCCCCTCGGGTGACCACCTTAAGGAAGAAATCCCGGCCTTAGGCGCCGACTATGGTTGCCGTCGCCGTACCGCGCAAAACCTTCCCGAGATTTGCAGGATCGTCGATTGAGAACACAATTACCGGAATATTATTGTCGCGGGCAAGCGCGATCGCAGCTCCGTCCATGACCTTCAGGTCCTTTGCTAGCACTTCCGCATAGGACACGTGATCGTACCGCTTGGCTTTCGGATCCTTATTCGGGTCGGCTGAATACACACCATCCACTTGCGTGGCCTTCAGAATGGCTTCGCAGCCCATCTCTGCGGCACGCAACGCCGCTGTCGTATCCGTGGTGAAGAACGGATTGCCCGTGCCGGCCGCAAAAATCACGACGCGGCGCTCTTCGAGGTGATGCAGAGCCTTCGAGCGCACGAACGCCTCGCACACCGTCGGCATCGGGATGGCCGAGAGCACCCGGGCGCTCACATCCAGTTGCTCCAGTGCGTTTTGAAAAGCCAACGCATTCATCACCGTCGCCAGCATCCCCATGTAGTCGCCGGACGCCCTGTCCATGCCCTTCGCCGCGCCTTGCAATCCACGGAAGATATTGCCGCCGCCAATCACCAGTCCCAGCTCCAGTCCCGTCTCCATTGCGTCTTTGATCGCCGATGCCAGCGCCATCACGGTAGGCATATCGATGCCGTAAGCCGTTTTGCCCATCAGCGCCTCACCGGACAGCTTCAGCAGCACGCGCTTGTATTTCAGTGGCGACAATTTAGGCGCGGATGCCATGCAGGCTCTCCCCGATTGAGAATGACCATCGAACTCGCCCCGTTTAGCTGGAACCGCGGCCAAGCGGGAGGGGGTATTCCACATTGCACAAGCCGATGACCCTTCCCCCCATTTCAAACTTTGCTATAGCACCGGCTCACGTCGTCCTGCCCACGCCGCCCGGAGCCTCGCATGCGTACCTACACCATTGCCTCCATACCCGCCGACGGCATCGGCCCCGAAGTGATTGGCGCCGGTATTTCCGTTTTGGAGGCGCTGGCTAAACGCTGTGGCAACTTCGCGCTTGAATTTAAGACTTTCGACTGGGGCTCCGACTATTACAAGCAGCATGGCATCATGATGCCGGCTGACGGACTTTCTCAGCTCAAGAAGTTTGATGCCATCTATTTCGGCGCCGTCGGCGCGCCCGACATTCCCGATCACATCACGTTATGGGGCCTCCGCCTCCAGATCTGCCAGGGGTTCGACCAATACGCCAACGTGCGCCCGACGCGCATTCTGCCCGGCATCGCCTCGCCGCTTCGCAATGTCGGCCCCGGCGATCTCGACTGGGTCATCGTACGTGAAAATTCGGAAGGCGAATATTCCGGCTCTGGCGGACGCGTTCATCGCGGCCTGCCCGAAGAGGTGGCGATGGAGGTGTCCGTCTTCACCCGCGTCGGCGTCGCCCGCATCATGCGTTACGCATTCAAGCTGGCCCAGTCCCGCCCGCGCAAGTTCCTGACGGTGGTCACCAAGTCGAACGCGCAGCGCCACGGCATGGTCATGTGGGACGAGATCGCCGCCGAAATCGCCCAGGAATTCTCCGACGTCACTTGGGACAAGATGCTGGTCGACGCCATGACCGTACGCATGACCCTGCACCCCAAGACCCTCGATACGATCGTCGCCACGAATCTACACGCCGACGTCTTGTCGGATTTGGCGGGCGCGCTCGCGGGTAGCATCGGCGTCGCCCCAACCGCCAACATCGATCCCGAGCGCCGCTTCCCGTCGATGTTTGAGCCCATTCACGGCTCCGCCTTCGACATCACCGGCAAAGGGATTGCCAACCCCGTGGCGTCATTCTGGACCGCCGCGCAGATGCTCGAACACCTCGGCGAACCCGCCGCCGCAGCGCGTCTGATGCGCGCCGTCGAACATGTCTGCGCACAGGGCGTCATGACGCCTGACGTCGGCGGCAAGGCCACCACCAAGGACGTCACGTCAGCCGTCATCGACGCCATCCACGGTACGAACGCCTGATCGACAATTATATTGCCGGAAGAACTGGACCCGTCGATGCAAGATGTCCGCCCCGATACCGTCACTCCCGCTGATCGAATGCGGATCATTGTCGGCGTCTTGCTCGCCATGTTCATGGCGGCCCTCGACCAGACGATCGTTGCGCCGGTCATTCCGACATTGGGTGCGGCCCTTGGCGACACCGAATACATTTCCTGGATCATCTCCGCCTATTTCCTTACCGCCACCGCGACCACACCGCTTTATGGAAAATTCGCTGATATCTACGGTCGTCGGCCCACGCTGATGATGGCGATAGCCATCTTCGTTATCGGCTCCATCATCTGCGCTCTCTCGCATTCGATGGTCTGGATGATTGCCGGTCGCGCTGTGCAGGGGCTCGGCGGCGGTGGTCTCATGGCGCTCCCCAATACAGTGATCGGCGATTTAATGCCGCCGCGCGAGCGCGGGCGACTGGCTGGTCATATTGCCATCATGTGGGGCACTGCCAGTATTGCCGGACCTGTTTTGGGCGGCCTGATAGCGGAGCGCTTCGACTGGACGCTGATATTCTGGCTCAATTTGCCAATCGCGGCCTTTGCGGTTCTGATGACCAGTAACTCGCTGAAGCGATTGCCGTGGCAGAAGCGGGAACATGTACTCGATTATCTCGGCGCAGTGTTGATCGTCACGGCCACCGTCGCCCTCATGCTGGCTTTGGCGCTTGGACCACAGGCGCAATTTGGTTGGCACTCGCCGGTCGTTATTGGCCTCGCCGTCGCGGCAGTGGCGCTCGTCCCGGTCATCGTGTGGCACTTGCGCCGCGCGCCCGAGCCGTTCGTTCCCGTCGGTGTCCTCCGCAATCGCGTGGTGCTGTTGTCGACGACGAGCGTATTTTGCAGCATGGCGGCGAACATCGGCATGAGTGTATTTGTGCCGCTGTTTCTTGTACTTTCAATGGGCTTGTCGTCGGCGAGCGCGGGTTCAGCCCTTGTGCCCTATATGCTGGGCACTGTGATCGCGGCCAACATCGCCGGACGCCACATGCTGCACGCTCAGCACTATAAGCGACTGCCGTTGGCCGGCTTGGCCATCGCCGTTGTCACGCTTGCGTACTTGGCAGCTCGCATCGGCACTCTGGATCTGCTCCAATTCGAACTCCTTCTGTTCATCATTGGCGGTGGCATAGGATTCCAGTTTCCGGTTACGACGGTGTGCGTGCAGAACGCCGTCGATCCCCGCGACATCGGCGTGGCCACCGGTGTTCTATCTTTCATGCGGGCGCTGGGTTCGTCGCTGGGTCTGGCTGTCGTCGCAGCTGTCGGCGCGGCGAGCGGCATCGCAGTCGAAGTCGGCGAGCGAACGGTTGCGGGCGCCGGCCAACAGCTAATGGCCCAGAATTTCGCTCCGGTTTTTGCCACTGCGGCTTGTATCATCGCTTTGAGCTTTGCACTGTTCGCAATAATGCCGGAGCTACCGCTGCGGGGGCGACCCGGCAGCGGACCCAACGTGCCGCATCCGCGACCCAAATGAGCAACAACTGAGGCGTCGGGAGCACGGCTCCCGGATGAGTGCAGGGTCATCCGCATGCAAACGCGTGACGCTCTGTTCGTGAAGTGATTAAGCAACAGGCCAACACATGCTCCACACTCCCCGCTCCCGCCGCGGCATGGTCACCTCGCCGCATCATCTGGCGAGCGAAGCCGGCCTCCGCGTACTGCGCGAAAACGGCACGGCAATAGAGGCCGCTGTCGCCATGGCTGCGACATTGCCGGTCGTTTATCCACACATGACCTCGCTCGGTGGCGACGGCTTCTGGTTGATCGCCGTCCCGGGCCAAGACGTCATGGCCATCGACGCTTGCGGTGCCGCTGTTGCCGCAGCGACGCCGGCGCTCTACTCCAAGCATGGTCACAAATCCGTTCCGTGGCGCGGCGCGCTCGCCGCCAACACGGTGGCCGGTACGATCTCCGGTTGGGGCGAAGCGTTGCGTCTCAGTGCTTCGCTCGGCGGCGAACTTCCCTTGTCGCGCTTGGTCGAAGATGCGGCGTGGCATGCAGCCAACGGTTTCGCCGTCACCAAAAGCCAGGCCGAACTCACCGCCGCCAAGCGGGACGAACTGAAGGACGTGCCGGGCTTTGCCGATCAGTTTCTCGTCGATGGCGAAGCGCCGCGCGAGGGCCAGTTGATGAAATTGCCCGCGCTCGCCAACACGCTCTATCGGCTCGCCGCTCACGGCACCGACGATTTCTATAACGGCCAACTCGCGCGCGATATCGCAGCCGACTTGGCGCGGATCGGCGCCCCTGTAGCGGCAGCCGATCTCGCCGGTCACAAGGCAGAGCGCCGCGCACCGCTGTCGGTCAAAGTCCGCCGCGGCCAGCTGTTCAATTTTCCGCCACCCACTCAGGGCCTCGCGTCGCTGATCATCCTCGCGCTGTTCGATCGCCTCAAGATCAAACAGGCCGACGACTTCAAATATCTGCACGGCATCATCGAAGCGACCAAGCAGGCCTTTCTCGTGCGCGATCGCATTATCGGCGATCCCCGCACGATGATCGAAGACCCCGCGACGTATCTGCAAAAAGACAAACTCGACGAACTCGCCGCCCGCATCGATCGGAAAGCCGCACTCGGCTGGCCCGCACCCATCGATAAGGGCGACACCATTTGGCTCGGCGCTATCGACAGCAACGGCATTGCCGTCAGCTTTATTCAATCAATCTACTTCGAGTACGGCTCCGGTTGCGTCAGCCCGCAAACCGGCATCGTTTGGCAGAACCGCGGCGCCAGTTTCTTCCTCGATCAACCCGGCCCACGCCAACTCGCACCCGGCCGCAAACCGTTCCACACCCTCAATCCGGCGTTGGCCCGCCTCGCCGATGGTCGCGTCATGGTCTACGGCACCATGGGCGGCGAGGGTCAGCCGCAGACACAGTCGGCCATCTTCTCGCGCTATGCGATGCTAGATGTGCCCTTGCAGGAAGCGATCACCCGGCCGCGCTGGCTGCTCGGCAAGATGTGGGGCGAGGAAACGACATCGCTAAAGCTCGAACGGCGCTTTGATCCGAAAGTCATCAAGCAACTCGCTCGTGCCGGCCATCAGGTTGAAATGCTGCCTGACTTTTCGGTATCCATGGGTCACGCTGGCGCCATCGTGCGGCACGCCGAAAGCATCTTCGAAGGCGCCACCGATCCGCGCAGCGACGGCGCCGCCATGGGCTTTTGATTTCCTCATCTCCCGTTGAAGAACGGGGCGAAGCGGTTCACCCCACCAGCCCGCGCTTCTTGAGGAGGCCTTCGACCTTCGGTGCACGACCGCGAAACGCCTGATACGCCGCGTCTTCGTCGCGCAACCCGCCGGCAGCATAGACGAAGTGCGCGAGCTTCGCCGCCGTCTCGCCATCGAATACGTTGCCCGTCTCCTCGAACGCCGCGAACGCATCGGCGTCCAGCACTTCCGACCACAGGTAGCTGTAGTAACCAGCCGAATAACCGTCGCCGGAAAACACGTGCGAGAAATGCGGTGTCCGGTGCCGCATCACGATCTCGCGCGGCATGCCGATGCGGGCCAGCGTCGCCGCCTCCCGCGCCATCGGATCGGCATCGGCTGCATCTCCCGCATCCGCGTGGAAATCAATGTCGACAATCGCCGATGCCAGAAACTCCACCGTCAAAAAGCCCTGGTTGAACGTGCGTGCGGCGCGCAGTTTTTCGATCAGATCGTCCGGCAAGGGTGCGCCGGTCGAATGGTGCCGCGCGAACTCGGTCAGGACTTCTCGCGTGCCGAGCCAGTGCTCGTAGAGTTGCGACGGCAGTTCCACGAAATCGCGCGCAACCGAAGTTCCAGAGAGCGAGGGATACGTCACATCCGACATCAACCCGTGCAGCCCATGTCCGAATTCGTGAAACAGCGTGCGCGCATCGTCCATCGACAGCAGGGCCACTTGGCCTGCCGAAGGTTTGGCGAAATTGCACACGTTGACGATGATCGGGCGGATGTCACCGGCCAGCTTCTCCTGCGAACGGAACGCGCTCATCCACGCCCCACTTCGCTTCGATGGGCGATGGAAATAGTCGCCGAGAAACAGCCCCACGTGCTTGCCGTCGCGGCCCGTCACCTCGAATGCCCTGACGTCTGGATGATACAGCGAAAGTCCGTCTACCTCGCGGAACGTCAGGCCGAACAGCCGGCCGGCCGTGGCAAAGGCTGCCGCGATCACCCGGTCGAGCGGCAGGTACTGCTTGATCTCCGCTTCATCGATACCGTAGTCGGCCGTGCGCACGCGCTCTGCATAGTGCCGCCAGTCCCACGGCTCGATCTGGATGTTGGCGCCGTCCGCAATGGCCAGCTCAGCCAGCCGCTTACGTTCGCGCTCGGCCCTCGCCTTCGCCGGCCCCCACACCGTTTCGAGCAGCGCCCGCACGCGTTCCGGCGTCTTGGCCATTGTGTCGTCGAGCTTGTAATCGGCGAAAGATTTGTATCCCAGCAATCGCGCGCGTTCTTGCCGAAGCGCCAATATTTCCTTCACGAGCGCACGGTTGTCGGTTGCGCCACCGTTTTCGCCCCGCTTGATCCACGCGTTGAAGGCGATCTCCCGCAGGTCTCGCCGTGTCGACGATATCAGGAACGGCTCGATCAACGAGCGCGACAGCGTGATCACGTGGTTGGCATCAGATCCGCGCGTCTTGGCCGCCTCCGCTGCAGCCGCGACCAGCGATGCCGGCAATCCCGCGCGATCCGCCTCCGTCGGCAATGCGAGCTCGAATGATTTCTCGTCGGCCAGGATGTTTTGCGAGAATTGCGTGCCAAGCGCCGCGAGCCGCTGCTTGATTTCGCCCATGCGCGCTTTCTGATCGGCCGCCAGCTTGGCGCCGGCCCTCACGAAGCCCAGATGCATGCGCTCCAGCACGCGCAGTTGCTCGGCATCAAGTCCCAGCGTCGCCCGCCGCTCGAACAGATCGTCGATCCGCCGGAATAAGCTAGCATTTGACGTGATGGCATTGCCGTGCGCAGCCATCTTCGGCGCCATCTCGCGCTCGATCTGCTGCCTGACATCGTTGGTATCGGCACCCGCCAGGTTCCAGAACACGCCGCCGACGCGCTTGAGATCCAAACCCGCCCGCTCCAACGCTTCGATCGTATTCTTGAACGTCGGTGCCTGCGCGTTGTCGGCAATCGCCGCGACCTCGGCCATATGCCGGCCGAGCGCAGTGTCGAAAGCCGGCAGGAACTGTTCGTCTTGAAGCGCGTCAAACGGCGCTACACCGAACGGCGCGGTCCAGGCTCCAAGCAAGGGATTGTCGGTCGTGCTCATGATGGCTCACTATCTCGCTGCGAATTGATTGTTACGACGCCGTCCGCTGTCGGCGGATCATCTCGCTGGTTGCGACGAAATCGGTCTTGCCTGTCGCCATGATCGGTATTTCATCGACGACCAGGATCTGCTTGGGGATCCACAACTCTGGAATGCCCTCGCTCTTGGCGGCCGCAAGGAGGTCGGCTCGCAACGCTTCCTTGCGGTCCGTTACCAATATGAGTTGCTCGCCTTTGCGCTCGTCCGGCACTGCGATCACGACGTTATTGTTATCAGGCCAAAGTCCCGATACCATCGTTTCCACCGCGGCCAGCGAAATCATTTCGCCGCCGATTTTCGCGAACCGTTTGGCGCGCCCCTTGATCGAAACTAGTCCCGCCGCGTCGATTTCGACGATGTCGCCGGTGTCGTGCCACCCATCCGGCGGTGGCACCAACACGCCTGGCTTGTCAGCCAGCAGGTAGCCGGCCATCACATTAGGCCCGCGCACCATCAAGCGGCCGCCCACATCGATTCCATCGACCGGCTCGAGGCGCGTCTCTATGCCCGGCAGCAGCGGCCCCACGGAGCCGGGCTTGGTCCGGTTCGGCAGCGTGCACGCGAGCACAGGTGCGCATTCCGTCGCGCCATAACCTTCCAGGATCGTGGTGCCGTATTTAGCCCACATGGCGCGCGTCTGATCCTTGATCTTTTCGGCGCCCGCGATCACGTAGCGCACGCTTTTCAGATCGTCCGCCTCCGCTCCGCGCGCATAACCTTGCAGAAACGTGTCCGTTGCAAACAATACCGTTGCGCGCGTGGCACCGATCAGCTTCGGGATCTCTTTGTAGTGCAGCGGACTGGGATACAGCACCACCGTCATCCCCGACAGTAACGGCATCACGGTCGCGGCCGTCAGCCCATAGCTGTGAAACATCGGCAGTGGATTGAGGACGATCTCGCGTGCCGTCAGGAAGCCGTCCGCATGCGCAAAGATTTGCCGCGCGTTGGCCACCAGATTGGCGTTGCTCAGTACGACGCCCTTTGGCGTCCCCTCGGTGCCCGACGTGAACAGGATCACCGCCGGTTGCGACGGTAACAGCGCGTGTTTGCGATGAACCGCCCGCGCGAACTTCGATCTGACTGCGCCACGGACCTTATCCAGCGTGCCAATGCTCTTGCCGATGTCCTCCATGTAGCGGATCGTCAGTTTGCGGCCGGGCGCGATTTCCATATCGGCCAACGCCGCGATCACATCGTCCAGTTTTGAAAGCGACACGAAACGCCGCGACGTAATCACTTGGCGGATCGCACCGGTCTGAATAGTGCTCTTGAGATTTTTCAGCCCGGCCGAGAAATTCAGCATCGCCGGTACGCGGCCGTAGGCATTCAGGCCAAATACGAGAACCGCCAGTGTCGTGACATTCGGCAACAACACGCCGACGTTTTCCAGCCGCCGCGTATGCTTCGCCAAAGCGTCGCCCAGCACCAATGACCCCAGCACCAGTCGGCCGTAGGAAATCGGCTTGCGTTCGACGTCTTCGAGCGCAATCCGGCTGGCACCATGCAACTTGACGCTGTCGAGCAGGGCGCCGAAAAGTGTTGAGTTGGCCATCGCGGCGTTAAACATCCGGACGTCGTCGCAGCCGGAGCTGGCCGAGCTTGCAGGGGCCTGTCTCATGCACGCGCTCTTTGCACCAATGCCGCCCTCTCGCACGCTGCGGTCGGGCCGACTACGGTGCAAGCATGGCCCAAGAACAAGGCGTGGCCAAGGGGCCGCGCCGAATGGGCATGAAAATGGCGTGGCCAAGGGGGCCACGTCGCACAGGTTCGTTTTAATTGAACCTCTCGGCTCAGCCGCTCAGTGCGTCGCTGTCCGGCGGAAGGCACCAAACGCAGCCTCAAGCTGTGCCACTTGGGCAATCACTGTATTGTCGGCCGGCGCCACAGGTTCCGTGCCCGTCGCGATGGCGTGGTCCAGGCGCGTAATTCTGTCGTTCAGCGAAAAACTGAGACCGACCAGATCGCGCAATCCCGCAGGCAGTTCATCGAAGCCCTTGACATGACTGGATCGCCCGATCGGCGCCAGTTTCACGCGACCGCGCCGCACAACGGCCTGCTGCTGATCGATTTCGCCGTCCTTCAGCGCGCGATGCAACATCAGCCACGACGCCAGCTCCAACAGCCGCGTAGTCAGGCGCATGCTCTCGGTTGCATAGATGAGCGTCAGAGGCGCCTGCAACCCCTTGGCGTCTTTACGCCCGGGGCCATCCAGATAGCTGGCGGTGCGCTCGACGAGCGCCATGCCTTCTTTGTAGACGGCATCGAATTGTTCGGAGGCGGCAAATCGGGCCCCAAACGAGATCATCTCGGCGGATCCGCGTTCAGTGGCAGTGCCGACGATCATCTCGCCGGCAGAAACGTTGTTGTCACTCATCACACACTCGTACTGGAACCAACACCAAGCGGACTGCAAATTCAATCTTATCGCAACTTATTCAGGCGCGCGACTTTTTCCCATATCGTGCCTAAATGAGATTCTTTGATGGCCGCGCTTGGTTGAAATTTCTGGCATCGCGCGGCATCGAGACGTCAGACCTTGACGTTGCAAGTTCCATGCAAACCACGGAAAAAAAGAGCCGCCATCATTGGCGGCTCAAGAGTTGACAGGAGGCGTCAAGCTGAGCGACGGGGAATCGCTCGGGAATCCGGCGGACCAGAAACAAGATAACGATAATCCCGTATGGTTTATGAAACATTAATGCACCACCAGCCATGCTGACAAACAGGTGCAGATCTTGCCGGATTGCCGCAGCAACCGTAGATCAGTCCTTGAATAACGCCGCCGCCGCATCCGCATGCTTTTTCTTGGCCGCTATTTCCGTGCGCGAACGTTCGATTTCAGACTCCAGAGCCGTAATCCGTTCATTGAGCTCTGCAATCGCATATCGCTCCAGGTCTTCGCCCAGCACGATGGCCGGCTTCGGTTTCGGCGTTTCGTCGTCCCAGTTCATTTACCATCCTCCCTGGTTTGTCGGCAGCGCGGTTCTTCCTGCAGGAGCCGCCGGTTCGGCTTTCAAGTCCGCGCCCCAACGACACCAGGGGCAACAGGCTTGTCCTCCGACGACCGCTGAGGCATCACTAACCGCAAAGGCCACGGCCAACAGAAGGACCGGAACAATGACTCAGACGGCTCAAGCCGCTATCCCGCCGACGATGACAGCGGTGGAAATCCAAGGCAAGGGCGGCCCCGATGTTCTCGTCGCCGGCCCGGTCGACACGCCGCGCGTTGAAACCGGCCAGATCCTCATCAAGGTGGCAGCAGCCGGCGTCAACCGCCCCGACATCCAGCAGCGCATCGGCGCCTATCCGCCGCCCGCCGGACATTCCAAACTACCGGGGTTGGAGGTCGCCGGTCACGTCGCAGCCGTCGGCGCCGGCGTCACGCGCTGGAAAATCGGCGACCCCGTCTGCGCGCTCGTCAATGGCGGCGGCTATGCTGCTTACACCATTGCCGAGGAATCCGTTGCGCTTCCGGTGCCGGCCGACATCGACATGATCCACGCTGCGGCGCTGCCGGAGACGATCTTCACCGTGTGGAACAATGTCTTCGAGCGCGGCGGCCTTAAGGCGGGCGAATGGTTCATGGTGCACGGTGGCAGCAGTGGCATCGGCACGACGGCCATTCAACTCGCCAAGGCATTCGGCGCGCGCGTCATAGCAACGGCCGGCTCCCCCGAGAAATGTCAGGCCTGCCGCGATCTTGGCGCCGACCACGCCGTCAACTACAAGACCGAGGATTTTGTCGCCGTCGCCCGCGAAGTGACCGCCGGCAAAGGCGTCGACGTGACCCTCGACATGATCGGCGGCGACTACACCGAGCGCAACATCATTGCCGCCGCCGAAGATGGCCGCATCGTCCAGATCGCCTCGTTAGGAGGTGCGGAAGTCAAAATCAACGTCGCCCGCTTGATGGTCAAACGTGTAACCTTGACGGGCTCAACGCTGCGGCCGCGCACGCGTGAGATTAAGACCGGCTTTGCCCGCGCGATCGAAGCGAAAGTCTGGCCGCTCGTCGCCGCTGGCAGCATCAAGGTCGTGCTCGACAGCACATATCCGCTCGCCAACGCCGCCGACGCCCATCGTCGCATGGAAACCAGCGCCCACATCGGCAAGATCGTGCTGGTTGTTTGAGGGTCGCGCGCTCGCGCAGCCGGTTTTTCATACACTTGCCCCGACTTGTCGCGCCCGCAGGTGGTCCTTACCGTGCGTTTTCGGTAGACTTTTTGCGGCCCCTCCCAGAGCAGAGCGCACCCGTGACCCCTACCAGATTGACGACCTTCGACGCCTACAAACGTTCGATCCTGCTGCTGCGCACCGAAAAAGCGCTGACGACTGTACTCGTCCTCGCCGGCATCGCCATTGCTGGCGTCCAGGTCTATGAGCAGGTGCTTTTCGGCTGGGTCGTCGATGCGCTTTCCAAGGGCGACGGCGCCTATCCAATCATCGGCGTGTGGGCAGGTCTTGGTCTCTTTGGCATTGTTGCCAGCGTCATCGTCGCGGTTGCCTCCGACCGTCTCGCCCATCGTCACCGCTTGAATGCGATGGGATTGGCCTTCGAGCGCGCCATCACGCTGCCGATCAGCTTTCACGCCACCAAAGGATCGGGCGCCGTTGTGCGCACGATTCTCTCAGGCACCGATCAACTCTTCTGGCTGTGGCTGTCGTTCCTGCGCGAACAGCTGTCGGCGCTCGTTTCGATTTTGATGCTGGTCCCGACGGCGCTGAGCATGGATGTGCGAATGGCGTCGATCCTCGCCATCCTCGCCATCGTCTATCTCGCGCTCAATATCCTTGTGGTGCGCAGGACCAGTGCCGGCCAGGCCGCGGTTGAGCAATACCAGTCCGACGTGTTCGGCCGCGTCGGCGATGTGCTCGGCAACGTCACCATCGTGCAGAGCTTCACCCGCCTCGGGTTTGAGATGGATGCGATGCGTTCGGTGATGAAGAATTTGTTGACCGCGCAATACCCCGTGTTGACCTGGTGGGGCTTGTTGACGGTCCTCACCCGCGCCGCCGCGACCGTTACCATGGTGGCCGTGTTCGCGGTTGGCGCCGGCCTCACCCAACGCGGCGAGATCAGCGTCGGCGGCATCGTCTCGTTCGTCGGCTTCGCTGCCTTGTTGATCGGCAAGCTCGATCAGTTGTCGGGCTTCGTGGTGCGCACCTATCAGGCAGCCCCCACCTTGCGCACCTATTTCGAACTGCTCGACACCCAGGAAGGCGTCATCGAAAAGCCCAATGCGGTGGCCATCGGAAATGTTGACGGGCGCGTCGTCTTCGAGAACGTCTCGTATCGCTATGGACCCGGCAGCCAAGGCGTGTTCGACCTGAATTTTGAAGTGGCCAAGGGAAGAACGGTAGCGCTCGTCGGCCCCACCGGCTCTGGCAAGACGACGACGTTGTCGCTGCTGCAACGCTTTCGCGAACCCGAGGCCGGCTCCATCTACATCGATGGCATCAACATCGCCGATGCCACCATGGCGTCCGTACGCCACTGCATCGGCGTGGTGTTTCAGGATGCGGGCCTGTTCAATCGCACCATCGCGGAAAACATCCGCGTCGGAAAGCCTGACGCGACCGACGATGAAGTCCATCGCGCCGCACGGCTCGCCGAAGCCTACGGCTTCATCATGCGCAAGCCCGGCGGTTTCAATTTCGTCATCGGTGAGCGCGGCATGTCGTTGTCGGGCGGCGAGCGCCAGCGCCTCGCAATCGCTCGCGCCATTCTCAAAGACTCGCCGATCCTCATTCTGGACGAGGCCACCAGCGCGCTCGACGCCGAGACGGAAGGTCGGATCAAGCGCGCGCTCGATGCGCTTCGGCAAGGCCGCACCACGTTCATTATCGCTCACCGGCTGTCGACTGTTGCCGATGCCGACGTTATTCTCGTGCTCGAAGAGGGTAGGATCATCGAACGCGGCACCTTCCGCGAGCTTGTTGCAAAAGGCGGTTTGTTCGCGCGCCTCGTTGCCGAGGGCGGCTTCACCGAACCCACCGCCCGCGAAGAACACGTCCCAGCGGCGTCAGTTTAGCGGCGGTTTAGCCGGAGGTGGAATCTGGTGCGGCGTAAAAAACTGCGCCACAGCAGACGTGCTCTAGCCACGCTGGTCATGGAAAAAGTCGTATATTTTTTGTGCCATCTCGGCGCTGATGCCCCTAACCGCCTTCAGGTCTTCGACGCCCGCCCGTGACACCGCCTTGGCTGAGCCGAAATGCGCCAGCAGCGCGCGCTTGCGCGTCGGGCCGATACCTTCGATCTCGTCGAGCGGGTTGATACCGATAGCCTTCGAGCGCTTCGCGCGATGCGTGCCGATGGCAAAGCGATGGGCTTCGTCGCGCAGACGCTGCACGAAATACAACACCGGATCTCGCGGCTCCAGCATCAACGGTGTCGGCCGGCCGGGAATGTGGAAATGCTCACGGCCCGCATCGCGATCGGGTCCCTTGGCGACGCCGACAAGTGCGATGTCTGCGATGCCAAGCTCAGCAAAAACCTCACGCGCGACCGCTAGCTGTCCCAACCCTCCGTCGATGAGGACTAGATCCGGACGATCCGGGAACGGTTCGTCGACGAGCGCTGGTTCGGCCAGTTCCGCATCGTCGTCTTCAGTGCCGTCGGCCAGCGTTGGCTCACTTTCGTCAATCTGTACGGTTTCATCTGCGCGAAGTACGCCAAAGGCGATGGCATCGGCGCCGCGCTCACGGCGGGGTGGCGGCGTCGGTTGCTCCAGGCGCGAGGCCGCATCCGAGTTGGTGTCGTCATCGGCGAGCACGGGAACGCTGAACCGTTCGTCGACGGCGGTGTCGGCGGCTGTTGCAACGTCGATTTCGGCTGCGGACAATCTCTTGAAGCGCCGCGTCAGGACTTCGCGCATCATCGCGTAATCGTCGCCGGGCGTGAGGTTGGTCTTGATGTTGAATTTGCGATACTGGCCTTTCACGAAGCCTTCGGGACCGGCGACGATCATGCCGCCGACGGCATGCGCTCCCTGGATATGGCTGTTGTCGTAGACCTCGATGCGGCGCGGCATGGTCGCCAATCCGAAACGCTCCTGCACGCCTTCCAGCAGGCGTCGTTGCGACGACGTTTCCGCCAGCTTGCGGCCGAGCGCTTCTCGCGCATTTTGCACGGCATGATCGATCAGATCGGATTTGGCGCCGCGCTGTGGTACGCGAATCTCGACCTTGTAGCCGGCCTTGGTGGCCAGCGCTTCCTCCATCAATTCGCGGCTTTCGAATTCGTGGCTCGCAAGGATCAGGCGCGGCACCGGTTTGTCGTCGTAGAACTGCGCAATGAAACTTTCCAGCACTTCGCCGACGTCAACAGAGCGATCGGCCTTGGGATAATAGGCACGATTGCCCCAGTTTTGACTGGTGCGGAAAAAGAACACCTGGATGCAGGTCTGGCCACCCTCCTGATGCGCGGCGAACACATCGGCCTCCTCGATGCCGTCGGGATTGATGACCTGATCGGCGGTGACGTGCGCCAGCGCCCACAGGCGGTTGCGGAACTTGGCCGCCTGCTCATAGTCCTGCTTGGCCGCCGATGCTTCCATCATGTCCTGGTACATGCGGCGCACGTTCTGGCTTTGGCCGCGCAAGAACGACGTGGCGTCGTCGACCAGCTTGGCATAATCGGCGGTCGAAATTTCACCGGTACAGGGGGCGGCGCATCGCTTGATCTGGAATAGCAGGCAGGGCCGCGTGCGTCCGTCGAACACGCTGTCGGAACAGGTGCGTAAGAGAAACGCGCGTTGCAGCATGTTGACGGTGCGGACGACGGCGCCAGCCGACGCGAACGGGCCGAAGTAGTCGCCTTTCGCTGCACGCGCACCACGATGCTTGAGGATCTGCGGTGCGGGTGTGTCACGGCGGATCAGAATGTAGGGGAACGACTTGTCGTCGCGCATCAGCACGTTGAAACGGGGGCGCAGGCGCTTGATCAGGTTGGCTTCGAGCAGCAGCGCTTCCGCCTCGGTGCGGACGGTGACGAACTCCATCGACGCGGTGGCCATCACCATGCGCAGGATGCGGTTGGAGAGGCCGGCCGGGCGCGCATAATTGGTGACGCGCGCCTTCAGCGAGCGCGCCTTCCCGACGTACAGCACCTCGCCCGCCGCATCGATCATGCGATAGACGCCGGGGCGGCTCGGCAGATCTTTGAGATAAGCCTGAATGACATCCGGCCCGGTTGGCGACAGTGCGGGTTTGTCCGCCAGCGGCACGGTTGCATCGTCTGGCGTCGCGGGCACGACTGGCGGCGCTGACGTGTCGGGAGTTTCGGGCGCAGTATCGCTTGCAGACGACATCATGGCCGCTATGTAATGCGAGTACGCGCGCGAGGGAAGAGGCGGCGCTTTATACCGCTACATAAAGGTGGGGTTTCGTGCTGGCTTAAGTTTTCCATTCGCATACAGCAGCAGTGGAAACGCTGTGGCCCACAGCAGCGCCGTGGCCGATAGGCTGAGCCAACGCGGATCGGCCAGCACCAGCGCGCCGCATTTCTCGCCGGCGATGTAGGAAAGCGGACCGAGCAGCGCGCCGAGCAGAGACTGGGTCGGCAACGACCAGGATCCGATCGCTTGCCGGGTGGCAGAGATCGTCGTGCCATAGGCCAGCCAGAGCGCCACAATCCAGGCCGGCGCGAGCATCTCGAAGGGCCAGGGCGCAGAATAGTGCAGCTGTCCAAAGACAGCGAGGCCACTTTCACCCAGCAGACCGAGCGCACCCACCGCGGCGACGCTCAGCAAGCCGTTGCGCCCCTTCGCCGATGCTGCCTGCAGTCCGACAGCGACGGCTGCAGCGCTGATGCCCGGCCACGACAATCCGCGCGCGGCACCTAACGCGGCCACGATCCACACGATCTGAAACTGCGCAAACGCTCGAATGGCGTACCAATTCATGTCGTGTCCAACTATCTGGCACCATGCGCATCGGTACCAGCGAGAGGGCACTCGTGGGTTTAATATCCGGAGGCTACCAACCTCCGGATATGGCTGCACGGCTGGCACTGCCAATTAGATCATTTCGGCAGCAGCACTTTGTCAATGATGTGGACGACACCATTGCTCGCCTTCACATCAGCGGTCGTGACATGGGCAGCGTTCACCTTCACGCCGTCCCGCCCGTCAATGTGCAGTGATCCGCCTTGCACGGTTTTCGCAGCGGTCCGCTTGCCAGTCAGGCTGGCTGCCGTGATTTTACCGGGCAGTACGTGATAGGTCAAAATCGCCACGAGCTTCTTCTTATTTTCCGGCAGCAGCAGAGACTTGAGTGTACCTTTAGGCAATTTGGCAAAGGCTGCGTCTGTCGGCGCAAAAACCGTAAACGGTCCCTTGCCTTTTAGCGTGTCGACCAGATCAGCGGCTTTGACAGCGGCGACCAAAGTTTTCAGATTAAAACTTCCGGCCGCGACGTCGACGATGTCTTTTGCAATCGCTGTTTGGGTGAAAACTGTTGCCGCCATCACAGCAGTGATCGCAAATGCCTTTAGATTACGCATCTCGGAAACCTCGGTTGTTTTTATGACAAGTCACAATGGCGTTTGCCTCGATGGATCTCCGCACTGGAAGGTCCGGCCCCGCACAACCCAACAACGTTAACGATGTCCGTTTAGATCACGTCGTCGACCGACCGATCAACACTGACCGATCGACACTTGCGTCTAGTGCGTCGCAACCTTACGCTAGCAGCGCGCGGTCGGTCACCGCGTGGGAAATCAGCTAACGGACTTCTGGGGAGTGAACTCATGTTCTCGCATATCATGATCGGCACCAACGATCTCGATCGAGCTAAAAAGTTTTATGACGCGCTGTTGGGCACGCTGGGTGTGCCGGCGGGGTCGGTCGATCGCCATCGTATTTTCTGGCGCACGAAGACCGGCGTGTTCTCCGTGTCGAAGCCAATCGACGGCAAGCCGGCCAGCGCACCTAACGGCGGCACGATCGGCTTCGCTGCGAGTTCGCCCGAGCAGGCCCAAGCGTGGCACGCGGCCGGTCTCGCCCATGGCGGCACCACGTGTGAGGAACCGCCGGGCGTCCGTGACGGCGGCGCCGTGAAGATGTATCTCGCCTATCTGCGCGATCCCGACGGCAACAAGATCTGCGCCCTGCACCGCATGGCGTGAGGGACCCGACGAGCGTCAGAATTTATTTGCGTCGAAGGCCCGGCACGGTGATGCAATTCTCGCTCCATTCTGGCCAAACCCTTGCTGCCATCCCAATCCCTTGCCTGCCCCTGCGAAGGCAGGGGTGGGTAGGACCCAGCGTGCAACAATTTCAAGCTTGAAATTGGAACACCTTGGGTCCTCGGGACAAGCCCGAGGATGACAACCGAGAGGTGGATGGGTCGGGAGCGCAATTGCCCCAACCGCGATCGACGTGGCCGCCAATTTCAAAACCGCACCTGGTTGTTCTGCTGGATCTGTTGCGGTGACAGTTCGCGGTATTGCATGGGCTTGCCGGCGGGCGCGGTGACCTTGTAACCGAACGCGATCTGGGTTTCCTGATCCGGCGCCAGCGTCATGTCCCAGGCGAGCGTGCCGCGGCGATCGTTGAAATCCTTCTTGGTCGGCTGCGGTTTGAATGTGGCGTCCACCTTGATATCCTGCTGCATCGACACTGGAATGCGATCGAGCACCTGCACAGCAACGGTGTTGGCGCGCAGGTTCTTCACCGTGATGGTGTAGTTGCGTTCCTCGGCGCGGCTGGTCGTGAAGACGCCGGTCTCGCCCTTTTTGTCTTCGATCACCACCCGCTTGACCTTCACCAGATCGTCGGCGCCGAAGCCCATTTCGTGATCCTCGCCGGCCGCCAGTTGCGGCACCCGGCCCTGGCCGACGAACGCGCCGTCGCGGAACAGCGAGACGGCGCCGGGGAGAATGGGGCCGCTTGTCTTCGGTATCGTCAACTTGGCATAGAGATAGGCCAGCGGGTCGAAGCGCGGCACGGTGCGCACGACCAGCGCGGGCTCGAGATCCTCGCTGCCGATCTGCACGCGCTTCTGTTCGCCGGTGGTGGGCACGGAAACTTTTCCCGGAATGCCATACAGCACCTGGAAGCTTTGCGTGTCGGCGGTGGCGGAGACTTCCAGGGCCTGCTTCGCGACGAGATCGTTGCGCCCGTCGGAGTCTTCCAAGGCAGCGGACTTCGCGCGTCCCATCGCGTCACCGCTCGCGCCAAGGACCATGCCGCCCGCCGCAGGGCTTTGCGCGTGCGGAGCTGGGGCGGGCATTGGCGGACGCTCCGGTTCGTAGTCGACGCTCAGCATCGCTAATTCTGGCGCGGCGGTCGCGGCGGCCGGACGCGTGGTCGACAGCGTCAGCGCGATATCGTCCCAGCTTTCGCCGGATCGCTGCTGGATGGAGGCGCGGCGGGTCAATTGCATTTTGGCAGTCTGGCCCTTGGCGCCGGTGGCCAAACGCGCGTCGTAGAACGGCGTCCAGCCTGCATTTGCGACCTGATAGCGCACAACAACTTCGGCATCGGTTGTGGCAGCTGCGTTGACGAAAATTTTCACTTCGGTCCGGGCGTCAGGGGCCGGCGCCAGGGTAGCGAGCTTTTTGTTCAAGTCCTCGACTTGCCGATCGACATCGCGGATCTTCAGGTTGGTATCGAGGATGAGGCGCTGAGCCGCAGCGGTTTTTTCCGCAACGAGCGCCAGCAGTTTGCCCCAATCGGGTTCCGGCGCGGCGGCGCCGCCAGAGCTCGGACGCGACGGCAGCTGCGTGAGGGCGGTGATCATCGCCTTCTGCGCATCGGCGGCCTGGATCTCCGATTGCAGCACGAGCCGTTGGTCTTTGAGTTTTTCGATTTTGTCTTCGAGGTCGCGACGCTGGCTGGCGATGGCGGCGCTGTCGGCGCGGGGGACTGAGACGCGGCGGCTATCGACGGAGCCGATCTGCAGCTGACCGCCGGAGGTCTTGCCTTCGACGCGGATGGATTGGGGCAGCGCGCCGGCGGGCAGATCGTTGAGCAACAGCACATGTTCGCCCGGCTCAAGCTTGATTTTGACGGTGCGTGAGACCTCGGCGCCGACCGGATAGACGATGACGGCCTCGATCCGCGACGTCGCGGCGATGTCGGCGGCCTGCGCCACCGAGAGTGCTAAACTGGCAATCGTCAGCGCGATCAGCGAAGTGGCAATCAAGGACGGACGCATGGACGACTCCAGAGTTCGAAAATGGTGTGCGCTTGGTGGGGGAGCGGCGGATGTAATTTGGCGATGTTGGGGTTGTTTGTGCCCGTGGTATGGCGACATCTGAACTTTTTCCAGAATTTTTTGAGACTTGCGGGCAGCCAGGCCGGCGGTTGACAGCCGGGCGCTGCGCTTGCTCTATGCGGCCACATTCGTTCATCACGCGTTCTCGCGCACACCTCGGTCGCACCAATGTCTCACGCGCCTACGCCCCCCCGCCCATTTCGATCGCACCGCGCCAAGGCGTTTGCCGGCACGGTCCGCGTGCCCGGCGACAAGTCAATCTCACACCGCGCATTGATGTTCGGCGCGCTGGCCTCGGGACGCACTGTGATCACCGGGCTGCTGGAAGGCGAAGACGTGCTGAACACGGCGAAGGTGGTTGAACAACTCGGCAGTCCGGCACGCAAAGTCGGCGACGTGTGGGAGGTGCTGGGCCGTGGCGTCGGCGGCTTGGCGCAACCCGCGGCTGATCTCGAATTCGGCAATTCCGGTACCGGTTGCCGGCTGATGATGGGCGTCGTCGCGGGCCACGACATCACCGTCAAAATGACCGGCGATGCGTCGCTGTCGACACGGCCAATGCGGCGCGTACTCGACCCGCTCAAGACCATGGGCGTCAAGGTGCTGGACGGGCGCGACACGCTGCCGTTGTCGCTGCGCGGCTCGTCGCGTCTCATTCCGATCGTCTACGAAACGCCGGTGCCGAGTGCGCAGGTCAAATCCGCCGTGCTGCTGGCGGGGTTGGCCGCTTCGGGGGCGACGACAGTGGTCGAAAAGGAAGCGACGCGCGATCACACCGAGCGCATGTTGCGCTATTTCGGTGCGGAAATTTCAACCGAACGGCACGGCAGCAAGACGGCCATCACGGTCAAGGGACATGCGGAGTTGGCAGGACAGAATGTGACGGTGCCCGGCGATCCCTCGTCGGCGGCGTTTGTGGCGGCGGCAGCGGCCATCGTACCCGGCGCCGACGTCACGATAGCAGGCGTGCTGGTCAATGAGACCCGCACCGGCTTTTACACCACACTGCGTGAGATGGGCTGCGATGTCGCGTTCCTCAATGCGCGCGAGGAGGGCGGCGAGCCGATCGCCGACATCCGCGTGCGGCAGGCAAAACTGACGGGCGTGCGCGTGCCGCCGCAGCGCGCGCCGAGCATGATCGACGAATATCCGGTGCTTGCATGTGTGGCCGCTTACGCCAGCGGCGAGACCCGCATGGAAGGCCTGGCAGAGTTGAAGGTCAAGGAAAGCGATCGGCTGGCGGCAACCGTGGCGGGGCTGGTTGCGAACGGCATATCCGCGCGTGTCGACGGCGACACCATGATCGTCGCTGGCGGCAGCAGCGTGCGCGGCGGTGGCGTTGTTGCGACACACATGGATCACCGCATTGCGATGGCGTTTCTCATTCTCGGGCTTGGCGCGGATGCACCCGTCGGCATCGACGATATCACCTTCGTTGCGACGAGTTTCCCGACGTTCCAATCCCTCATGACCGGCCTCGGCGGCCAATTCGAAGCCGTCTGATGCCGTGCACCCGATCCCTGATACGGCATTGCATCCCAGCCCCGCACTTGACGCTCACCGTTCGGCTCACTAGCCATGTCGTCTGACCCAGCCCGCTTTGGCGGTCTCGGAACACCCTGGAGGAAACATGCGTCTCGGTTTGTATTCTGGCACAGCGCTTTTGGCCGTGGCCGCGTTGCTCACAGTGGCCCCCGCATCAGCCAAGGACATCAAGGTCTGCTTGATCACCGGCAAGACCGGCCCCCTCGAAGCCTACGCCAAGCAAACCGAAGCCGGCTTCATGATGGGCCTTGAGTACCTCACCAAGGGCACCATGAAGATCGGCGACGACAAGCTGGAAGTCATCGTCAAGGATGATCAGCTGAAGCCGGATCGCGGCAAGTCATTGCTTGAGGAATGCTACGGTGACGACAAGGCCGACATCGCCGTCGGTACCACAGGTTCGCCCGTCGCCCTCGCCATGCTGCCCGTTGCAGAAGAACGCAAGAAGATCCTCATCGTCGAACCCGCCGTCGCCGACAGCATCACCGGCGACAAATGGAATCGCTACGTCTTCCGCACCGGACGTTCGTCGTTCCAGGACGCGCTGGCCGCCGCCGCTTCGTTTCCCCCGAACGAAGACGTAGCGCTGGGAATGCTGGCGCTCGATACCGCCTTTGGACGTGACGGGGTCAAGGCCTTCAAGGATGCGCTGGCCTCCATCCGCCCGAAAGTCCAGATCGTCGCCGACGAATACGCCGCCGGCAACACCGCCGACTTCACCCCGTTCGCCGAGCGACTGTTCAACGCCCTGAAAGACAAGCCCGGCAAGCGCGTCATTGGTTTCATCTGGGCCGGCGCGCACCCGATGGCGAAGTTTGTCGACATGAAGCCGGAGCGCTACAATATCGCACTCGCCCCCGGCGGAAATATTCTGCCGGCCATGAACGCCTGGAAAGCTTTCGCCGGCACCGAAGGCGGCATCTTCTACTACTACGATTTCCCCATGAACCCCTTGAACGACTGGCTCAAGGCCGAGAACCAGAAGCGCTTCAACGCGCCCCCGGACTTCTTCACCGCCGGCGGCTTTGCGGCCGCCGCAGCCGTCGTCGCCGGCATCACCAAAGCCGGCGGCACTGACACCGAAAAGCTGATCGCCGCGATGGAAGGCCTATCGTTCGAAACGCCCAAGGGGACCATGACCTTCCGCAAGGACGATCATCAGGCGCTGCAGGACATGTATCACTTCCGCATCAAGAAGGACGCCAAGGACAACGACCTGCTCGAACTCGTGGCAACCATCCCGGCCAAGGACATGCCGCTGCCGATCCGCGTCCCGAAATAACCAGAGCTGCGCCAATACCACCGGCGCTTCGACGCGAGCGCCGGTAGTAAGGTTAAAAGCTTCTGTCAATGGCGCTTGCAGTTTTGCCCTGTAATCGCCTGCGAGAGCCGCTGGGATAATTTTTGGCTACCCCAGGTGCAAGTTTCGCATTTCGCCTGCCCACGCTCAAATCTGACCACGCAATCGTCGCGTGAAATCCCGGGTTCGTAGTTTGGATGCCTCCGGACGCCGTCGTTGCCACGAACCCCTCTGCCGGTAACATTAATGCAAAGCGTCATAAGCGCGAAAGATGCAGTGCACCAATGCCGACACCCGCCATCGAAACGCGCGACCTGACGATCCGCTTCGGCGGCCACGTCGCCGTCGACGCGGTCAGTTGCGCTTTTCATGCGGGCACCCTGACCGCCATCGTCGGTCCCAATGGCGCCGGCAAGACCACCTATTTCAACTTGATCTCCGGCCAGTTGCCGGCGACCTCAGGCACCGTCCACCTCGACGCTGCCGATATAAGCCACCTTTCCGCCGCCGCCCGCGCGCGCCGCGGGATTGGTCGCGCCTTCCAGATCACCAACCTCTTTCCTAATCTCTCCACGCTCGAAAATGTCCGCCTTGCCACTCAGTCCCGCGCCCGTTCCCGTGCCGGCGCAGCACACGGACTTGCCGGCACGCTGCGTGAACTCACCTCGCGCTGGGACCGCGACACTGCCGTGCGCTCCCGCGCCCTCGATTATCTCGCCGAAGTCAATCTCGCTGAAAAACGCGACGTTCCCGTCGTCGCGCTCTCGCACGGCGACAAGCGCAAGCTCGAAGTGGCGCTGATGATGGCGCTTGAACCGCACGTCTTCATGTTCGACGAGCCGACAGCGGGCATGTCCGTCGACGAAGTGCCGGTGGTGCTCGATCTGATCAAGCGTCTGAAGGCCCGCGGCGATGCGACGATCCTGCTGGTCGAACACAAGATGGACGTCGTGCGCTCGCTCGCCGATCGCATTGTCGTCCTCCACAACGGCCGCCTCGTCGCCGATGGCGCGCCTGCCGAAGTGATTGCCTCGCCGATCGTGCAGGAGGCCTATCTCGGCATCGCTCCGACCAAAGCCGTCGAGGCAGCGCTCCATGGCTGATCCGCTACTGACGCTCGCCAGCGTGCACACCCACATCGGCCAGTATCACATTCTCCAGGGCGTCGATCTCACCGTGCCGACCGGCGAAGTCACAGTTCTGCTGGGTCGCAACGGCGCCGGCAAGACCACGACTTTGCGCACCATAATGGGCCTGTGGCCGCCGAGTGCCGGCCGCATCGCTTTCGCCGGCCAACCCATTGGCGGTCTGCCGCCACCCGACATTGCTCGCCGTGGCATCGCCTACGTGCCCGAGCAGATGGCCGTCTTCTCCGATCTGACTGTTGCCGAGAACATGACGCTGGCAGCGCTTGCCGGTCCGCCTGACACGGCGCGGCTGGAGTGGATCTTCGGATTATTTCCCGCCCTCAAAAAATTCTGGCGCTCGCCCGCCGGTGTGCTCTCCGGCGGCCAGAAGCAGATGCTGGCCATTGCCCGCGCCATCGTCGAGCCGCGCGCATTGCTGCTGATCGACGAGCCTACCAAAGGCATTGCGCCGGCCATCATCGAAAGCATGATCGCAGCCTTCGCGGAGCTGAAGCGCGCCAACACCACGATCCTTCTCGTCGAGCAGAATTTCCGTTTCGCGTCGAGCCTCGGTGATACCGTTGCCGTCATGGATGACGGCCGCATCGTCCATCGCGGCACCATGGGCGATCTCGCCGCCGATTCGGTCCTCCAATCTCGCCTGCTTGGCCTCTCCCTGGATGCCCACGCATGACGACCACCGCCACCGAACAGTCCACCACTGTCGACGACGCCCGCCCCGCGACGCCGCGCGACCGGCTGCCGTTGCTGCTGGTGCCCCTGCTGGCGCTCATCGCCTTGCCGCTGATCGGCAGCCCCACCACCTGGGTCACCCTCACCATCGCCGCCCTCGCCATGGGCATGATGATCTTTGTCATCTCCAGCGGTTTGACGCTCGTCTTTGGCCTGATGGATGTGCTCAACTTCGGCCACGGCGCCTTCATTGCTGTCGGCGCGTACGTCGCCATGTCGGTCCTCGCGCTCTTTCCCGGCTTGACGCAAGCGTCGTCGCTGCCACTCAATCTCGCGGGGCTGGGATTGGCGACGTTCGCCGCCATGCTCGTCACCGGCCTGCTCGGCTTCGCCTTCGAGCGCATCATCATCCGCCCCGTCTACGGCCAGCATCTCAAGCAGATCCTCATCACCACCGGCGGCTTGATCGTCGCCGAACAGATGATCCACGTCCTCTGGGGCGGCGATCAGAAACCGATGCCATTGCCCGCCGGGTTGCGCGGCGCCTTCACCTTCGGCGACGTCAACATCGAAAAATTCCGCATCCTCGCCGTCGCTGTCGGTCTCGTCGTTTTCGCCACCATTTCGCTGGTTCTCAATCGCACCAAGCTCGGCCTGCTGATCCGCGCCGGCGTCGAAAACCGCGAGATGGTCGAAGCGCTTGGCTATCGCATCCGCCGGCTGTTCACCGGCGTGTTCGTTGCAGGCTCCGCGCTCGCCGGCCTTGGCGGTACGCTGTGGGCGCTCTATCGCGAAACGTTGACCGCGGCTATTGGCGGCGAAGTCATCGTGCTGGTTTTCATCGTCATCATCATCGGCGGTTTGGGCTCCGTCGGCGGCTGTTTCATCGGTTCCATCCTCGTCGCCATGATGGCCAACTACACCGGTTATCTCGCCCCGAAAGTCGCACTCGCCTCCAACATCCTGCTGATGGTGGCGATCCTGTTGTGGCGGCCGCAGGGGCTTTACCCGGTGGCCAAGCGATGAGCGGCATTGCCGACACCCTGCTGTCCGGCGATCTGCCACGCAGCCGCATACTCACCGCCTTGCTCGGCGTCATCGTCGGTGTGCTCGCACTTGCGCCGCTGCTCTTCGACGGCGCCCAGGCCATCAATACCGCCGCTAAAATCTGTGTTTTCATCGTGCTGGCCGCCAGCTACGACCTGCTGCTCGGCTACACCGGCATCGTCTCGTTCGCCCACACCATGTTCTTCGGGCTTGGCGCCTACGGTGTCGGCCTCGCGCTGTATGGATGGGGCGCAACCTGGACTTCGGTCGCGGCCGGCTTGGCGCTCGCAATCGTTGCCGGCCTTGCCCTTGCGCTCGTCATCGGTCTCGTCTCGCTGCGTGTCAAAGCCATCTTCTACGCCATGATCACGCTGGCAGTGGCTTCGGCCTTCGCTATCCTCGCCGGCCAACTGTCCGATTTCACTGGCGGCGAGGATGGCCGTTCATTCCGCGTACCGGAATTGCTGCGGCCGGCCACGCTGCTGTTCCGTCTGCCGCTTCTCAACATCGACATCACCGGCCGCACCGCCGCCTACTATCTCGTAGCCGGCTCCGCGGCGGGCCTGTTTCTGTCGGCCCTACGCGTCGTCAACTCGCCGTTCGGACGTGTCTTGCAGGCCATCCGCGAAAACGAATTTCGCGCCGAGGCGATTGGCTTCGACGTCGTCACCTATCGCACGCTCGGCAATTGCCTGGCCGCCGTGATGGCCGTTTTCGCCGGCGCACTTTATGCGTTGTGGCTGCGCTATGTCGGTCCGGATACCACCCTGTCGTTCGGCATCATGCTCGATATTCTGCTGATGGTGGTCATCGGCGGTATGGGCACGCTCTATGGCGCCATCATCGGCGCGACGCTTTTCATTCTCGCCCAGAGCTACCTGCAGAAATTGATGGGCGCCGCCGCCAAGTCGACGCAAGGCATCCCTGTGCTGCCGGACCTGCTGCACCCCGATCGCTGGCTGCTATGGCTCGGTGTGCTGTTCGTGCTCAGCGTTTACTTCTTCCCCGCCGGCATCGTCGGCACGCTCCGGTCGCGAGCGGTTACGCAGGAGCAACTTCCAAAAACTTGACGACTGCCGATCCTGCGGCAGGTCTGGATGACGAGCCGTCATCAAAGTGCTAACAAAAATAATAGCATAGCGGTCAATGGACGCGTTAATGGGCCAGCTTTTCATCAGGAACGTCGACGACGACATCATTGAAGCCTACAAATCGCGCGCTCGTGCCGCCGGACTCTCGTTCGAGCAGTACATGCGCGATTTCCTTCGGCAGCATTTGCCGACGCCGAGCGCCGAACGGTTGCAGTTCACGCGCGGCATCCGCGATTCAACGGAAAATCCAGTAGAGCCGTTGACCAAAGAGGAATTGCGCGAGGGAATTGAATGATGGATGCAGTCGTTGTGGACAGCAGCGTCGCAATGAAATGGTTTCTTAAGGAGCGCGCGGCCGACCTAGCCCAGGCAGATCGATCGAGGAGATCGCGCGTAAACAGGAGCGTAGTTGGATCGGCATTATCGCACGCCTTGAGAAACTGGGATATTTTTCACGCACCTTTCGCTTGACCGATCTGGAAAAGAACGGCGGGCAGTTGAGCGTATCGAGTTCAGGCTTGATGGAGCGGCTCTGAAGTCGCCATAGCAACGAGCCATGTTGCGCGTGTGGTTGTCGGTCAGATTGCCTTCGTGCATGAAGCAGTCGCACTCAATCACTATACCGCCCCCCAGGACCAACCCATGCATTTCACCCTCACCGAAGAACAATCCGCCATCCAGCAAACGGCGCTGGCCTTCGCGCGCGAGCAGTTGGCCCCCCACGCATTGGAGTGGGACGAGACGGCGCATTTCCCCGTCGACGTCATCAGGCAATCGGCCGTCCTCGGGATGGCCGCCATCTATGTACCCGCTGAAATCGGCGGCTCCGGCCTGTCGCGGCTCGACGGGGCCCTCATCATGGAAGCGCTCGCCTACGGCTGTCCGTCCATCGCCGCGTATATTTCGATCCACAACATGGTGGCCTGGATGGCCGGCAAGTACGGCACGCCCGAACAGGTCTCGGCGTGGATGCCGCAGCTCACCTCCATGCAGTGGCTGGCTTCGTATTGTCTCACCGAACCCGGCGCCGGTTCCGACGCCGCAGCCCTCGCCGCGACTGCCAAAAAGGACGGCGCCGACTACATCCTCAACGGCACCAAACAGTTTATCTCGGGCGCCGGCGCCACCGACTTCTATTTCATCTTTGCCCGCACCGGCGGCGCCGGCGCCGATGGCGTTTCTGCTTTCGCCGTGATGAAAGATACGCCCGGCCTCAGCTTCGGCCCCATCGAGCGCAAGATGGGCTGGAACGCGCAACCCACGCGGCAAGTCATCATGGACAACGTGCGCGTGCCGGCCAGCGCCCTCGTCGGCGGCGCCGAAGGCCGCGGCTTCCGCTTTGCCATGAGCGGTCTCGACGGCGGCCGCATCAATATCGGCGCCTGCAGCCTCGGTCCCGCCGCCTTTGCCATCGACAAGGCGCGCGCCTACATGTTCGAGCGCAAGGCTTTCGGCAAGCATCTGGCCGACTTCCAGGTGCTGCAATTCAAGCTCGCCGACATGGCGACGAATCTTGAAGCCGCCCGACTGATGATCTACCGCGCCGCCGACGCGCTGGATCGCGCCGATCCCAACGCATCGATGTATTCCGCCATGGGCAAGCGTTTCGCCACCGATCTCGGATTCGAGATCGTCAACGAAGCCCTGCAGATCCATGGCGGTTATGGCTATCTTAAGGACTACGGCATGGAGAAGCTGGTGCGCGACTTGCGCGTCCACCAGATCCTCGAAGGCACCAACGAAATCATGCGCGTCGTCATCAGCCGCAAGCTGCTGTCCGGCAACCGCGGCTGACTTTTTTGAACTCTAATCTCCTCCAACCAGTCTCCGGCCAGACACATCGGCAGTCACGTCACTGCATATGCTGCCCACCGTTGATGGCGATGTTGGCGCCTGTCAGGAACGCGGCCTCATCCGACGCGAGATAGGCGACAAGACCTGCCACCTCGTCCGGCTTGCCGAGCCGGCCCATCGGAATTTGCGGGATGATCTTGCTGTCGAGCACGGTCTTGTCGATCGCCATCACCATCTTCGTGCCGATGTAACCTGGCGAGATCGTGTTGACCGTGACGCCGCGACGCGCGACTTCCAAGGCCAGCGCCTTGGTGAAGCCATGCATGCCGGCCTTGGCGGCCGAATAGTTGGTCTGCCCGAACGCGCCCTTTTGCCCGTTGACCGACGAGATATTGATCACCCGCCCCCAACCGCGCTCCACCATCCCGTCCATGACGGGCTTGGTCATGTTGAACGTACTGTCGAGGTTGGTGTGCATCACGGCGTCCCAGTCGACCTTGGTCATTTTCTTGAATGTGGTGTCGCGCGTGATGCCGGCGTTGTTCACCAACACGTCGACCGGGCCGAGATCACCCTCCATCTTTCTTACCAGCGCCGTGCACGCTTCGAAATTGGTCACATCCACCGGATAGGCGTGGAACTCGAACCCTTCCGACTTCATCTGCTTCAGCCAGTCGGCCGAGGTCTTGTTCGATGGCGAGTAGGTGGTGACTACGATGTTGCCCATGGCTGCCATCTTTTTGCAAATGGCTTCACCTAAACCGCCCATGCCGCCTGTGACGAGTACGATGCGTTTTTTTCCGAGCATTGGGCTTCCTCCAAAAATGTAACTGGCGTCTTCGACTGCCGCACATGGCATAGTCACTTACGTCGCGCAGCCGCGCCGTTAAGGCAAGACCAAATGCCGTGCAAAATGTACTTCGGCCAAAGAATGCTTTGGCAGTCACCGGAACTGACAGCGCTCTTGGAGTTAGCTGCACTGCACAAAAAAATGCAGACAATCCTCCAACCAAACTTCGAGTTTCCATCTATTTGTCGGCATTTCTTTTCCCTGGCGCGCCATTAGTTTCTTGAACGCGGCGCAGCATTTCTTCAACGGCATGCACGCAGCCCGCTGTTGGAAACTTTATCGATTGATCACGACAACATCAAAGGCGCCGCAACCCCGCCCGTCACGGCGTGCCATTGCGCCCGTGCGTGCGAAACGCCCGACGCTCTGCCAGTCGGTCATAATATCCCGCCACCGCCGGCAGCTCCGGCTTGTCGAATTTCAGTGCAAACCAACGGTTGACCACCATTCCCGCTGGAATGTCAGCGATCGTGAACGCCGCTCCCATAAGGAACGGCCCTTCGTTCGTCAGTTGCTGATCGAGCCGTTTCATATGCTTGGCCCAGTCCGCGACGCCGTCGGCCGGTGCCACCGCCGTGGTCGGGTCTTTGGCGTTGACGATCATGGCGTGGAAAACCGGTCGCGCTGCGGCGTAAAGATCGGTGGACGCCCAATCCATCCAAGACTCCGTCTGCGCCCGCGCCTTGAGATCGGCCGGGTAAAGATCGTGTCGGCTATGCTTGTTGGCAAGATATCGCACGATCGTTTGCGATTCCCGCAGCACGAAGCCGCCGTCGTCGATAATCGGCACTACGCCGAAAATGCTCAGCCGCATGAAGTCAGGTTCGCTCGTCGGACGATAGCCGCGCCCCCAGTCCTGGCGGTCGAATGGTTCTCCGACTTCGTCGAGCATCCACAATACTTTACGCACATTGATCGAGTTGGCACGGCCATACACCGTCAGCATGAGAGTTTTCCAATGATTATCTGTTGAACCGTCAAGCCATCATTTACGGTCTATTAGCCGTCGCGACGGCGTTCGCGGTCCAGCCTTAGAACTTATCGTGCCGTTAACAAAGTCACTATCTTTTTCAACTATAACAAAACTCATACAAGCGAAAGCAATCGCTGCAGCGGGAGGCTAACTAGTGTGCAATTTCTTCAAGCGCTTCGTTGCCGATGAGGCGGGCGCCACCGCCATTGAATACGGTCTCATCGCTTCGTTGATCGCCATCGGCATTATCTCGTCTGTCTCGAAAATAGGGACCAATGTCTCCGCGACGTTCGGCAAGGTTTCCAACAACATGACGTCGAAATAGGGCGCGCTCTAACGGCCACAAAAAAAGGCGCAGCGACCCTGCGCGCTGCGCCCCAAGTGTCACGCCGGGGAAGTAGTTGCAGGGTGGTTAAAACTATGCGGCGCGCACTGAGAATTATCTGAACAATCGCTTAATCCGGCATTCAGTCGTCGACGCCAATGCCACCACAATTCCTGACCGCTCAATGCTTGTGCGGCGGCGTCCCGTCAAACCTGGCTTGTTGCGCAGCCGTCGCTTCCTTCTGGTACTTCTGCCGCCACTCGTCGTAAGGCATGCCGTAAACTTCGGTCCGCGCCTCGTCTTTGCTGACGCTGAGGCCCTTCTCAGCCGCCGCTTCCTGCATCCAGTTGCTCAGGCAGTTGCGGCAGAACCCGGCCAGGTTCATCAGGTCGATGTTCTGTACGTCGGTCCGCTCGCGCAGATGTCCGACTAACCGACGATACACGGCCGCTTCCAGTTCGATTTGCGTCTTCGGATCGGGCTTCGCCATATGAGGCTCCATTTGGTAACGCTGACTTCTGATAGGGCTGCCGTGCCGTCGGGATTATGCGCTCGAGGATGTCGGCAGTAACGTCAGCCCAATGGTCTTGCCCCCTGCGGTCGGCGACCAGATCCTGTCGGTATTCGATCACCACGCTCGCCAACCCATAAGGGCGTGCATGCTGCCACAAAGTATCGCCTTCCAAGCCCCCATGATAGGGCTCATTGTCGCCCACGGTAAGGTGCCTGTTGGTGCGGAAAGCCTCAAGCAGTGCGCCGGCCAGTCTGCTGTCTTCGTTCCACAAAATCGACACCTGCCAGGGTCGCTGCACCCCCTTCCAGGCGTGTGTCATCGAGTGGACCGAAAAGATGACCGGGGGCGGTCCCGCGTCGCGACAGGCGGCGATCACCCGCCCCGCAGCGTCGTGATAAGGTCGCCAGTACCGCGCTATCCGCGCATCTCGCTGCTCCGGCGAAAGACACTGATTTCCCGGCACCACGGCCCCGTCTGACAGTCGCATGATCAGTGTCGGATCGTCGGCACCGCGGTTGATGTCGATCAGCAGCCGCGAAAACCGCGACAGCACAGCCGGGGCACCGAGCCGTTTCGCCAACCGCTCGGTAATAGCCTCCGCCCCGATGTCGTAGGCGATGTGGCGCCGCAACTCGTGTTCCTGCAAGCCCAGCGTGCCGAGTTCCGCTGGCAACGCGTTGCAGGCGTGATCGCACAGCAGCACGATCCCTGCGTCGGCACGCCCTTCCACGACGCGGAAGCTTTCCGCCGTTTCTGCAGTAACCACAGCACTAATCATGATCTCGGGCTCCCCCACACGCTTGTACCTTTAATGAATACTAACCACTCGGCGCTATCGTTACCGCGCACGGCAACATTTTTTTCGGTTTATCCCCAATGCTGCGAACGGTCCGTCTTGCCTTGAGCCTGGCTTTTGCAGCGCTTGTCGGACAATCCGCTTTGGCGCAGTCACCCGGCACCGCTGAAAACATCGACGACTTCGGAAAGGCCTATCGACAGGCAACGTTCGGTCCCGCAACCGTCCGTCTGCGCGATATCGCCGCCGTCGATGTCCCCAAAGGCTTTGCCTTCATTCCTGCTCCTGCCGCCAACGTTTTCCTGCATGCGAGACGCTTTGCCCTCGACAGCCCGATTTGGGGTGTCGTCGTGCCTGCCAAACAATACGAGGGCTGGTACATCTCCCTTGCGTCATCCGAAACAGGATATGTCGCCCAAGCCGACCTGTCCGCCCTGGGTCATGAAGACGTCCGCTCCAGCCTCGCCGCAACGCTCCGCCGTGGCAATTCTGCGCGCATGCAGCGCGGCACAACCATGCTTGATGTCGGCGCTTTTCTCGAACCGCCGCGTCACGAACCGCAGTTGCACCGATACACCACGGCCTTGCGCATTTTCGAAACCGGTCCGAGTTCTGGCGACGACGACCTTTTTAAAGTCACTACTCACCTCTTCGGGCGCCACCACGCACTCGACGTGACACTGGTCGGTGCACTGTCGGATTATGATCGTTACCGCCCGCTCCAGCAGAACTTGGTCGACGGCACCAAATTTATAGAAGGCCACCGGGCAGGCGATTTTGTGGCGGGCAAAGATCCGCGCGCCACCCACGTGCTCGACCTCGTATTTGGCGGGCGCACGTCTGCCGAACTCGCGGCGGAAGCCGCGGAGGAAGCTGCCGAAATGCAGCGCCGCGCCAATCTGCCGCCGCAGCGGTCTCTCGCCTCCCAAATGCAGCTCGCGCTGTTCGGTGTGCTGGCGCTCGCTGCGGCATTCGGGGGTGCACTAGCCTTTTTCCGGCGTGGCAACGGCGATCAACCGCCCCAACACAACCACTTGGTCGAACGCGCCTTGCGTTCGCCGAAGCGCAGCTGATCAACTCGGCACCGCCCCATTCCCGCCATCGCGACCCGGCATCAACTGCGACGCCAGGGCGCACGCGGGCGGGCTAGAGGCTGTGTCATAGGCCGGATCATGATCACGTTTTGTCGCCTGTCTCTCGCCGGCCTCATGCTGAGTGCGACGTTCACTGTCGCCAACGCTGAAACGCGCGGCGAACTTCAGGCCGCCTGTTTTCCGCTGGCGGCGCTGGCGATGCGTCCGGACGAGAAAATGCCGGTCAAACTCGGCCATCCCCAGGCGCTCAAGGTGCCGCGATGGCAGTCCTCGGCAGAAGCTCCCCTCAACATCCTCCGCGGCTCCATCCGCCGTGTCGATCTGCCCAAGGGACAGAAGCTGATCGCCCTCACCTTCGATCTCTGCGAGCAATGGAGCGAAGTCGCCGGCTACGACGGTGCCATCGTCGACTACCTCCGAGCCAACAAGATCAAGGCTACCTTTTTTGGCGGCGGTAAATGGATCTCCACGCACGGCGAACGTGCCCAGCAACTCATGTCCGACGATCTGTTTGAGATGGGCACGCACGGTTGGGCGCACCGCAACGTTCGCGGCATCAGCGGCGCCGATCTGACACGCGAACTCATGACGCCAAGTGCTGCCTATCAACTGCAACGGCAGGTCCTCGGCGCCAACCAGTGCGCAGCAGGTCATGAGCAGGCGCTGCAGTCCATTCCGCGCCAACCCAGCCTCTATCGATTTCCCTTCGGCGCCTGCAATTCTGCCGCGCTCGACGCAGTCGCAGCCAATGGCCTGTTGGCGATCCAATGGGATGTGTCGACCGGCGACCCCGCACCGAACCAATCCGCCCGCGCCATCGCCGATGCCATGATCCGCCAAACGCGTCCCGGTTCGATCATTCTCGCCCATGCCAACGGTCGCGGCTTCCATACCGCCGACGCACTGCCATTGGCCATACCGGCCTTGCGCGCCAAGGGTTTTCAGTTCGTCACGGTCACGGAATTGCTCGCCGCCGGCAAGCCGGTCGTCACCGATACCTGCTACGACGAGCGGCCCGGTGACAGCGACAAATATGATGCGTTTTTCGCGCCCCGCACGCGGTTTCCGGCAAGCGCTCCCGGTGCCCTACCAACCGCGACACAGCTCCGTTCGACAGCGCAGCCGTGACGCCCCGTAGCGTCAGCCCTTCAGCACCTTCGCCAAGGTTGTGGCGAGGCTGGCGGGGCTGTCCGCAATCGCGATGCCGGCCTCTGAAATCCGGACTATGGCAGGGTCGTTTGTTCCAATGCGCGACGTAGCTCTGGGACCTTGTTCGCCACGACATCCCAAATGATATCTTTATCGATCCCGAAGTAGGCGTGTGCCAAGATATCTCTCAAGCCCGATATCTTTCGCCAGTCAATCTGCGGTGCCAGCGCGCGTGCCTCGGGCGTCAACTTTTTGACGGACTCGCCAATAATTTCAAGATTGCGAATGACGGCATCGAGTGTGCGCTCGTCCGCCTCGAACGCGGCGCGATCAAGTCCTGCCACGTAGCGTTCGACTTTCCTGCAACTCTCAAGCGCGTCCAGCCAATAGAGCCGCCAATCACGCGACACGGATTGCCTCGCGCTCGATTGTACTACGCAGATCAGACCTGAGCGCCCGATCAGTTACCAGATCGACGCGCCTGCCCAGCCTGTCTTCAAGTAGATTCTTGAGGCCCATGAAGGCGTCGAATGTCGCTGGTCCGCGGAATGTCACGATCATATCGATGTCGCTGTTGCGAGATGGTGTCCCCCGAGCGTGAGATCCGAAAAGACACAGACTTTCAACGCCATAGGCGATGATTTCAGCTTTCAGGTCTTCAAGTGCAGCGACGATTTGAGCGTGTGTCATGAAGTTTGCCCAACATTATGTCGGAAAACGCGTCAGCCCTTCAGCACCTTCGCCAAAGTCGTACCGAGGCTGGCGGGGCTGTCGGCAATCGCGATGCCGGCCGAGCGCATGGCTTCGAACTTGTCTTCCGCCTTGCCCTTGCCGCCCGAGATGATCGCCCCGGCGTGACCCATGCGGCGGCCTGGAGGTGCAGTCGAACCGGCTATGAAGCCGGCCATTGGCTTCGAGCGTCCCTTGGCCCGTTCGCGCTTGATGAACGCCGCCGCGTCCTCTTCCGCCGAGCCACCGATCTCGCCGATCATGATGATCGAATGGGTGTCCGGATCCGCTAAAAACATTTCCAGCACGTCGATAAATTCGGTGCCTTTGACCGGATCGCCGCCGATGCCGACCGCCGTCGATTGGCCGAGGCCCGCGTCGGAAGTCTGCTTGACCGCCTCGTAAGTGAGGGTGCCCGAACGCGACACGATGCCGACATGTCCGTGCTTGAAGATATTGCCGGGCATGATGCCGATCTTGCACTGGCCCGGCGTCAGCACGCCCGGGCAGTTCGGCCCGATCAGCCGCGACCACGAACCCGACAGCGCGCGCTTCACCTTCACCATGTCGATCACCGGAATGCCCTCGGTGATGCAGATGATCAGCGGAATTTCGGCGTCGATCGCTTCCAGAATAGCGTCTGCGGCGAAAGGAGGCGGCACATAGATCGACGTGGCATTGGCGCCGGTTTTGGCTTTCGCCTCCGCGACCGTGTTGAACAGCGGCACGTCGGCCAGATCGGCGGCCGGATGCTTGGTGCCACCCTTGCCTGGTGTTACGCCGCCAACCACTTGGGTTCCATAGGCTTTTGCTTGCTGCGTGTGGAATGTGCCTTGGCTGCCGGTGATGCCCTGGCAGAGGACTTTCGTGTTACGGTCGACGAGAATAGCCATGTGCGTGCAAAAAGCTCCCAGAGTGCCCGATGGCGCGCTTGTGGGGCAGAAACGCCCGCTGATCAAGTGGGTCGAAGCGTTTGCGCAGCGGCAACACGTCCGTAACCGCCAAAGAACGTCATGCGAACATCGTCGTTGGGATTCCCCTCGCCAATCCGGTCAATTCGTGTATAAGGCGCGCACGACTGCGCCCCGCGTGGTTGCAGGGACCCTGCTGGACGACATCCCGGCACCGGCCCCGCCAACGCCCAATCCGACAGTGCGACAGACGTTTCCGTCGGCGGGCGACATCCACACTTTTTCCAAAGGAGTATCCCGATGTCGATGACTGCCGAACAGAAGCGCGATATCGTCAAGGAATTCGCCGCCAAGCCCAACGACACCGGTTCGCCGGAGGTGCAGATTGCGTTGCTCACCGCGCGCATCAACAGCCTGACAGATCACTTCAAGCTGCACACCAAGGACAATCATTCGCGTCGCGGCCTCCTCAAAATGGTCAGCCAGCGTCGCAGCCTGCTCGATCACATGAAGAAGATCGATCCCGCGCGCTACCAGAAGGTCATCGCCCGCCACGATCTGCGTCGCTGATCCCAAATATCGAGTTCGACGGTATCCCCCGGAGCCGCAATTGATGCGGCTTGAAGCAAAGCCGACTGCCTTGGCAAACGTCACGACAGGAATATCGGGGCCGACCTTTTTGAAGGTGCGGCCCCATCTTGTTTTATATCTACCCCGCGAGAACGAAACTTTTTATCGTCATGGCCGCGCAGGCGGCTACCCAAGCAGGCTAACTGCATTCCGAACAGGGGGCCGTTACCATGGAAAATTGCTTGGTTGTCGCAATCTGAAGCGGCCCCGTCGATAGGCTTGGGTGGCCGCCTGCGC
>JANXWC010000024.1 GCA_025351355.1 Hyphomicrobiaceae bacterium
TTGGACCGGCATTAATCCGCGGTCGTCATTCCGGTATCGCCAAGGTGGCTTCGACCGGATTGTCCGCTCACATTTGCATGCGGGCGAAAAAACTGCGGCACGGCTCCCGGCCGGAAGTCATGCCCGCTCATGAGCCGCCCCTCGTGACCTGGGATGCGCTGATTGTTGACAGAAAATCAGGGTTTGCGCGACTGGGTAGGTGCCTAGTTGACGGCGCGCGCTGGTGGTTGTCCTTGGTCTCACCAGTAATTTGCAACTATCTAGATTATCGCAGCATTAATTGTTGAAACTATTTATGTTCTGTGTATGTTCCTTTGAAGTTACAAGGCGGTGTTATCCAATTCCAAACCTCCGATCTACAAGGTTGGACGGTTTTCTATCGTCAGAGAATCACGGCAGTGTTGGCGCGAGGAGTGATTTCACATGGCTAAATCGATGACAGTGTTGGACCTCTTTTGCGGCGCGGGTGGCCTGTCCGAGGGTTTTAGGCAAGCAGGATTCGAAATCCGCGCAGCCAACGATCTCGATACTTACGCTGGCGAGACGATGACCAATGCCCATCCGGAAACTAAATTTCTTCCTGGGCCAATCCAGAAGTATTCTACGCAGCAATTCCTCGCAGCCGCGCGCTTGAAAGCCGGTCAACTCGATTGTCTAGTCGGTGGCCCACCGTGCCAGGGCTTCTCAGTTTACAACCATCGACGCGGGCTTCACGACGAACGCAGTAGTCTCTATCATGAATATTTGCGTGTCGTGCAAGGTTTGAAACCGAAATGGATTGTTCTAGAAAACGTGACTGGCATGACCTCTGCCGGTGGTGGTGCCGCCGTTGAGGGGGTCATCGGCGGGTTGAAACAGCTGGGATACACGGTCGGCAAGCGTATTCTTCGCGCTGAGGACTATGGTGTTCCCCAGGAGCGTCGTCGAATTGTTTTCATCGGGAACCGTGTAGGCGCACCGATCCCGTGGCCCGCTCCTACACACGGACAGGGACTTCGACCTGTCACAACCGTGCGAGATGCAATTGGAGATTTACCCAAGCTCGCAAATGGTGAAGATCGCGGTGACCTTGCCTACGCATCTTCTGCGAAGTGCGATTATCAACGCATGCTTAGAGGAATCAGCAAAAAGGTAATTAATCATTCGGCTACGAAGTTGGCCGCCATAAACATTGAACGGATGGCGCATATTCCCCAGGGCGGATCGTGGCGAGATATTCCTTTCGATTTACTCCCCAAGGGAATGCAACGCGCAAAACGATCAGACCATACAAAAAGGTATGGTCGATTGAAGTTGGACGGGTTGTCCTCGACAATCATGACGAAATGCGATGTCCACTGGGGCGCCTACATCCATCCAACACAAGATAGATCGATCACTGTTCGAGAAGCCGCGCGTTTCCAGTCGTTTCCTGATTTATTTGAGTTTAGAGGGTCAAAGACGGAGCAATATATTCAAGTTGGCAATGCCGTCCCCCCGCTTCTGGCGCGAAGGATCGCTGAAGCAATTCAGCACGCGATGGAAAATCCTATCGAGGTTCTAGAGAAGATTCAGCAGAGCCTGTTTAAAGAGAAAGCGCTGCTTCTATAGCGCTTTCATATACGCCGTTGTTAGGCAAATTGGTCGGCGACGTGAAGGCGACCGCTACTTGATCTACAGTCGTCGTGAACGACTCGGTGAACGCCAATTTCCGCTTCCGCCCTGGTGCTACTTGTCGGTCAAGATCGTATGATCGAAAAGTAATCGTGCCATTCCCAATTGGGTATGACTTCAGCTTGTTACCAAGTCTATCTTTTATCCGCTTAAGAACCGCAGATGGGCAGACAAAGAAGAGCCCCTTTGAGCACTTCTCTTCACCGCGCAGGACGTGCCCTTTATAAATTAGTTGAGGGAGTATTCTTTTTGACACGTTTTCCCAATTGAAACCCGAATTGCTAAACCCCGGCTCTCTTCCTTTTTTATCTGCAAAGGGTTTTTGTGCGAAGTATGCTTCTGATTGCTCGGAATAATTCCCTGTCGTGTCAATTGTCTGAACCTCTACTGCCGTAAATGCTTTCAGTTTGCCGTTTTTGTCTACATTGGCCAATATCCAATCGACATAGTAGTTAGATGTGCCTTTTCCCGAGCTTTCAGGTCGCGGGATTGCTAACTCCTGATTCCAGTTCCGACCAAATACCGCCACTTCATCGCCCGTCAATGTGCCTTGCTTGACCTTTGTCCTGAGCTCCGCGGCTCTTTGCAAGATTGGCATTCCACCAAATGCAACTTGCGCCACATCAGTCAGAATCTGGTATTTATCGGCATAAAGCCTGTTCGGGCAGCAAATCACGGCGTGACCATCCAATTGCTCAAGCGAACAAGAGCCGTGGCTGGGTTTAGTGCAGGGGAACTTTGTGAACGGACATTTCTTGTCGCTTGCAAAAGGGAAACCGGCAGAATCGAGTGGGGCATAACCGAAAAATTCGACGATGCGCAATGCCATAAAGTCCTCCTTGGTGGTGGAGTTCCACCCACGACCAATGGCGCTGATTCTCGTCACCCTGCCCAGCTTGATAAGCTGCAGGTTGCGCAATTACTTTTCAGTAGCAACCAAGTGTGCAAAAGAAATTTAGCTTGGGTCCACCTTCGCGTGCCGTATCGCCGCCGCCCCCGTCACGCCAGTGTCGCCAGCCGCCCGGCCCACTCACGCATCAATGCAGCACTTCTTGAATTTCTTGCCGGAGCCGCAGGGGCAGGGATCGTTGCGACCGATCTTCGGGCTGGCGCGCACGAATTGCTCCACGGGATGATGATGCTGATGCCCGTGATCGTGCTCGTGATCATGATCGCAATCGGGTCCATGGACGTGGGCGGGCGCGGCTTTGGTGTCGGACTTCGTCGTATCGGTCATCGGGGCCTCTGCGCTTGCTACTTGGCGCTTCATGGTGGCCATCTCTGGCCAGCGTGCTAAAATCATCAATCTTTCGACCTGTTACTTAGGGCTTTATCGCTCGCTCGCCAAGCGTAACGGGACAGCAAGGTTTTAGGCTTCCTCTCATGTCCGTCCCCAATCCTCCTGCCATGCCCCCAACGCGTACCGATCTGGTCACCGCCTGCGATCTGGCGCTCGCCGGTCAGTGGGAGGCAGCGCACGCCATCGTGCAGGTCGACGAGGTGGGCGTGATGGCCGCTTGGATCCATGCCGTTCTGCACAAGATCGAGGGTGATCCCGCCAACGCGCGCTATTGGTACCGTCAGGCCGGTCAATTCTACGAAGGCTATGCCGATCCCAAGGCTGAGTTGGCATCCATCAAGGCGGCCTTGAGCTACTGACAGGTCACGAATGTCGATTGCGGCAAACCTTCCACCGTTTTCGTCGCGCACCTGCAATGCCGGCGGACGGGTTGCCTTGTCCACGTCAGGAACATAGTTTGCGCGACCACCTTCGAGGCTCGGCGTTATCTGCCGGCGATTCAAGCCATTGATCCATAGGGGTAAATAACGTCGTGCCAAGCCGCCACCTCTGGCTTCCGCCCGCGCTGGAAAAGCCGCGCGTGCGGCTCTATGCCCTCGGTCATGGTCTTTCGGTGATCGGCACCTGGGTGCAGGCGACGGCGCTGTCCTGGCTGGTGTTCCGGCTGACCGGCTCGATCTTCATGCTCGGGGTGATGGGTTTCCTGCTGCAGATTCCGTTTCTGCTGCTGGGCCCCTTCACCGGTCGCATCGTCGATCGTATGCCCAAGCTCAAACTGCTGATCGGCATCGATATTGCGCTCAGCTCCCTGGCCTTTACGTCGGCAGTCATGGCTTGGCTCGATGTGCGCAATGTCTGGCTCTACTTGGCCGCTGCCGTGCTGCACGGCTCACTTAACGCGTTTGAGATGCCGACCCGGCAATCCCTGCTGGCGACGATCGTGGAAGACCGCGCGCTGATGCCGAGCGCGCTGGGCGTCAGCGCCACGCTTTTCAATGGCGGCCGCATGGTCGGCCCGGCGATCGCCGGGCTGGCGCTGCACTACTTTTCCGAAGGCTGGTGCTTCCTGTTCAACGCCCTCTCCAATCTGGCAATCATCGCCGCCCTGCTGGCCATGAAGATCCCCGCCGAAGACACGAGCACACAGCGGCGGCGCGTCGAGGCCGGCCCCTGGTCGTCGATAGCGACGTTATGGTCCGTTCCGGCGATCCGCACGTTGGTGCCACTGATGGCGGTGATTGGGTTGTTCGGCGTGCCCTACATTCATCTGATGCCCTCGATTGCCACGGCGTTTTTCAAGGGTCAGGCGAGCACCTTCGGCTTGCTGATGAGTGCGGCCGGTTTTGGCGCTCTCGTTGCCGCGTTTTATCTATCGATGCAGCGCGGCACCGACAGCCAGCGCCTGCTGATCGCCTGGGCGCCACTGGCCCTCGGCGTCGCCCTGACGTTGTTTGCCGCCTCGCGCACTCTGGCGCTCAGCATGTTGTTTCTGTCGCTGATCGGCGCGTCGATCATGTGCTGCGCCAACTCGGTCAACGTGATGTTGCAGCAGTCGGTAGGCGACGCGTGGCGGGGGCGCGCCATCGGTCTGTACGCCATGTCGTTCCAGGGCGTGGCGCCCGTCGGTACCTTGCTTGCCGGTGCGCTCGCGTCCCACGTTGGTTTGACTGCGACCCTGACCATGAACGGCTTGATCATTATCGCCTTCGCACTGGCCGTGCGGCAGCGGCTGGCCAAACAACCCGGGTTGCTCGAGTGCTCCACGCCTATGCTCGGCGCTGATGACACGATCGGCGCCGATGCCAGCCTGAGCCCCGGTCATGCCACCCCTGCGCATCGGCGCTGACATTTCGGCGATCCTTGCCGAGGGCCGGAATGCCCAGTAGACAGTCGCCATGAAAAAATCCGAACTTGTTTCCTGGCTGTGGGGGCCGCTGTCGCGGCTCGGCCTGACGGTGGCGATCATCACCTTTCTGCTCGATCAGGGCCATAAGTGGTGGATGCTGCTGGGCTTCGATATCCGCGCCAGGGGCCGCGTTGTCGCGACCCCCTTTCTCGATTTCGTCTATGTGCTGAACCAAGGCGTCAGCTACAGTTTTCTGACCGGCTCAACTCAACGTTGGCAATACGCCTTGGCGGCCTTTGCTCTGCTTGCCGCGCTCGCTTTGGGCGTCTGGCTGGCCCGCGGCATCGACAATCGGCTGGCGGCCATCAGCGTGGGACTGATCATCGGCGGCGCGATCGGCAATGGGCTGGACCGCATCACGCTGGGCGGGGTCGCTGACTTCTTTTCGCTGCATGCCTTCGGGTTTTACTGGTACGTGTTCAATATCGCTGACGTCGCAATCGTTGTAGGTGTGGCTGGGTTACTGTATGAATCACTGATTCCTGCGGGAAAAGTTGACGCCACAAAGCCAACGCAAATTAAACGTTGAGTGATCGTCAGTGGGTACGGCGGGGGTGGCGAACGGATGAGGACGCCGAGCCGATGGATACCAAGCAGGGAACTCCGACGGGGGTCACCGGAATGACGATCAGCAAGCGCACGAAGGCCGGACGAACACGGCAAGGCAAAGGCGCGCTGCGTGGCGTTGCTCGGTTGTGGGCGCTTTCAGCCATTTCCGCCATGGCGGCAGGGTTGGCGGGTTGCGGTTCCGATATGGAACTCAACGGCAAAATCTTCGATCTCATGGGCGTCAGTTCTGCGGCCCAGGCGGCGTCCAAACAAGAACCGAAAATGGCGGTGCGCTCGGGTTTGGTGCTGCCGCCTGATGCCTCGCGTCTGCCCGCGCCGGGGAGCGAAGGCGAGCAATCCGCCATCGCGGTTGCCTCGATCAACGATCCCGACAAGCGCAAGGCGATGGCAGCCGCAGAGCGCGCGCGCCTGCATAAGGCCCACTGCTCGGGTGAGATGAATTGGCAGGAGCGCGTGCGCGATAAAAACGCCACCCCGACGAGCCCCTATGGTCCATGCAGCACGATCGGTGAAATGATTAACCAGTAGTCCAGGCGGACCGGCTCTTGTGGTCTGTTGACGCAGTTGGGATTATTTTGGATTTTACCTTTTCTCCACCACAATCAGCATGTTCTAGTAACTTCACGTTTCTGTTGACGCGTTCGACCATACCGGTTTTTCACGTAATCGCGTGGGTCGTGCCTGACGCATCATTGGCGGCACCGGTCAGGCCGTCATATTCGGCGCTCGTGAATTGCCGTTTGAAACAACTGCCTCGCACGGAGTTTTTACATGGGTCAGTCGCCGCATCGGAAGTTTCGCAGATTGTCATGTCAGTTTAAGCGACTGTCACAATTGTCAACAGCCCTCTCGATCGCGAGCACCCTTATGTTCATGCAAAGTTTTGCCGCGATGGCTGAAAACGCTAAAACGCGCGTTTCCGAATTCATGCTGGCGAATGGCATGCAGGTGGTCGTCGTACCGGATACGCGCGCACCGGTCGTCACACATATGGTCTGGTACAAGGTCGGCGCCGCCGACGAGCCGCACGGCAGTTCCGGCATCGCGCATTTTCTCGAACACCTGATGTTCAAATCCACCGAGAAGATTGCGATCGGCGAATTCTCCAAGATCGTCGCGCGCCTCGGCGGCAACGACAACGCATTCACCTCCAACGACGCGACCGCCTATTTTCAGCGTGTCGCCAAGGATCGCCTGCCCAAGATGATGGAGATGGAGGCGGATCGCATGATCAACCTCAAGCTCACCGAGAAGGAAGTTCTCACCGAGCGCGATGTCATTCTCGAGGAGCGCCGCTCGCGTGTCGAAAATAATCCGTCTGCCGTCCTCGACGAGCAGATGTCGGCAGCCCTCTATCAGAACCATCCCTACCACATTCCGGTGATCGGTTGGATGCACGAGATGGCCAAGTTGTCCCAGGCCGACGCGCTGAATTTCTACAAGCGCTATTATGCGCCGAATAACGCCATCCTCGTCGTGGCCGGTGATGTGACGCCCGAAGGCGTGCGCGAAATGGCCGAGGCGACCTACGGCAAGATCAAATCGAACCCGCAAGTCGGTGCGCCCCGCGTGCGTCCGAGTGAACCCGAGCAACGCGCGCCGCGGCGCGTCGATTTGAAGGATCCGCGCGCCGGTCGCACGACCATTGGTCGGCACTATCTGGCACCCAGTTATACCACCGCTCAACCCGGCGAAGCTGAGGCCCTCGATCTGCTCATGAAGATTGCCGGCGGCGGCACCACCGGGCGGCTCTACAAGAAGCTCGTCGTCGAAGATCAAGTGGCGTCGTCTGCTGGCGGTTACTATTCCGGCAGCAACATGGACAGCGGCAAAATCGGCATCTCCGCGGTCGTCGGTGATAATGCATCGATCGCCAAAGTCGAAGCCTCCGTCGACGCGGTCATCGCCGACTTGAAGGTCAATCTGGTGACGCCGGCTGAACTGGAACGCGCCAAGAAAAGCTATATCGCCGAATACATCTACGAGAGCGACAATCAATCGACGATGGCCCGGCGCTATGGCTGGGGACTGGTCGTCGGCAGCACGATTGCCAAGATCGATGCGTGGCCGAAGGATATTGCCAACGTCACCGCCGAGCAGATCCGTGAAGCCGCGATCAAGCATCTGGATCTCCGGCGCTCGGTCACCGGCACGCTCAGCCCCGAAACGGTGGAAACGCCGGTGGCGGCGGTGCCTGCCAGCAAATCGTGAGCCAAGTCGGTCTGACAAGTCGGTTTGACCAGAATTGTGCGATGATTGTGCGCTGAACGGATCTGCCGCTCGACACCGAGCGGACATCCGACGCGCGGACCTGAGCGACTTCAAGAGGCCCCTGCTATGATGGCATTCGTATCCGCGTTACGACGCTGCACCACGGCCGCGCTCCTGCTGCTGAGTTTGTATACAACCCACTTTGTCACGGCGGCCCAGGCTATGAAAATTCAAGACGTGACCACCCCCGGCGGCATCAAGGTCTGGCTGGTGGAAGAGCATAGCGTGCCGCTGATGGCGCTGCGTTTCTCTTTCAAAGGCGGCAGCGCACAGGATCCCGCCGGCAAGGAAGGTGTCGCGCACTACCTCACCGGCATGATGGACGAGGGCGCTGGCGATCTCGATGCCCAGACGTTCCAGGGCCGCATGGAAGAGCTGGCTATGCGCATGTCGTTCGAAGACGGCAAGGATCAACTCTACGGCTCGTTTGAGACATTGACTGAGAACCGCGCAGAAACGGTCAAACTGCTCAAGCTGGTCATCAACAAGCCGCGCTTCGATGCCGACGCCCACGACCGCGTGCGCGCTCAACTGCTTTCCGGCCTTGCCGCCGCCGCTCGCAACCCCGATTCGGTCGTCGGCGAGCGCTTCATGGCTAATGTGTTTCCCAATCATCCCTATGGTCGACCAAGCCACGGCACCAGCGTCAGCCTTAAGGCGATTGCACCGGCCGATCTCGAAAATTATCGCAAGAACGTATTTGCCAGGGACGGTCTGCGTATCGTGATTGTGGGCGACATTAATGCCAAGGAAGCCGCCGGTCTCGTCGACGATGTGTTCGGTGCATTGCCCGCCAAGGGCACGCTGACGGCGATTGCGCCCACCGTACCGGCGCCGAGCGAGAAACTGCAAATCATCGAAATGGCGGTGCCGCAGTCCGTGGCCCGCTTCGGGCTTGGCGCGATGAACCGCAAGGACAGCGATTTCATCACCGCGTTCGTACTCAATCACATCATTGGCGGCGGCGGCTTTTCGGCGCGGTTGATGGAAGAGGTGCGCGAGAAGCGCGGTCTGGCTTATTCTGTCTACAGCTACCTGCAGCCCTTCGATGCCGCCTCGTTGTTCGTCGGTGGCGTCGCGACCAAGAATGAGCAGATGAAGCAATCGCTCGATATCATCCGCGCCGAGCTGAAACGGATGGCCGACCTCGGTCCGACGGATAAGGAACTGGATGGCGCCAAAAGCAATCTCACCGGTTCGTTTGCGCTGCGCTTCGATACCAATGCCAAGATTGCCGCCCAACTGATGTATTTCTTAGCCGAGGATCTGGGCATCGACTACGTCGACCGTCGCAATGCCGAGATCGATGCAGTGTCCCTCGATGCTGTCAAACGCGTCGCCAAACGCCTGCTGATCGATGACAACCTGTTCATCACCGTGGTCGGCAAACCCGTCGGTCTGCCACCCGGTAAAGGTTGAGGCCACTGCGCCACTGTCATCCTAGGGCTTGTCCCTAGGACCCAGGGTGCCGCAAACTCAGGCATCCGTTTGTTGCATGCTGGATCCCACCCACAAGCGGTAGGATGATACGTGTGGCATCATCAAAGTATGTGCCGACTCATCGCCTCTGCACTGCCGCCGCACCTTGTCCCGCCAACACGAATCGCTGAGTGATTGCGGCCTGGAACTCGATCCGCTATCGCAGGGTTGCGGTTCGAACTGAAGGGCCATATCATGAGCACCAGTCCTCCACCAGCGCGCGGCGAACCCCTCTATCTCCAGTCGATTGGCGGTTGCCTCGACAGTGCGATCGGCGCGCACGGTCTCGACCACGCGACCGTCACACGTGCCCTTGATCGATTAGGTCCGGCGCTGGCCGGGATGCAACAGGATTATCAATCCGGCCGCCTGCCACTGCTGCGGCTGCCGGAGGATACCGCCGACATCGAAGCCGCCGAAGCCGCACTTGCAAAACTCTCAGACGGCGCCAGCACGATCGTTTTCTTCGGTACCGGCGGCTCCGGCCTCGGCGGCCAGACCTTGGCCCAGTTCGCCGGTTGGAATATTCCCGGCCTCGGTCCGAAGAGCTTGACGCCCGGCACCTCGCATCGCGCCCGCACGCGGTTCTACGATAATCTCGATGCCGAGACATTGGCTGCGGCTTTAGCCGGTCTCGATCTCGCGACCACCCGCTTCGTGGTGACTTCGAAGTCCGGCGGCACCGTCGAAACGCTGCTGCAGGCCGTTTCCGCACTGGCGGCCGTCAAGGCGGCGGGTCTCGAAAGTCGCATCCCCGGACTGTTCCTCGGCATCACCGAACCGGCCAAGCCCGGTGTCGCCAACGGTCTGCGTGCCCTGTGCGACGCGCATCGCATTCCCATGCTCGATCATCATACCGGCATCGGCGGGCGCTTTTCGGTGCTGACGAATGTCGGGCTTCTGCCGGCCTTGGCGCGCGGTGTTGACGTCCGGGCGCTGCGTCGCGGTGCTCAGCGCGTCGTCGCCGAGACAATTTCCTCCGATCATCCGCGCACCAGCCTGCCGGCCATCGGCGCTGCCGTCGCCATTGCCCTGCGCGAAAGCTGTGGTGTCTCGACCCAGGTGATGCTGCCCTATGCCGATCGCCTCGGCCGCTTCGCCGAGTGGTTCGTCCAACTGTGGGCGGAGAGCCTTGGCAAGCATGGCAAGGGTACCACGCCCGTTGCCTGCCTCGGCCCGCTCGATCAGCACAGCCAGCTGCAGTTGTTCATGGATGGCCCGCGCGAGCACCTGATCACCGTCGTGCGCGTCGGCACGTCGCCGCCCACGCCACCCATCGACGCGAAATTAGCCGAACTCGCCGGCATCGGCTTCATGGCTGGTCGCCCGATCAGCGATTTCGTCGCGGCTCAATCCCATGCCGTGCCCGAGGCCTTGACGCGCGCCGGCCGCCCCGTCCGCACCATCGACATCCCCAAGTTGGACGAAGCGGCGTTGGGCGCACTGTTGATGCATTTCATGCTGGAAACGATCTTTGCAGCCGCGCTGCTCGGTATCGATGCCTTCGACCAGCCCGCCGTCGAACTCGCCAAGACGTTGACGCGACAACGCCTGTCGCAGCCCGACTAACCCGATGGCCATTCGCCAGCTCAGCCCCGAAACCGTCAATCGCATCGCCGCCGGCGAGGTCATTGAGCGGCCCGCCAGCGTCGTCAAGGAACTGGTCGAGAATGCGCTCGACGCGGGCGCAACCGCCGTTGAAATTGTGGCTGTCGGCGGCGGTCTCTCGATGTTGCGGATCACCGACAATGGCCACGGTATGGGCCGCGAAGATCTGGCGCTGGCCGTCGAGCGACATGCCACCAGCAAGCTCAACGACGACGATCTTTTCAACATATGCACGCTCGGTTTTCGCGGTGAGGCGCTGCCCTCGATCGGCTCCATCGGACGCTTGGCGATCTCGTCGCGATTGCGCGTGGGGGAAGCAAGCCAGGGTTATGGCTTGGTCGTCGATTGCGGCGCCAAGAGCGCTATCAGCCCGGCCGGCCTCAATGCCGGCACCATCGTCGAAGTGCGCGAGTTGTTTTCGGCGACCCCCGCGCGGCTCAAGTTCATGCGGTCGGAGCGCGCGGAGACACAAGCCATTGTCGAAATCGTCAAGCGCATCGCCATGGCTCACCCTTGCGTGGCCTTTGAACTTGTCACCGACGACAAGGCGCCGCTGCGGTTTCCCGCCCAGGCCCCTGGCGCCGAAGGGCGATTGCAACGCCTCGCCCGCATCATGGGTCGTGAATTCCTCGACGACGCGTTGCCCATTGAACGGATGCGCGGCCCTTATCAGGTCTCCGGTTTTGCAGCCCTCCCGACGCTGCACCGCAACGATGCCGGCCAGCAGTTCCTGTTCGTCAACCGCCGCCCCGTGCGCGACAAACTGTTGCTCGGCGCGATCCGTGCCGCCTACGGCGATCTCGTGCCGAAAGGGCGGCATCCCGTATTCGCGCTGTTCGTCGATGTGCCCACCGACACCGTCGACGTCAATGTGCATCCCGCCAAGGCCGAGGTGCGTTTTCGCGAAGGCGGCGAAATTCGCGCCCTCGTGATCAACGCGGTACGCAACGCACTGGAAGCGGCGGGACACCGCGCGTCCGTCTATGGCGGCCAGCAGACTTTGGACACTTTGGCGCGCGGCTTGGCCACGTCAGGCACCGGTGCGGCGTCGTCATCCTGGCTGCCGCCCGCGCACCCGGCCTTTGCGCCCGCCGGGTTCGGCGAAGCGATGCAGGCGCCGTTCGCCGGCCTCATCCAACCGAGCGCGGACGCGTCCGCCGGCGATGTGGCGCCGTCGCCCGAGCAACTCGATCGGCCACTGGGAGCCGCACGCGCGCAACTGCACGAGACCTACATCGTCGCGCAGACGCGCACCTCGGTGATCATCGTCGACCAGCACGCAGCCCACGAGCGACTGGTCTACGAACGCATGAAGGCGGCGTTGTCCGAGGGCGGCGTCAAGCGTCAGGGCTTGCTCATCCCCGAGATCGTCACGCTCGAGCCCCACGAAGTCAGTGCGCTGGAAGACGCCGCGTCCGAACTCGCCGAATTGGGCTTGGCACTTGAAGCGTTCGGCGCCGACGCCGTCGCAGTGCGCGAGACACCGGCCATGCTCGGACAAACCGACGTGCAGGCCCTGGTCAAAGATCTGGCGGCCGACATCACCGCCGACCGCGGCAAGACCGCATTGAAATCGCGGCTCGAAGCGGTGGCGTCGCGCATGGCCTGTCACGGTAGCGTGCGTGCCGGCCGCCGCTTGGCGCCAGCGGAAATGAACGCGCTGCTGCGCGAGATGGAAGCAACGCCGTTTTCCGGCCAATGCAACCATGGCCGTCCCACCTACGTCGAACTCAAGTTGTCCGACATCGAACGCCTGTTCGGGCGACGGGGATGATTTCGCAAGTTTAATCAACGTAACTCGGGCCGGCCGGCATTCCAGCTATGCAAAGTGCTGTCGGTGATGGCCCACCAGTGTCCGTGATGATAGATCGGACGCCTCGCCGATGGCGCGAATGCATCAAGGAGAACCGAGACCATGCAGCGTGAAGTGGCGAGGGAAACATCCACGGCAACGCCGCAACTCTTCCAGCAACCGGCCCGTCCCGTTCTCTCCAACCAGCCGCTCAAGGCCATCGCGCTGATCTGCCTCGCAGTGGTGTGTTTCTCCAGCACGGATACGACCGGTAAATACATGATCACGGTTGGCCACTTGCCGGTCGCCGAGGTTGTCTGGGTGCGGTTCGTGGCGCAATTCGTCGCCATCATCATGGCGCTTGGACTGTTCGCCGTGCCGTCCATGCTGAGGGCACGCAAACCCGGCTGGCAGCTGTTTCGGTCGGTGCTGTTGCTGGCGTCGACCTTGTTCAATTTTCTCGCGCTGCGCACCTTGCGGCTGGATCAGGTGATGACGATTTCCTTCCTCACGCCGCTGACGGTTGCGCTGCTGGCCGGTCCGTTGCTCGGCGAGTGGGTGGGCTGGCGGCGGATGGTTGCCATTCTCGTCGGTTTCTGCGGCGTCCTCATCGCCGTGCGCCCAGGTGCCAACACCTTCGAAGTGGCGTTTCTGTTGTCAGTGACGTCGATGCTGGCTTATGCCTCGTTCACATTGCTGACGCGCCATCTCGCACCGCATGACGGCGTGCCCGTGACGTTGTTTTATTCGATGTTTGCCGGCGTGATCTTGATGGCGCCACTGGCGCTCGCCGATTGGGTCTGGCCGACCGCGCCGCTGGTCTGGCTGGCGCTGTTGTCCTGCGGCGTGTTCGCGGCCATCGGCCACGCGCTCTTCATCACGGCGTTCCGCTATGCGACGGCATCGAGCATCGTGCCATTCACCTATTTCAGTCTCATCACCCACACCGCCGCGGGTTATTTAGTTTTCGCCCAGACACCGGACATGCCGACGATCGCCGGCGCCGTCATTATCGTCGGCTCCGGGCTTTATCTGCTTTATCGGGAACGCGTACTCAAAGCACCGATGACCGCGGCCATGCCGACCTGACGCGGTTTAGCTGAAGTGGCATCCGGTTCAGCGTGAAGAACCGCGCAAATGAGAAGAGCGCGGTTTAGCTGAAGTGGCATCCGGTTCAGCGTGAAGAACCGCGCAAATGAGAAGAGCGCGGAACGAATGACGTTCCGCGCCCGTAACTCACGCTTTTGCAGAGATCAGCGTTTGCCGTTCCGCTCCAACCAGGCGGTCGCTGTGTCGAGGCGGCGCCAGCCGGGCAACCTTGCCGCCAGATTGACTTCCTTCCATTTCGGATGCCGTGGCGCCTTCTGGAAGTCGGAGAACTTGGTGAAGAACTTTTCGACCAGCGCGTTCACGCGACGCGCGCGATCTGTGCCATCCGGCCAGTTGAAGACGGCCAGCACGGCGCCGACCGCGATGGTTTCCACACCCGGACCGGCTTCCACGAGGTTGGGATAGTCTTCGTTGACGAATTTCGCCGGCAGGTAATCGTTCTCAAGATCGGCGGTGAAGGGGATCGCCAGCAACTTGTAGTCGGGGTCCTTGGCCAACGCCTTGACGGCGGCAGCCGGGCGTCCGGCGACGAAGATCGTGGCGGCGATTTCGCCTTGCTTGACCTTCAGTAGGCCGTCGGTCTGGCCCATGTTGACTTCGCGCACCTCGAGCTTCAGCAGTTTGAAGATCTGCCGTGCAGAAAACTGCGTGCCCGAACCCTGTTCGGCGAAATTGACCTGCTTGCCTGCCAGGTCGGCGAGCGTGTTGATACCCTTGCCGGCAACGATGTGGACTTCTTCGTTGTAAAGTTTGGTGATGTACACGAGGCGGCGGTCGATATCGCGGCCGAGTTCACCAGTCTGCTTGAAATACCCCATCACGTCGGACTGCACGATGCCCATGTCGATGCCGCGCAGATGCAGGATGTCTTTCACGTTCTGCACGCTGCCCTTGCCGAGCACCGGCAGGATTCGCACGTTGTTGCCGTCGTCGAGCACGGCGCTCATGTCGTAGGCGATTTGCAGATACGTGCCGCTCGGTGTGCCGGTGATGATGGCGGTGGTATTCTTGTTCAAGTCGTCGCGCAATTGCGCCGCATTATATTGCGCTTCGGCCGGCATCACGAAGGCAGCGAGTGCCAGCGCTGGTGCCACGAGTGCTTTCATGAAAGCAGAATATTTTCTTACGCCTACAAGCATGTTTGTTTTCTCCCGATGCGGTCCTATGCCGGTCGCCGATGATATTGCCCTCAACGCGTGCCCAGTCTGGCCAAGCGTTCGGCCGCCCCCACGGCGCCCATTTTTTGCGCAAGACGATAATAGGTCGTCGCGCGCGCGGGATCGGGCTGAATGCCGACGACCCCGAGGTCTTTCAAAGCAACCGGATCATAAGTTGCGCCCAGTTCGAGCGCTCCCTCGGCTGCCCCTGCTCCGACCGCCCGTTCGAAGAACAAGCGGGCGGCATCGATATCTCCCTGCAGGAGAAGCTGACGGCCCCGCGTAATGTAACGCTGAGCTTCGGGCGATTGCGTGGCGGCCGCAACTGTTGCGGCGGGCGCTACCGGAACCGCGGGAGCAGGTGCTGCTGCCGGTGATGTCGGCCGCGGCGCCGGTTCTGGCGTCGGCGCCGCCGTGGCTGCGGCGATGGTGGCTGCAGCCTCCGGTTTTGCGGTTGGCGGTGCACGACCGCCGCCCAGTTCCTGAGCACGCGCGCGCCAGTATTTGGCCAGCGCTGGATCCGCCTCGACGCCAACCGCGCCGGCCCTGACGAGAACGGCCGGTTCGAAGGTGTCGGCCAGCGCCAACGCTGCGTCCGCATCGTTCAAGCCAGCGGCTCGCTCGAGCATCAGCCGTGCGCCGACGATATCCCCTTCCGAAACCAACTGGCGTCCCCGCACGAGCAGACGTGCGCTTTCGGCTTTTTGTGCGTCAGTCCGACCCGCCGGAATGGCGGCTGTGCGCTTTGCTTCCTCGTCGGCCCGGCGCTTGGCGTCCGCCTCGGCCGCGAGACGATTGCTCTCGGCGACGCGTCTGGCCTCCGCCTCGGCAGCAACCCGCTTGGCCTCGGCTTCGACCGCAACCCGCCGTGTTTCCTCTTCGGCCCGGCGGCGTGCCTCGGTCTCGCTGGCCACACGTTTGGCTTCGGTTTCTGCCGCTACCCGCTTCGCCTCGTCCTCGATACGGCGCTTGGCGTCCGTATCTGCGGCAATACGTTTAGCCTCGTCGTCCGCGCGTCGCTTGTTTTCAGCATCCGTCGCGACACGTTGGGCATCTACCTCGGCGCGACGTTTGGCGTCGGCCTCTGCCGCAACACGCTTGGCTTCCTCGTCGGCACGTCGTTTCGCGTCAGCCTCAGCTGCAAGACGCTGGGTTTCGGCGTCCGCGCGGAGCTTGGCGTCGGCCTCGGCAGCGGCGCGCTTGGCATCCTCCTGCGTGCGCCGCTTCATGTCCGCTTCCACCGTCAGGCGTTTGAGTTCTTCCTCGGCCTTGCGTTTGGCCTCCAGTTCTTCGGCACGCCCGCGGTCGGTTTGTGGCAACGGGCGCGCATCGATGAAGTTCGGCACGGACGGCGTCGCCCCGCTCGTCTGCGCGTTGGCCGCGATCGGCCCGGCCAGCAGTGCGGTCGTGCCACAGAGAAGTGCGGCGCGAAGAGGAAGATGTTTTTGCTTACGCATATCGATCACTCACTTAAACGGGCGGCGGCTTCTTTTGCGCTGCGGCAAGCACCGAGCTGGTCCGCTGTCAGATAATGCTCGCGGGCTACTTTGCGGTTCTTGGCGACGCCAAGCCCATGTTCGTATAGGGCGCCGAGGAAGCAGTGAGCGACAGGATCGCCCTGAGCGGCCGCCAACTCCCAGATGGTATGCGCCTTCACATAACTATGATGCGGATTGCCGGCGGTTGCGTAAATAGTGCCCAGCTGCGTTAGCGCCCAACCGACATCGGCGCCGCCGAAACTCGTCGCCAACGCGCGTTTCAGCCAGAATTCGGCTTCTTCGGTTTCGGCATCCGTGCGCTGGCCACGCAGGTTGTGATCAGCCAGCGACAGCGCTGTCGCCACATCGACACTGACGGCCGTTTTGTGCCGTGGCGATTGCATGCCGGTGGCCGCGAGGTCCTTGAAGATGCCTTGCAGGTCGGCGACGCCGATCTGCGCTGAATGACTCGAGACGGCTGGCGCGCCCAACAGGCTTGGCGGCAGCCATGACGGCGGCACAAACGCTGCAACCGCGGCGGTCAACGCCGCCATCGTCGCCACGCCGACCGTAAAGCCGCGCAGGCCCCAGGCCCGGTGGCTGGCCCGTGCGGCCGGCGGCGGTGGGATGGTCGCGATGTTACTCGGTGGCGCCGTGCCAAGACGCGCCAACTGGCCGAGTGAGCCCGGCGCTTCGCTCAGGGGTGCACGTGGTGGTGGTGTCGGATGTACCTCTGCCGGAGGTGGCGTGGCGCGTCGCATGGGTAACAGGCGCGCCAATTGTCCAGTCTCTTCCGCCCGCGCCGCCGTCTTGTCGACGCCGCTGGCAACGCCCGGGCGGCTGCGCTCGAGTTGCGCTTCCGACGCCGCATCGCGCGCCGACTTGACTGCAGACTCAGCCAGGTCCCGGCGCCGCGCGGCGTCCAACTTTTCCGCCTTCTCGCGCTCGGCCTTGGCCGCCAGCAATTGGCTGGCGCTCATCGCCACCGCACCGGCACGCCGACGGGTTGCCGGCGTGACAGACGGCCAGCGTGCTTCGACTTCCAGTCCGGCCGCACCGATCTTGATGGTGATCGGTGTGCCCGGCAGCAACCGCGGACTGTTGACGACCTCGGGTCCAAGAATGACGTCGACACCGCTCTCGGTCTGTTCGACGCGTAGCGGACGAATGGCCTCCCAAGGCCATCCCTCGCTTTTCGGCGGTACCGCGGAATCGTCGATCGGCAGAATTCGCAGCGTTGCGTTGTCCGGCCAGCTTTTTAGGCCCGCAATGCGGATCACGGCGGTACCCGCTGCTGGTGTGGTTTCGTCGGCGACGACGGCGACTTGATGAGCAGTCATTGTAACCCCTCGAACGGACTTGCAGATATTGCGCCAAGAACCTCTCCGAGCTCTCGATTGAGATGCCCGGCGCCGCCGAGCAGGGCGGCCCCCAGAATATTCGCTTCGACTAAGTCGGCAAAATTTTCAGCCCAGTCGTCGGCGACGGCTGATGTTGCCGGCAGAGCCGCATGGCGCGCTGGTGACGTACCAGACTGGCCACGCGAGCGGTGGCTCGTTGCTATGCCGGATATCGTTCCGGTCGCGCCCATGCCGAAGCGGGTGTCGCGATGCACAGCGCTGCGCAGGGCTCGCGCGGCAGGATCGAGTGCCTCGATGTAGGCGTTGATGCCGCGTTCCATCAGTGCTGCCACGCTCAGTTCGCAGTCGATGGCACGGTCGGCACTCAACTGAATGCGCCGCACCGCTTCCGACAGTTTATCCTGCAGCCCAATTCTGAGCGCACCGAGGATCAGTTCGTCCACCATGTGCGCAACTACTGGTCCAGGAACTCTCAAGGCGCGCATGAGTGCAGGCGCGCGCGAACTCTGACGCATGGCGGCCACCCAGGCTTCAAGGCACGCCTCCACGATACGCCCCGGTTCCAAGGTGCGCAAATCGGACGCGACCAATGCAGGCCGGCGCTCTTCTGCCTTGAGGCGCGCCAGCACCGCCAGCGCTTCGTTTTCGCCGAACATCAGTGCGCGCTGCAGGCGACCGAAGCTGCCGGCCTGCGCCGCGCTCTCAAGACGATTGCGGGCGACATGGCAGATCTGCCGCCGCCACTCGACGACCGACGTTGGATCATTGGAGCTGTGCAAGCGCAGGAAACGAGCCGACAGCGTCCGCCGGAGCTCGGCGAGCCGGGCTGATAGTTGCTGCAGGTGGATCGTGCTGGACGTCGCCTGTGTGACGGCGTGCAACAGGTTGGCCAGATCGTGGCTCGCCGCCAATTCAGCCGTCGGTGCGGCCGATGAGTTGGTTTCACTACCCTTGGCACGCTCGAAGCGCAGAATATCGGCGGAACCGGGCTTGCCGACCATCGACGGCGGCAGCAAGGCACTGCGCGGTGGACGCCACGTGAAAACATTTCGGAACGGCCGATTGGGCGTCCATTCCTGTGCCCAGTCGGAGTTTCCGTCAAGCACCGCTTCGATGGTGGCGGCGAGCCGTGGATCGGTGCCGTCCCCACTCGTCAGCACAGCGTCCACCGAGGCTCCCCCGACAGGTCCCTCTGCGGCGAGAATACTGAGACCCGTGCGTCGCCGCTCGCGCTCGTGCGGCGTCTGCCCTTGCGTGCTTTCGACCCAGTTGGCGATTTGTGTGGTCGAACCGGCATCGATTTCGGTCGCGCCGCCTCGATCGACGAGATCGGCGGCCACCAGCAGGCTTGTCAGTGTCTGGCGGCGAATGGCGCGATCGATTTGGTAGCTCGCTTTCTGCGCGGCGAAGATTTCGACCGCCTCCAACGGCTGCAGGCCGGTGACCGGCGGATCGGAGGCATTGCTGCCCGGCCGGCTGGTCGGCCAGAGCATCACCGGTCTCGGCGCCGGAAGTACCAGCAGATCTGCCGTTTCCAAGAGCGGCAGGTTGGTAGGCGCCACCGGCAGCACACACTCGTCGATCAGCGCGGCGAGCACGAAGCGCTGCACCTCGGTCGCGCGACCGTGCCGGCTCGAGAGGCGGATCGTCCGCTCGGGATGATCATGGCAGGTCGAGATCGTGCTGGAAGCAATCAGGCTGTCGTCGTGACGCACCATCCAGCCCGTCACGGGATCGCGTCCCAGCAGCGCGTCGAGGCCGACGAATGTCTCGCCGGAAAAGCCGAGCAGTTCGATCGCATCCGACAATGTTTCGAACAGCTGCGTCAGCGCCGGATCTTCGCCCCACAGCAGCGCGAACGCCTTGCGGCGCAGCGTTTCTGGCAAATGCGGGATGAGGCCGCCGAGCGTGTCCCAGTAACCGACAGCGTTCAGTCGGCGCAACGCGGCGCTTTCCGGCGCGATCGCATGCAGCGTGTCGCGGAGTGCATCGATGTCACGCCGCGAAACACCGGAGAAGGCCTGAGGTTGGATCTCCTGTGCCTTGGTCGTCAAACGTTGTGCAACGATGTCCGGTGACGCGGTTTGCTGGCGGCGCTGCGGCACGTGCACGAGATAGGCCGAGGCAATGATTTTCACGATATCGAGTTGATCGAGCAGCGTCAGACGGATCGGAAAGCGATAAGGCGCCTCTGTTCTTTCGGTGGCAACCAGGCGCAGTCCGGCGCCGACGCCGCCGTCGCTGTCACGCGGCAGCAGCGACAGCAGCCGTTCGCGGCTCAGCGTCAAGCGTGTCTCGTCTTCGGGCGCCGTCTGCGGCCCGTCGCTCATCAGCGCGCCGACCAGTTCGGCGCGCGCACTTCCCCAAGCGCCCATCAAACCGGCGGTCGGCGTCTGTTCGACCCCTTCGACCAGCGTCAGCAATTCGCTGGCGATACCCTCCACTTCAATGCGCAAGGCGCGGCCCTGGGCTTTGAGCATAAGCCGGCTCTGGTCGAGCCACTCAAGCAAGCGCTCGGCCCGCTCGGCGGTCTGACGACAGGCCATGATGATTTTCTGCTCGGGACGCAAACTAGCCCCCCTTCGCAGGGATGGCATTGGTGCGAACCGGCGATGCTCGTTCTGCCGATCGGTCGGTGGCGGTGTCGCGCACTGGCGCACCAAGCGCGCGCTGGGACATCGTGGCACCCACCGCTGACGGCAGTATCAAGCGCAGCAAGGAGACATGGCCGAAGCCACTTCCCTCGAGTAATTGGCGGCGATCCAGCGCCGAAGCGATCGCCGGCAGCATGTTGGGTGTCGGCAACCGGCCCGCACCCGCTACCGCTTCATTGGCCGCTCGGTTGTGATGCGTATTGAGATCGATGATGCGGCTGGCCGGCAGAGGCAGTGCCGCCAACACCGCATCGCATATCGGCGACAGGCGCGTGCCCTCGCCAGCCAACAGCATCAGATCACAGCTGTGCGTCGCCACCAGGCGGCAAATCTGCTGCACACAATCCTGCATCTCCGTGCGAATGATGCGCGCGATCTCATCACGATCGAGGTCGATCTTAGTCGACTCCAGCGAGAACCCGCGCGCACCGGCCTGCAGCGCTGCAGCGTCGAAGGCCGCAGCGATCGTGTCCATGCGCCCACCGCCGAGTTCGACCAGCGTCGCAATTGTCACCGAGCGGTTGCCGTACATCAGGCTGGTCGCGCCGTGCTGGTCCAGGGCCAGCAAGCCTTGCGCGGCAGGCCACAGGACCTTGCGGTTGAGGCGGCGCGTGAAATAGGGGTCTTCAACGAGCAGGCTGGTCGACGAACGACCGGTGATTTCGTCGAGAAAATGCCGTGCCGGGCTGAGGCCGGCGAGACCTAGATGATGTTCGATAGCGGGCAACAACAGCGCCCAGATCATCGCTTGCAGTGCCGAGTCGACGCCCACCGGCAACCGCTCCTGGGCCCGCACGGTTGGCTGCCATTCGCTGGCCACTACCGGTCCTTCCGCTGCCGCATAGTCGACAATAGACAGCGTCGTGGCGCGCGCTCCAAAATCCACCGAAGCAACACGCAACACCTCGGCGGCGCCGCCAGCCACATCGCCGCCTCTGTAGACGCGTAGGAGGTCGCGGAACCGACCCTGATATTTCGCCGTGACTTCGTTGTGCAGGTAGGCGATCTGCGTGCCCAGATCGCCGCCGAGCCCGAGCGTGACCACGGGACGAGGCGGCATGCCCGGAGCGGGATGCTCCCAGCCAAGCCCGCGCCACGCTAGCACAAGTCCCTGATCGACGCGCGATAGCAGTGCTTGGCTTTCCTGCTCGCTAAGCGTCGCTGGCGCCAGCACAACCACTTGCCGCAGCGTGCGCACTTCACTGTCGTGCGCGTCGCGGTGCTCGCGATCTGTCGAGTTGATCTGCGCTAACGCATGCATCACGAGTTCCGACGCGAAAAAACCGATCATCGAAGCGCGTGAAAAACGTGGCCTTATGGCTGGTCGCTGGTCGGCAATTGCGGTCACCGACAAGTCGCCGACACCGACGCCGAGCAGGGCGCCGTTTTCGCTTACATGGTCGAGCATCGTGCCCGATACCATTGGCCCGGCCTCGCTGGCGTTGCTGTCATTCGTGCTTTGCCGCCAAAGACCGGGACTGGCGTTGTCGTCGAGCAGAAACGAACGCAGATTGCTCAGGCCCGTAACGCCTTCGGTGCCATTGCCGCGTAGCGCCAGTCGACGCGCCTCGTCGCCGATGCGGACGAGGCTCGGCCACATGAAGGCGTCGAGGCGACCACTCTCGCGCGACAGGTTGGCATCGCCGAACGGCGCCGCGTCGAACTCGGCGGCGGTCGGAAAAGGGCCGGCGTGGCGGACGGTCGGGTCCGACAAGTCGCGCAGGTGGAGCAACTCGGCATAGCCGGCTGTGGCGATGAACTCGCCCGGCGCTTCCGATGGTACATCGACCAGCAGGGCGGTGGTTTCGCTGTCGCCGATATCGAGGATCAGATCAACGCTGGTGCTGGTGATCGGATAGCGGCGTTGGATGGTATCGGTGAAGCGGACTTCCGGCATCACGCCAGCCGACGTCATTAAGCGCAGGCAGGTCAAATAGCGGGCGATCGGCAGATGTTGATAATCCAGCTCAGCTGCGGTGGGCTCGGCAGCTTGCGGTTCGGTTGTCGTGCGGGCATTTGCCTTCATGGCCGCTGCAAGCCATGTCTCGACCCACGGCTCACCGAGCAGTGTCGAAATTTCGTCGACCGACGACGCGCATAAAAACGTCGAGCCAAACGCCGCATCATCGGTGTTGGGAGCGAGGTAACTGTCCGTGTCGAGGCGCGATTGCTGCATCAAGCTGGTATCGAAAGCGAGCGTGACGCGGATCGGTGCCGCAGGATCAGCATCGACAGGTGTGATGTAGGCGCGCGCCCAGTTGGTCGGGCCGGCGTCAAACGTGGGTCGCTGTTGCGCGTCGCGGCCGACAAATCTCAGATACGGCAGCGGCATCCAGCGACCCGCGAAGCATTCGACAACGGACGCTCCAGTAACCTCCATCATCGAAGCAGGATCGACCGGCTTGCCAGTGACCGGATGGATCAGTCGCTCGGGCAAAATGGGACGGGGCCGCAGCGGTCGGTCGCCTGGAGCCGCTGGCTCCGCGTCGTCAGCTGGCGCTGCGGCGGGCGGCATAGTTTCTGCAGGTTTGCAGTCTTCGAGCGGCAATAAAATCCGTCGCGACAAGCCGTCGTCATCGAATTGCTCTTCGATGAAGCGGGTCTTGAGCCGGTCACAAAGTTCTCGCGGAATTTCTACGTCGCGAAACTGCACGCCGGAATAGGGCACGAGGCGCAGAAGCCCTGCGAACAATGCTCGTTTCCCCCCTTCCGTCATCAAGCCAGCACTCTCACAAATTACACAACTACAGCACTCAAACATACTTGCATGCTGGCGTTCAGCTTGCACGTTAGCGTTCAGCTTAGACTTCGCCCATGAGCCAAGCCCGATGCCGGCGAAACCGATGCCGCCGAAACCGATGCCGCCGAAACCGATGCCGCCGAAACCGATGCCCTTGCCAGCTCGACGTCGCGATCCGCCAGCAGTCGGTATCAGCACATGTAGTCGTAGCGTCACAACCCACACGACCAAGTGCTGATCGGACATCGGCCAGTTCGACCAGCCTACATACCTAAAGCTCGCGTACAGCCATTGAAGCCAGCGTTACCGACCACAATTGTCACTGTCAGGTGTGTACGTCATCCCCCGTGCCACCCATAACTCTTAATTCGGTCAACGTCATGTGGACAATGCCGAGAACTTTAACGTCCGTCACCAGGGTTGCCAGGGAACCACCGTGTTCGGCTAATTTCACAATTCCGACAGGTTCTTAGGTGCGGAGGAGGAGAAAGCCAACGCACGCCGACTCAGCAGTTTAATGTCTCGATCTCGAATGTGGCGTATTTATCACGGCAATCGAATTTTGATAAATAATCAAGTTGTCGGCCACGAAATTGAATTTATCCACAAGGAATTTCTAAAACTGCATCGTGGGCGACTGCAGCCGGAGAAGCGTCGCGACATCCGCATGGTCGCGCGCAATAGCATGGGCGCCCGCTGCAACAAGCCGGTCGGCGTGTCCTGTCCGGATGTGCGCGCCACCAAGAAATCCGACAGCGATCATTCCTGCGGCCACGGCGCCTTGCACCCCCGCCACACTGTCCTCGACCACTGCACACCGATCGTGCGCCACGCCCATCCGCTCCGCTGCCAACAGGAATATGTCCGGCGCCGGCTTGCCGCGTGCCACTTCTGTGGCGCTGAACAGATTTGTACCGAGATGGGGCCGCAGGCCGAATTTATCCATCCCGTGTTCCAGCCAACCGATGCTGCTTGAAGATGCCACGCAGAAGCGGCACGCGCGGTTGGCCTCCAGCAAATCTGCAATGCCGGCGACGGGTTCGACATCACGGCGCATCCGACCGCCCTCGAAGGCGCGATAGCGGTCGTGGAAACCGGCCGGCAGCACCCCGCCGAAGTCCTCGGTGATCGCGGCTTCGCAGTCCACCCAGCGGCGGCCCATATATCGGTCCATCGCGTGCTCGACGGTGATGGGCAGGCCTTCGCCGGTGATGAACTCGGCCAGCAGCGAATTGGACAGCAGCTCGCTGTCGGCGACGACGCCGTCGAAGTCGAGAATAACCAGCGCCGGCGGCGCATCCAGCAACGGCGCGTGCGACGACCGGTTGTGCTGCACCTATTGGCCCGCCTTGATGTTGTTTTCCCGCGCGACGTCGCCCCAGATTTTGATCTGCTGGGAGACCCAGGCCGCCAATTCCGTCGCGCCGCCGAACGTCGTGGTGATCTGCATGGTGTCATTGAGCTGCGCCAGGTTGACCGGCTCTTTATAAGTCTCGATCATCGCTTCGCGCATGCGCGTCTTGAGCTCTTCCGGGGTGCCTTTTGGCGCCAGTGCACCCCACCAGGCATAGCTTTCAAAGCCGCTGTAGCCGGCGTCGATCGCCGTCGGAACGTCTTTGATAGTTGGCAGGCGTGTGGCGCCGGTTTGCAGCAGTGGCCGCAGTCCCGCTGCCGCCACTTGGGTCGAGACGAGCGCGCTTGACGCGATAGAGAAGTCGACATGGCCGGCCAGGGCGTCATTCATCAGCGGTCCGCCGCCGCGATAAGGTACGTGCGTCATCTCGATGCCGGCCTTCTTGCACAGCAGCACCATTGTCAGGTGTCCAAGGCTGCCGGTGCCGATCGACCCATAGGTCAGCTTGCCCGGTTCCTTTTTGGCGGCCGCGATTACGTCGGCAAATGCTTTGTAGGGCCTGCCGGGGTGGGTGCAGAGGACGTGCGGTGATGTGCCGATCAACAGCACGGGATCGAGATCCTTTTCGGTGTCGAACGTCATGCTTTGGAGGGATGGGTTGACTGCGTGTGTGTCAAAAACCATGACCCAGGTGCCGCCATCCGGCTTCGCGCGCGCTACTATACCGGTACCGATCGAACCTTGCGCGCCGGGTTTGTTTTCCACGATCACGCTGGTTCCAAGGCGCTGCTGCAGTCCACTTTGGACGATGCGAGACAACTGGTCGACTGAGCCGCCCGCTGGAAACGGCACGACGATGTTGATCACATTGGTCGGCCACGCGGCACCGCGTGCACCTGTGGCGGCGATGGGGAGCGCCGCTGCGACGGCAAATCCCCGACTGGCAAATGTGCGGCGTGTAATCATTGGTGCTCTCCCAGAACGCAATCGATGCGGTGTTTCTGCCGCTTGGCCGCTTCTTAGCGTCAGCGGGCGCCGATGGCGAGATCCTCCGATGCCACGGTGCAGCGATTGCTGGGATGTGGCCTTCACGGCACACTAATCAACGTTCATCTGCCAGTCATCGATTGCACCAGGATGGTCACATTCCCGGCCCATCGAGGCCAAACTGCTTGCGTCTAGTGCAGGCAATCGATGAGCTCGGCGCCGCGAGTCGAGGGCTGACCATCCAATAAAGCAGTGAGGGAGATTGTATAAATATGGATGCTCTGAACTTACCCGTTCCAGATCCCAATCGGTCCCAGTTTCGCGCGGTCTGCGCCGTTTTTATCGACTTCGCGTTGGGACTGGCGCTGTTCTGCGTGGCGGTTGGCGCGTTATCCCTCGGACACGGACAAGCGGTTGCGGGATCGGCAGGATGGATCACCACGGTTGTGCCGGCAGCCAGCCATGTAGCACTCAATGCTATTGATGTGCATCAACCCGGCCGGTTGGCGGCGCTCGTTGTGCTGGCGACGACGTTCGCTGCGATTACGGCGTTCAATTTGTCCATCGCTCGCCATCTGCGAACGGTCGCGGTTCCCGGCCAACACTCCACTGACAGCAGCCGTTGATTGCCCTTTAATCGGCATATTCGCCACCCTATATACCTGCATCTGCAGCGGTTCATGGAGCGGCCACTCATGGTGGGAAGATTGGAGACAGCGGCGCTGTCATTTTTGGGTCAATCGCTGAAGCAGTCTTCTCAAGCTACTTCTAACATCGTGCGGGCCATTGCCTGTTCGGCAATCGTTGTCGGCAGCACCGCAATTTTGTTATTTGGCACCGGTGCCGATACCGCAGATCGCTCGCTTAGAAGTGGATTGGCGTCCCTGACGTCAGCGTGGACAATCGCTTCACCGACAGCCCGCATCGCTCAGAGCGTTGACCGAGCGTTGACCTCACCCGTCGCTTGGCGCGTTAACGGACAGAGCGGCGGCCGGCCGATTTCCGGTGATGAAGGTTTCTGGCTCAGTTCGCACGCGTTGGCCGGCAGCGTCAGCAACACCGTCCGCGTCGGCGATGCCATGTCGCTCGCCGATCACAACTATGTCGTAACGGAGCTGAAGCCGATCGCCGGTGCTGCCAGCGAGGCGAGTGAAGATAAGGCACTGCCGGCCCTCACACTCGTCATCGCCCGCGAAGTTATGGCCAAGGACGCCGCGAACGCTGCTCCGGAACACGCTCCGCGAGTGCTGCGTTTTCTGATTGAGGCTGCGCCGGCGGGGACGGTCGCCGGTCTGCACCGGGCCCTGTAGGTCTGGCTTTGGACTTGCTGTGCGCTTCTGAAACGCAGCATAAACCTGCGCGCGGCATCACACGCGAAGCACGTCCTTGTTGATGACGTTGCCAACGATTGGCCGACCGTCGAACACCGACAGCACGTTTTCCACCGATACAATTGACATCCGATCCAGCGCTTCGCGCGTAACGCCGGCCATGTGCGGCGCAAACACCACATTGGGTAGCTTGAACAGCGGATGATCGACGGGCGGCGGTTCCTGCTCAAGCACGTCCAGGCCGGCGCCGGCGATGCGCCCATGCTGCAGCGCGTCGAACAAAGCTGCTTCCTCGACTATGCCACCGCGTGCGGTGTTGATCAGCAGCGCCGTCGGCTTGAGCAACGCGAGCCGTGCAGCGTTGATCAGGCCAATGGTTTCCGGCGTGCGCGGGCAGTGCAAGGTCAGCACGTCGGCCATCGGCAGCGCGTCTTCCAGGCGCGCGACGGGCGTTGCGCCGGCAGCCTTGATGTCGGCGGGCGACGCGTAGGGATCATACACGTGCACGGCCATTTCCATCGCCAGCGCGCGACGAACGACGCGGGAGCCGATGCGGCCGAAGCCAACCACGACCATGGTCTTGCCGAAGATGTCACCTGGCATATCGCTCATGCGGGTCTGCCAGCGTCCCTCGCGCACGAGTTTGTCATGCTCGCGCCCGCGCTTAATCAGCGAGAATATAAGATGGAATGCCTCCTCCGCGACGGACGGCGAATTGGCTGTGCCTGCCGTCATCAGCGGTATTCGCCGTGGCGCCAGCGACGGGATGTCGATCATGTCATAGCCGACGCCGATGCGGGCGACGACCTGTAATCCGGGTGCCGCCGGCACCTCCAGCGGTCCGACGCGCTGGGCGCCGAGAATGAGCGCGTTGATTTGCGGATTTTCTTTCAAGAAGGCCAGGAAATGATCGTGCGACGCGTGTGTTGCAAATGGCAGTTGCGTTACTTCTGGTCGCGCGGCGAGCATGGTGCGCGCGGTACTTGCCAATGACTCCTGATAGGCGACGACCTTGCTGTTCTTCGTCATGTGTTTCCTGCCCCTGCTGCTTTATCTACGGCCAATAGCCAATTTGCGCCGGGCCGCGACCGGGCGCAAGGCTCAGCCGCTGTCCGCCATGCAGTGCCGCCGCCTCAAATCCGCAACGGCTTGAGCGGACCCGCCGCTTTCACTTCGTCCTCGATGAGGACCTGTTCGGGATGCTCGGCTTCCTCGACAGTCTCCCGGTTCAAGTGCTGTTGCATCCGTGCCACGTCGAGCGCATCCTCCCAGCGGGACACCACGATCGTCGCGACGCCATTGCCGATCAGGTTGGTCAGGGCACGCGCCTCTGACATGAAGCGATCGACGCCGAGGATCAACGCGATCGAAGCCACCGGGATGGTGCCGACGCTGGCAAGCGTTGCCGCCAGCACGATGAAGCCTGAGCCGGTCACGCCGGCGGCCCCCTTCGAAGTCAGCAACAAGATCCCGACGATCCCGAGTTGCTGCCACAGCGACAGCTCGGTGTTGGTCGCCTGCGCCAGGAACAGGGCAGCCATCGTCAGATAGATGCAGGTGCCATCCAGGTTGAACGAGTATCCGGTCGGGATCACCAGGCCGACCACGGATTTCTCGCACCCCAGCAGTTCCATCTTGGCGATCATGCGGGGCAGCACCGATTCAGACGACGAGGTGCCCAGCACGATCAGCAGTTCTTCCTTGATATAGCGGATGAATTTGAAAATATTGAAGCCGTTGAGCCAAGCCATGCCGCCGAGCACCACGAAGATGAAGATGAGGCACGTGGCATAGAACGCGATCATCAGCTTGGCCAGCGACAGCAACGTCGCGACCCCGTACTTGCCGATGGTGAACGCCATGGCGCCAAACGCGCCGATGGGCGCCACCTTCATGATGATACCGACAACCCCGAACAGGGCATGGCTGGTCTGATCGATGACGCCGAGCACCAGCTTACCGCGTTCGCCCAGTGCCTGCAGACCGAAGGCGAACAGGATCGCGAAAAACAGCACCTGCAGGATTTCACCCTGCGCGAAAGCACCCACGACAGTATTTGGAATGATGTCCATCAGGAACAGCAGCGTGCTCTGTTCCTTGGACTTGGCGACGAAGCTGGTGATCGCCTTGGTGTCGATGCTCGTAGCATCGATATTCATGCCGACGCCGGGCTGCAGGACGTTGGACACGACCAAGCCAATGATCAATGCCAGGGTTGTCACCAGCTCGAAGTAGGCCAGCGACTTCAAACCGACACGGCCGACCTTCTTCATGTCCTGCATGCTGGCGATGCCATGCACCACCGTGCAGAAGATGATCGGCGCGATCACCATCTTGATCAGCTTGATGAAGGCGTCGCCGAGCGGCTTCATCTGCTCGCCGAGAGCGGGGTAGAAATGGCCGAGCAGCACGCCGACGGCAATTGCGGTGAGAACCTGGAGGTACAGGCTCTTGTAGAACGGCTTGCGCACGGTTGCGCTAGTTGCGTGCGAGGCTGGCATGCGAAGTTTCCCCCGGAAAGAGCGCTCAGCGCTAGTATGTTGATCTGTAAATTCGTCGGATTATGCGGCAGGTACCGAAACGAATTTACAAATCTGAATCTCACTAAAATTATCAGCCATTCTAGTGTCCTTGTCGATCGCGAAGTTTGCAAACAGCTGCCGTCCAATCGGGCGAACTTTGCGATCGGAACCCTAGTATAGCGGATAGGCATCGGGCGACTAGGGCTCTTCAATGGGTGTCGCGCAATTTGCTTGAAACTATCGCCATTGTCGGCAAGCCGCTTGCCAATGGTGGGGTCTGTCACCTTATATGGCGCCGACGTACGCCAGCCCGTCCCCCAACCAAGGTGCTCGCCATGCCGACTACACCACCCCCGCCCGGCTTTGCCACGCTCGCCATTCACGCCGGGGCTGCACCCGATCCCGCAACCGGCGCACGGATCACGCCGATCTATCAGACGTCGGCCTACGTCTTCAACAGCGTCGACCATGCGGCGTCCCTGTTCGGGCTCGAGTCGTTCGGCAACATTTACACGCGCATCGGTAACCCGACGCAGGCGGTGCTCGAGCAGCGCATTGCAGCCCTTGAAGGCGGCACGGCGGCGCTGGCCGTCGCGTCGGGTCACGCTGCGCAGTTGCTGGTGTTTCATACGCTTATGGAAACGGGCGATCAGTTCGTCGCCGCGCGGCAACTTTATGGCGGCTCGGTCAATCAATTCAACCACGCGTTCAAGAAATTCGGTTGGGAGGTGGCGTGGGCTGATGGCACCGATCCTGAAAGTTTTGAACGCGCCATCACCCCCAAGACGCGTGCGCTGTTTTGCGAAAGTATCGCCAACCCCGGCGGCGTCATGATCGATATCGCCGCAATCGGGAAGATCGCGAAAAAACACGGGCTGCCATTCATCGTCGACAACACGCTGGCGTCGCCCTATCTTTGCCAACCCAAGCAGCACGGCGCCGACATCATCGTGCATTCGATGACCAAGTTTCTCGGCGGGCACGGCAACTCGATCGGCGGCGTGATTGTCGATTGCGGCACCTTCGATTGGCTGAAGGCCAAGCATCGCTACAAGACGCTGGTCGAGCCGAACCCCAGTTACAACGGCATGACGCTCGGTGAGACGTTCGGCAACTTTGCCTTCGCGATCGCCTGCCGCGTGATGGGCCTGCGCGATCTCGGCCCAGCCATTGCGCCGTTCAACGCGTTCCTGATTTTGACGGGCATTGAAACGCTGCCGCTGCGCATGGAGAAGCATTGCGCAAACACGCTTGCAGTGGCTGGTCATCTCGCCAAGCATCCAAAGGTCGCGTGGGTGAATTACGCCGGCCTTGCCAGCAACAAGGACAACGCCATTCAAAAGCGACTGGCGCCAAAGGGTGCGGGTGCCGTGTTCACGTTCGGGCTCAAAGGCGGCTATGCGGCGGGCGTGTCGCTGGTGTCGAACGTCAAGCTGTTTTCGCATCTGGCCAACATCGGCGATACCCGTTCGTTGATCATCCACCCGGCATCGACGACGCACCGACAACTGACCGACGCTCAGCGCATCGCTGCCGGCGCGGGGCCGGATGTGGTGCGCCTGTCGATCGGCATCGAGGACGCCGCCGATATCATCGGCGATCTCGATCAGGCGCTTGCTGGCTAGAACGACGAATTACGTTGCAATCTGCTGCCCCTGTCGTTGCCTCAATTGCAGTATTGAAATGCGATCGCGCGCGATGCGTCTTCGAGCCCCTATGACCATCGAAATCGTCCCCATCCACTCCGACCATATCGAAGGCTTTCACGCCGCCCTCGACACCGTCGCGGGCGAAAGCCGCCGCCTTGCGATGACCGAGGCACCGCCGATTGAACAGACACGCATATTCGTCATGACCAACATCGAGCGCGGGTTCCCGCAGTTTGTGGCGGTGTCGCTTGGCGAAGTCGTTGGGTGGTGCGATATTATTCCGAAAGGCATGCCGAGCACTCGTCACTGCGGCGTCTTCGGCATTGCTGTTCTTCAGCCGTTTCGCGGGCGCGGCGTTGCCCGCGCACTGATTGGCGTGACACTGAGCGCCGCCCGGGCCTTTGGCTTGCAGCGCATCGAATTGACTGTGCACGCGGACAATACACGTGCGATGAGGCTTTACGAAAGGACCGGATTCGTCACTGAGGGCGTCATGCGCAAGGCACGACGGATCGATGGGCGTTACAGGGATGTTGTGATCATGGCCATTGCCGATTTCGATCGCTGGTCCGCTCCGGCGGTGAAAATATGATATCCAAAACCCGTTCCGAATGGACATCGGCGCGACGCATCGTCGTCAAGATTGGTTCGGCTTTGCTGGTCGATCGCGCGACGGGTCGATTGCGCGCGACGTGGCTGAATTCGCTGGCCGATGATGTCGCAGCGCTCGCGGTACAGGGCAAGGAGATCGTACTGGTATCGTCCGGCGCCATCGCCCTAGGACGCCATGTACTCGGTCTCGGCAACGGCGCGCTCGAACTGGAGCAAAGCCAGGCCGCCGCAGCCGTCGGGCAGATCTCACTGTCAGCGGCGTATCGCGAAGTATTCGCCGCGCGCGGACATTCGGTGGCGCAGGTGTTGCTGACGCTGGGCGATACCGAGGAACGCCGCCGCTATCTCAACGCCCGCCGCACCATCGATACGCTGCTCGCGCACAATGCTATCCCGGTCGTCAACGAGAACGACACCGTGGCCACCACCGAGATTCGCTATGGCGACAATGACCGTCTCTCGGCCCGCGTCGCCAGCATGATCACCGCCGATTGCCTGGTGTTGCTGTCGGACATCGACGGCCTCTACACAGCGCCGCCCGGCACGCGGCCCGATGCCACCCGCATTGATGAAGTGCGCGCCATCACGCCGGAGATCGAGGCGATGGCGGGCGATGCCGGTTCCGAGTTGTCGCGTGGCGGCATGAAGACGAAGGTGGAGGCGGGCCGCATTGCATTAGGTTCGGGCATCCATATGGTCATTGCGTCGGGCAAGAATCTGCACCCGCTGCGTCAACTCGTCGAAGGCGCGCCGTGCACCTGGTTTATCGCCAGCGCCGATCCGGTGGCCGCCCGCAAGCGCTGGATCGCCGGGCAGCTTGAACCCGCGGGCACCATCCACGTCGATGCCGGCGCTGAGAAGGCGCTGCTGTCGGGCAAGAGCTTGTTGCCGGCCGGCGTGAGCAAGGTCGAAGGCACGTTCCAGCGCGGCGATGCGGTGGTGATCAAATCGCCGACCGGCATGGAACTGGGTCGCGGGCTTACGGCGTATGGTATCAACGAGGCGCGGCGCATCGCGGGCAAGAAATCCGGCGAAATTGCAGCCATTCTCGGCCACGGCGGCCGCGCCGAATTGATCCATCGCGACGACATGGCACTGCACCGCAGTTGATAATGGCGCCGACCGATACCGACGGAAAGGTGATGTCGATGGCGATCCATGAAGGTGTCGGGTTGTTTACCGCATTGATCAAGCATGTCGACCCTTGGTGGATCGGCTGGGTGGCGGAGATGCCGGGCGTCAATGGCCAGGAGGTAACGCGCGAGCAGTTGCTTATCAGCTTGCGCGCGGCGCTACACGACGCCCTGGAGATCAACCGCGGCGCAGCGTTCGATGCGGCAGGTGATGATTTTGTCTCGGCGGCGTTGCCGTCATGATGCGGCGTGATCTGATCGGTCATCTGATTAGGGCCGGTTGCCGGCTGGAGCGCGAAAGCGACCGCCACTCGTGGTGGCATAATCTTGAACGCGACCGACGATCGGCGGTGCCGCGCCACTCCGAGATTGCTGGACCACTGGTGCAGAAGATCTGCCGGGACCTTCACATCGAGCCGCCCCACCCTTGACCCGACCAGCAACTTGATGTGTGTGGATCCTGAAAACCTATAGAAGACGGGGAGTTCGAGGGGTGTCCCCTTGAGCGGGTCGAAGGGCGGCAGCCCTTCTCGCGCCAGCGAATAACCGGGACGACTGACAGGTCATGGAGACTCTAAACACCACAGACATTGCGGCCACTATGCTTAGCGTCGGCCAAGCCGCGCGCGCCGCATCTCGTGACGTCGCGCTCGCTTCGACAGGCGCGAAGAATCGTGCGTTGAACACTGCGGCGATGGCGCTCCGCGGTCGTAGTGCCGCGGTCTTGCAGGCGAATGCCGCCGACCTCGACGCAGCCCGCGCACGCGGCACAACCGGATCGTTTCTTGATCGGCTGGCGCTCGATGGCAATCGTATCGACGCTATCGCGCAGTGTCTTGAGGATATCGCCGCGCTGCTCGATCCGGTCGGCGCCAAGATGGCCGAGTGGGTGAGGCCCAACGGATTGCAGATCAGCCGCGTGCGCACGCCGCTGGGTGTCATCGGCATCATCTTCGAAAGCCGGCCCAATGTGGTGGCCGATGCCGGAGGTCTGTCGCTGAAGGCTGGCAATGCCTGCATCCTGCGCGCGGGCTCTGAAAGCGTACAGTCGGCGCGCGCGATCCACGCCTGTCTCGTGGAAGGGTTGCAAACTGCGGACCTGCCGGCTGCAGCGATCCAACTCGTTCCCACAACCGATCGTGCGGCGGTCGGCCTGATGCTCGGCGGCCTCGACGGCACCATCGATGTCATCGTGCCGCGTGGCGGCAAGAGCCTCGTGGCCCGCGTGCAGGCGGAGGCGCGCGTGCCCGTATTCGCCCACTTGGAAGGCATCTCCCACACCTACGTCGATCGCGATGCTGATCTGACCAAGGCGCTGGCCATCATCGTCAACGCCAAGATGCGGCGCACTTCGGTGTGCGGCTCGACGGAATGCCTGCTGGTCGATCGGGCAGCGCCGGCCAACACTCTGCCGGCGCTGGTGCGCGCCTTGCTTGATGCGGGCTGCGAAGTCCGCGGCGATACTGCGGCACAGCAGGCCGATGCGCGGGTCAAGCCGGCCGCCGCCGATGACTTTGGCAAGGAATTCCTCGATGCGATCATCGCTGTGAAAGTCGTCGATGGCGTCGATGGCGCGATCGCGCATATTGGGCGCTACGGGTCACAGCATACCGACTGCATCATCACCGAAAATGCCGCCACCGCCGAGCGCTTCATCACCCGCGTCGATTCGGCGATCGTGCTGCACAATGCCTCCACCCAGTTCGCCGACGGCGGCGAGTTTGGCATGGGCGCCGAGATCGGCATCGCCACCGGCCGCATGCACGCGCGCGGCCCCGTCGGGGTCGAACAGCTGACAAGCTTCAAATACATCGTGCGCGGCACCGGCCAAGTGCGCCCGGGCTGAATGACGCCTCAGCGCTTGCCGATCAGTTGGCTTTGCACGCCCGGTCCGAGCAGGGGCCGCTTCGATGATAGCACGCCGGAGTTGACGCCTGACCAGCCGATTTCACCGGAAAGCCGCCCGTATTCTATCTTGGGACAGCGGTTCATGATCACTTCCAGACCCGCCGCTTCGGCTTCAGCGGCAGCGATGTCATTGCGCACGCCCAACTGCATCCAGATGACACGGGGTCGTAATTTCTCGCGCAAGGCGATCGTCTCGCGCACGATTGCGAGTGCTGCCGCCGAGTTGCGAAAAACATCGACCATGTCGACGGTGCCTTCGATGTCGGCGAGATCAGCCACCACCTTCTGGCCGCCGATCTCCTGGCCGGCCAAGCCCGGATTGACCGGAATGACGCGATAGCCTTTGGCGAGCAGATACTTCAACACGAAATAACTGGGTCGGCTGGTATTCGCCGACGCCCCGACCATCGCGATGGAGCGCACGCCGCCGAGGATCGCCGCGATCTGTGTATCGGCATAGGCCTTGGGCGCGGTCATTGGCAATCTCAACGGCTACCGGTAAAACGCGCAGTTATTGTTGACCGGCCTGGCCGCCGAGCAGCTGTTGCAACAGCGCGTTGTTGACATTGACGCCGGCACGCTGCTGCAATCCATTGACGAATGTATTGAGCGTATCGGCTTGCATCACGCGGGTCATTTCCTGCTTGAGCTTGTCGGCTTGTTCCTTGCTGGGTTCTGCCGGCACATTGATCGTCGTGACCTTGAACACCGTGCGGGATTTGCCGTCAGCCGTCAGCGCCGAGGATGCCGCGTTCAGCGGCAGTGTGAAGGCCACTTGTACGCCGTTGGCTGTCAGCCCCGGCGGCGACGTGTTGCGTGTAATGGCGCCGGTATTTTCAAGCTTGGTTCCGGCCTGGGTTGCCAGCGCCGTCATGCTTTCGCCCTTGATGGCGCGCTCGACATAACCGGCGGCGACCGTGCCCAACTCGCGTCGTGTCTCGGCTTCCGTCCAAGCTGTCTTGACGTCTGCCTTGACCTCATCGAAGGGCCGCTCTTTTTCCGGCGTCACGCCCAGCACGCTGACCCAGGCTGAACCGCCGTCGGCAAGGTCGACGGGATCGGCATCGAGGCCGACGGTGCCGGCAAACACTGCGGCAGCGATCGGCGCGCCATCGGGGCCATCGACAGCCGGCTTGCCGTCCGGGGTTTTGCCGGTGCGGTCGAGGGCGGGAATTTCCTTATAGATAAGGCCGAGTTTCTCCGCCGCCTCCGACAGCGGTTTGCCAGCCGACCGTTCGTCTTCGATCTGGGTGCCAATTGTTTGCATTTCGCGTGCTGCGCGCGTGGTTTGCAGGCTGTCTTTGATTTCCGTGCTCACTTCGGCCAGTGTCTTCTGCTTGCCCGGAATAATCTCGGTCACCTTCAATATGACCGTCGCAAACGCGCCTTCAACGACGGGCGAGACGGCATCCTTGGCCAACGCAAACGCGGCATCGGCGATCTTCGGATCAATCATTTTTTTCCTCGTCAGGGTGCCGAGGTCGAGATCAGTTTCCTTGGCGCCTAGCTTGACGGTCGCCTCGACGAAGTTCTTGGCCTTCTGCAACTCGGGAAGTGCCTTGTCGGCGCTGGCCTTGTCGGCAAACGACATCTGCAGGATGTGCCGGCTCTCCGGAATGTTGAAGCGCTCCTTACTGGTCTCGTAGGTGTCCTTGATTTCGTCGTCGGTCACCGTGATCTTGCCCTTGACCGTGTCGCGGGTCAGCAACAGCAGGCCGACCTTGCGCTGCTCCGGCATCATGAACTGGCGCTTGTTGCCGTCGTAGAATTCCTTCAGCTTGGCCTCGTCCGGCTCGGCCAACTTCACGACCTTGGCCGGGTCGAGGGTAATATGCTCGATGACGCGCGTTTCCTCGCGGTACTTGTGCATGAGATCGATCGTACTCTGCGGCGGCGTGATGCCGGCCAGCAGACTATCGGTCAATTGCTCACGCACGTCGTCGCGGCGGCGCATGGCAAGAAAGCCCGCTTCAGTCAGGTTGTTCTGCTTCATGATCGCGTCGAAGCGGTCCTTGGAGAACTTGCCGTTGAGTTCGGCGAAGGCCGGATCGGTTCGCACCTCGTCGGCGATCGCCTTGGTCGAAATGGACAACCCCAGGCCCTTGACCTCCTGGTCGAGCGCAGCGGTGCTGGCCAAGCGCGCCAGCACGCGTTGGTCGAGGCCGAAATAGCGTGCCTGCTCAGCGGTGATGCGGCGGCCCGCCTGCTGCGAGATCTGCTCGATCTCGGCCTGATAGGCGCGCTGGAATTCTTCCGGATAGATGCGTTGGTCACCAACCTTGGCTAGCCAAGTGGTGCTCCGGCCGCTCCATTCCGGCCCTATGCCCCAGAACGCGAAGGCAATGATCAGCGGCAGGAACAACAGTGTGGCGGCTACCTTAGAGGTGGCGCCACGGCGGAGCATATCGAGCATATCGGCACTTTTCCGGTCGGTTGGGTTCGGGTCAGGCGCGCTTGCGCGACGCTTAGCTGAAGGCTTCAGCTATGCCCCTATCGCACCCCGTCGCGGCTGTCGATACCGGCTACTCGATTGACGCACCGGCCGGCCTATGGTCAAGCATCGGCCGACAGTAATTTAGGCAGTCACTGTGAACAACAGTGCCCGTCAATCAGGGGAAGTCGCATGAGCAGTTCCGCACCCCGGCCGCTGGTGGCTGGCAACTGGAAAATGAACGGCCAGTTCGCACTATTGGCTGAGGCCGCCAAGCTGCGCCAGGCCATTCAGGCCCAGCCACCGGCCTGCGACGTGCTGATCTGCCCCCCTGCCACGCTGCTGGCGGCGTTGGCCGCGGCCTCGGCAGGTTACGCGCTGGCCGTTGGTGGCCAGGATTGCCACGCCAAGGCTGCGGGCGCTCACACTGGCGATATCGCGGCGGAAATGCTGGCCGATGCAGGTGCAACATTCGTCATCACCGGCCATTCCGAGCGCCGCGCCGATCACGCTGAGACGGACGCGGTCGTCTGCGCCAAGGCTCAAGCCGCCCACCGCGCGGGTCTGGTGGCTATCGTCTGTGTGGGCGAAACGATCGGCCAGCGCAAGGCCGGAGACACGCTGGCTGTGGTCGCAGCCCAAGTGGCGGGCTCAGTGCCGGACGGCGCCTTGGCGGCCAATACCGTGCTGGCCTATGAGCCGGTTTGGGCTATCGGCTCGGGGCTGACCCCGACGGCGGCCGATGTCGCCACGGTCCACTCAGCCCTGCGCGCACAGCTGGTGGCGCGGTTCGGTGTGGCCGGCGGCGCCATGCGGTTACTCTATGGCGGGTCGGTCAAGCCGTCCAACGCACGCGAATTGTTGGCTGTGCCGCATGTGAACGGCGCGCTGGTCGGCGGCGCCAGCCTCAACGCCGACGATTTCCTCGGCATTATCGCTGCTTATCAGCCTTGAAGGACGCTTGGCGTAACCACGCCACATTGCCGCCGAGGCCGATTTTGTATAACTTTGCGACATGACAGCGAATCAGCCCACCATTGTGCAGTCGTTGGCTAATCCGACGCGATTCATGGCTTTGTCCGCGCGCATTTTGCCGTGGTTGGCCGCGATGGCCGCTGTCGTGATTGGGGTCGGGCTTTATCAGGCTTTGGTCGTCTCGCCGGCTGACTATCAGCAGGGCCAAACCGTGCGCATCATGTACGTCCACGTGCCGGCGGCATGGCTGGCTATGGCCGCCTACCTGACGATTGCCGCATCCAGTTTTGGCCTGCTCGTTTTCCGACATCCACTGGCCGATGTTTCTGCGCGCGCCGCGGCGCCGATCGGCGCTGCCTTCACCTTGTTGGCCCTGCTCACCGGGTCGTTGTGGGGTAAGCCGATGTGGGGGACCTACTGGGTCTGGGACGCGCGGCTGACGTCGATGCTGCTGTTGTTCTTTCTTTATCTTGGGTTGATCGTGCTACGCAGTTCCATCGAGGACGAGGCGGCGGCGGCGAAATTGACGGCGATTTTGGCGTTGGTCGGCGTGTCACTATTGCCGGTGATCAAGTTTTCGGTCGAGTGGTGGTATACCCTGCATCAACCATCGACGAAGCTGACCTCTACGCTCGATGCGAGTTTCCGCATTCCGCTGCTGATCAACGCGCTTGGTTTCACGCTGCTGTTTGCGTGTTTGCACATCAAGGCGATGCGCAACGAGGTGATGCGCCGTCGCGTCAAGGGGTTGCAGCGGGCAGCCGTGCGCGAAGTTGTAGCGTGAGGGCATCATGAACATGGGTCCGTTTGCCGGCTTCATCATCGCATCGTACGCGGCAACAGCGCTGGTCGTGGTTGGCTTGATTGCTTGGGTTACTGTCGACGGACGGCGCCAGGGCCGTGCGCTCGCGGCCCTCGAAGCGCGTGGAGTCAAGCGCCGATCCGCCTGATCGGACACAACCAAGGCCAGGGACTAGCGATGAGCAATCAACCCGCGATGACGCCTGAAACCAAGCCCTTAGAGCCTGTGGCCACGCGGCGCTCTTGGCTGGCGTTCGCGCCGGCGGGCGTGTTCACGGTGGTGACGCTGATGTTTCTTTTCGCGCTGATGCAGCCGGGTGATCGGTCAAAACTGCCGTCGATGCTGATCGGCAAGCTGGCACCCATTACGCCGCTACCGCCGCTGGCCGGCTTTAGTGACAACGGCGCGGCAGTGCCGGGCATTACTGCGGCTGACTTCGCGCAGGGCAAGCCGGTTATCGTCAACTTCTGGCAGTCGTCGTGCGCGCCATGCGTGGCCGAGCATCCGATGTTGATTGCTCTTGCCGAAAAATCGGGTGTGCCGTTGCTCGGCGTCAACACCAAGGACCCGGCAGCCGGCGCGCGGCGCTTTCTCAATCGCTACGGCAATCCGTTCACGGCCATCGGCGTCGATGGTAGTGGCCGCGCCGCGATCGAATGGGGCGTCTACGGCATGCCCGAAACCTTCATTCTCGATGGCACCGGCAAGGTGCTTTACAAACAGATCGGCGAAATTACGCCGGAGGTTGTCGAGCAGGTGATGTTGCCGATCATCGCCAAGGCGCGATGACTCTGGCCCCGGTGATTACAGTGCCGTCGTCGTGAGTACTCTCGCCATTAACTAACCCGTCACCGCACAGACACTTTGCCGGACCTGCAGCAGGCCGATCTTAGCCATGACCAATGATCTTTTTGACAATCCGCAGGCGTTTTGCGACGACCGCGAACGCGTCAGCGCCGGGCGCGCGGAAATTACGCCATAGGGTTGGGAAATGCAGATTTTAGGGCTTGCCAGCGAGACGCATGATACGGGGCTGGCGATATTAGACAACGGCGAGCCTGCCCTCGTGTTGGAAGAGGAGCGGCTGAATAGGCAGAAGCATACGCTGCTGTTTCCAAGCCGGTCGCTCAAAGCTGCATTCGACGGTCCTCATCGTAAACTCGCCGACATCGATGTCATCACGACGCCGTGGGATACAAAGCGACTGCGGCGAACTTTTTTTGGCGCGCTGTTTCGCAAGCTGCCCGCCAGCCTCGCTCTGTCCCTCCCGAAAGCGCACACGACGCAGGACAGCGGCGTCGTGTTTTTGAATTTCTGGATGCGCCGCGACCTCAGAGCAGCGTTCCCCGACCAGGCGTTGCCGCCGATTGTCAACGTCGGACATCACGAATCACATGCGGCAATCTACTTTTTGTCGCCGTTCGAGGATGCCACGGTGATCGTCTTGGACGGTTACGGCGACGACTCGGCCAGCAGCGTTTTCACCGGACAGGGCAACAAGCTCGAGCGCCGATGGCACGGCCCATTTTTCGATAGCCTTGGCGTCGTTTACACGCTCATGACGTTGCATCTCGGATTTGCTCCCTTCGAGGAAGGCACCGTCATGGCCTTGGCTGCGTGCGGCGATGATCGTTACGTTGCGAAAATGCGCGAACTCATCAAGCTCGAACCTGAAGGCCGGTTCTCGATCGACATGAGTTACTTCAGTTACGACAGCATGGGTATGCTGCGGCCGTTCCGGCGCAAATTCTTCGACCGCTTTGGCCCCTCGCGTCGCCGGACTGATCCGCTGGAAGATCATCACATGGCGCTGGCGCGGGCGCTGCAGGCCGTCACCGAAGATGTGGTCCTGCATGTAGCGCGTGCCGCGCGCAGCCGCTTTCCGTCCCGCAATCTTGTTTTCACCGGCGGCGTCGCGCTCAACTGCGTCGCCAACGGTCGCCTGTTGCACGAGAGCGGTTTCGAGCGCGTCTGGGTGCCGCCGTGTGCTTCTGACACCGGGGCGCCGCTGGGCAGCGCGTTGTGGCATCATCATCAGACGCTCGGGCATCCGCGGCGCAGTGAAATGCACCACGCCTATCTCGGTCTCGAATACAGCGATGCCGAGATCAAGGGTGCACTGGAGGCAGCCGGGCTGACGTTCGAGCGTCTCGATGAAGCAGCACTGCTGTCACGCGCGGCCGAGGATCTCGCCTGCAATCGCATCGTTGGTTGGTACCAGGGTCGATACGAGATCGGCCCGCGCGCCTTGGGCAACCGGTCGATCCTGGCGTCGCCGCTGACGCCCGGCATTCGCGACGTGATCAACAAGCGTGTCAAATTTCGCGAGCCGTTTCGCCCCTTCGCGCCTTCCGTGTTGGAGGACTACGCGGCCGATTATTTCGAACTGACGCATTCCGATCCGTTTATGACGACAGCCACGAAGGTGCGCCCGGAGAAGGCCGACAGCATTCCGGCGGCCGTGCATGTCGATGGCACCGCGCGCGTCCAGACGGTCAGTGCGAAGGCCAACCCGCTCTATTATGCCTTGATCGATCAGTTCAGGAAGCGGACCGGCGTGCCCATCCTGTTGAATACGAGTTTCAATAAGCAGGAACCCATCGTCACGCGACCGCAAGACGCGATTTCCTGTTATCTCCGTACTGAAATAGATGTGCTGGTGCTCGGTAACTATTATTGCGTCGACCGCCCAGCCGTCGCGGTGCAGCGTGCGCGCGATGCCTTCGAGCTGATCGAAGCCAACATGAGCGGCGGCGAATAAGGCCAGCCACCGCTCAGTGAAACGCCGCGTTCGCCCTTAGCCCCGGATTTCGCCGCCAGTGGTGCGTTTGACTTCGGCGACAATTCGACTGGCTAATGCGTCGATCTCGGCGTCGGTGAGCGTTGTGCCCTTGGGCTGCATCGTCACCGCGATGGCGAGTGACTTCTTGCCCTCCGGCACGCCTGTGCCCTGATAGATATCGAACACGCCGACGTCGCGGACCAATACTTTGTCGACGCTGAGCGCCGCCTTCACGACATCGGCGGCGGCGATCTTTTCATCGACGATGAAGGCGAAGTCCCGCGTCAGCGGATTGAGATCATTGCTGTCCAGCGGAGCGCGCGCGCGCGAGGCCCGGCGTTTCTCGGCCGGCAGATCGGAGACGAACACTTCGAATGCGCTGGCAGACCCGGTGACATCGAGCATCTTCAGGGTCGACGGATGCAGGTCGCCGAAATGGGCGAGCACAAGTTTCGGGCCGAGCCGCAGGGTTGCCGAGCGGCCGGGATGGAACCACGCTGGCGCGTCGCGAGTGATCTGTGCCTTCGACGCGTCCACGCCGAGGGCTGCCAGCACCGCCAGCGCATCGGCCTTGGCGTCGAACACGTCGGCGGATTGGCTCGGCTCGCGCCAGTGGCGTCCGGCACCGGAAAGTCTGGCGGCCCCGGTGCGCACACCGCTGGCGGCAATGACCTGATCTTCGGGCTTGTCGCCCCGATAAGCTTGGCCGACCTCGAACAGTGCGACGTCGTCGAAGCCGCGATTGCGATTGCGCGCTGCAGCCGCCAGCAGGCCTGGCAACAGCGAAGGCCGCATCGTCGTCATTTCCGACGAGATGGGGTTGGCGAGGTCGAGCGCGTCGGCCCCGCCGCCGAAATGCTGCGCCTGCTTCTTGTCGATGAACGACCAGGTGATCGCCTCAACCATGCCGCGCGCAGCCAGCAGACGGCGAGCGCGGCGTACGCGCTTCTGCAGCGGTGTCAGCGTGGCGCGGGTAACGCCGCCGTCGAGCCGCGGCAGCGGTGCGGACGGCACATTCTGCAAACCATCGATGCGGGCGATTTCCTCGACGAGATCGGCCGGGCCCTGAATATCCGGCCGCCAGCTCGGTGCGGTGACTTGGTACACCGGCCCGCCGCCGGCAAAACTGAAGCCAAGCGCCTCTAGCGTCTTGCGCATTGAGGCTTCCTCCAGTGTCACGCCCATCAAGCGGCGCACACGTTCGAAGGTGAAGTCCATTGTCAATGGCTTGATCGGCGGCTTGCCCGCGACGCGACGCTTCGAGGGTGTGCCGCCGGCCACGTCGAGCATCATCGCGGTAGCCAGATCTAGCCCCGGCTCGATGAATGCCGGATCGACGCCGCGTTCGAAGCGATAGCGCGCGTCGGTCTGCGTGCTGGCTTTGCGGCCCGTGGTAGCGGTACGCAGCGGATCGAAGTAGGCGCACTCAATCAGAATGTTGGTGGTCGTCTCGGTGCAGCCGGTGTCCTCGCCGCCAATGATGCCGCCGAGGCCGAGAACTCGCGCGTCATCGGCAATCACGCACATGCTATCGTCAACCGCGTAGGTCTGTGCGTTCAGGCCGAGGAAGGTTTCGCCCTTCTTGCCGAGGCGAGCGCGAATAGTGCCCGTCAGTTTGTCGGCGTCATAGACATGCAGCGGCCGTCCGCGATCGATCGAGATATAGTTGGTCACGTCCACCACGGCATTGATGGGGCGCTGGCCGACAGCCTTTAATCGCGCCTGCATCCAGGTCGGCGACTGTCCGTTCTTGATGCCCTTGATATAACGCCCGGCGAAGCATGCGCACGCGTATTCGGCGTCCTTCGGGAACTCCAATTTGATGTCGACGGGACAATCCACTTTGCCCTCGACGGTGCCGATCTTGCGTTCCGGCTTCAGCGTGCCGACGCCGGCGGCGGCGAGGTCGCGGGCAATGCCGCGCACGCCCGTACAGTCCGGCCGGTTCGGCGTCAGCTTCACTTCGATCACCGGGTCGGCCAGCCCTAGCGCATCGGCATATTTCTGGCCGACCTTGCTGGCGAAGGACGCGTCGAGTTCGACGATGCCGCTGTGCGCATCGCTCAACTCCATCTCGCGCTCCGACAGCATCATACCGTTGGAGACGACGCCGCGGACCGGCTTCTTTTCGAGGGTGAGCTTGGTGCCGGGAATATAGGCGCCGAGCGGCGCGAACACGCCGATGAGGCCGGCCTTGGCGTTGGGTGCGCCGCAGACGACTTCGACGGTCGGCTGACCCGGCGCGATTTCGACCTGTAGCACTTGCAACTTGTCGGCGTTGGGGTGCGGCTTTGCTTCGATCACGCGCGCGATGCTGAAGCCGGCCAGCTTTTCGCTGGCATCCGCGATACCTTCCACCTCGATGCCGATCTGATCGAGCGTTTGGCTGAGATCGGCAAGGCTGGCGTCAGTCGCCAGATGATCTTTGAGCCAGGACAGCGTGAATTTCATGGACGAAGTCTCAATTGCTTCCCGGCGCCCCGGATAGCGGGGAGCAGGTGCCCGATGGGCGGGTGAGGGCTGTGGCGCGCCAGAGAGCGGATCTCTGGACGGCCCGATAGGTGTGCGTGGTGGGTTAGCGTGCCGCGTGCGCCCAAGCAAGCCTTCGGGCGAAGATCGGCGTGTAACGCCGACCAGCAAACTGTCTGACAGCTGGCACCCTCCCATCCGCGCGACCATATGAACGATCAGCGTCGCTGAAACTGATGAGCAACTCCCAGACACGGGCCGGTCCCGCATATTTCCGCCACCGCCAGGGAATGGTGGCTGTCGCCAGTTCTCTCGTGCCCCCAATTCAACGCCCCCCGGTTCTTCCCGCAGCTTCGCAAAATATTCTGCTGGCGTGCCATGCTCGCTGCGGCCGATACTGGCGTGGGTGATCCGCATCGTGACGCCCACGGGGGTAGGTATAATGCGCAGGCTTTTTCAATTCAGGCTGGCGGTCGCGTTCGCGGCAGTGCTCGGGCTGCTCGGGCAGGCGCGGTCGCTCGCGGCGCAAACTTATCCAAACCGAACCATCACCATCATCGTACCTTTTGGCGCGGGCGGGCCAGCCGACATTTACGCGCGCTACGTCGGCAACTTTCTGGCGGAAGAATTCAAGCAGACCGTCCTTGTCGACAATCGCCCCGGCGCCGGCGCCATCATCGGCACGGCGCTGGCGGCAAAGGCCGCGCCCGACGGCTACACACTGCTCCTCATGTCGAATACGCACACCACCAACGAAACCCTGATCGCCAAGAAGCCGTTTGAACTCCTGCGTGACTTCGAGCCGGTCGCGCCGATCAACGCCTCCGATCTGGTCATGGTGATCAATCCAAAAGTGCCGGCCAACGATCTCAAGGAATTTGTGGCGCTGCTGAAAGCCAAGCCCAATGACTTGAATTACGCGTCATCGGGCACCGGCACGCCCTATCATATGGCCGGTGAACTGTTCAAATCCATGAGCGCGACCGGCATGGTGCACGTGCCGCATCGAGGCAGCGGCGACGCTCGCTTCAGCGTAATCAGCGGCAATGTGCAGATGATGCTCGATGCCGTCACGACCATGGCACCAAGCGTCAAGGAGGGCCAGGTACGCGCACTCGGCACCACCGGGGCGAAGCGCTCCGCTGTGTTGCCCGATGTTCCCACCTTGGCAGAAGCGGGATTGCCCGGTTACGAGGCGACGATCTGGCTTGGCTTGATGGCGCCGAAGTCGACTCCACCAGCTATCATCGATCGACTCAATCAAGCCGTGAACAAGTACCTCGCGTTGCCCAGCACGAAATCTGCATGGGCCATTCAGGGGGCTGACCCCCTGATTATGAAACCGGCTGAGTTCGATGCCTATATCCGCGCGGACGTCCGCAAGTGGGCCGACCTCATCGAGGCGGCCGGCATTCCCATTCAATAACTGTAGAGCGAAAGTCCACGCGAAGGCGATCTCATGACATTGCATTTATTGAGTGGCGGCGCTGCCCAGGGACTGCTTGGCAAACTTCGAGCTGCCTTTGAAACCGAAACCGGCAACGTTGTGGCCGCGACTTTCGGCGCGGTCGGATCCATGCGTGAAAAGTTGTTGGCTGGCGCACCCGCCGATGTCGTCATTCTCACGCGCGCCTTGATCGACGGATTGGTCCGCGACGGCCACATCATTTCCGGCAGTGCCGTCGATATCGGTGTGGTCAAAACTGGCGTCGCCGTGCGCACCGGCTCGCACCACCCCCCCATCGCGCGCCCCGCGGATCTGCGCGCCGCGCTGATGGCCGCCGACGCGATCTATTTTCCGGATCCGCAATTGGCAACGGCGGGCATTCATTTCGCCAAGGTGCTCGACAGCTTGGAAATCGACAGCGCCGGCGATGCACGGCTGCGTCCGTTCCCGAACGGCGCCGCGGCCATGAATGCAATGGCGTCAAGCACGGCTCGATTGCCGATTGGTTGCACGCAGGTGACCGAGATCATCAACACGCCGGGTGTTGATCTGGTCGGCCTGCTGCCGCCGGAGTTTGAACTTGCCACCGTTTACACCGCCGCCGTTGCCGCCCATTCCACGCACCCGACCGCCGCCCACCGTCTCATCGACATGCTGACGGACCCGCAAAAACAACAAATCCGCACACAATTGGGATTTGAGGAAGTCTGATTTGCCAGCTTGTCACGCGTTTATCATTGTTGGGCGAGTAAAGCCCTGGCGGCCTGAGCCGCTGGCGATTGTGTTGGGGCAGACGCGGGAAGGACGCACAATCGCAACCTGTCACCATCGGAACGCGGGTCTTGGAGTGGCTTGCGTGCTGTGCAACCATTCACCGGCTGCCAATTGGGGGAAGCGGCTGGTATGATGTAAAACTGCAAGTTGTCGGCCGCCCGCTGCGGCGCCCTAGGATCGACAATGGTAACTGTCGAAAAAGTCGCCGATTATGCCCTCGACGATCGCTATGCGCCCGGCCCGCGCCGCGTATTTTTGACAGGCACGCAAGCCCTGGTGCGCATTCTCCTCGACCAGGCCCGACGCGACAAACGTGCGCAATTGAATACGGCCGGCTTCGTGTCGGGCTATCGCGGTTCGCCGCTCGGTGCCGTCGACCAGGAGTTATGGCGCGCCAAATCGCATCTCGTTGAGAACCGCATCGAATTCCTGCCGGCAGTGAACGAAGATCTGGCCGCCACCGCGCTACTCGGCTCCCAGCAGGTTGAGACCAATCCGCGGCGCGAGGTAAGCGGTGTGTTCGGCCTGTGGTACGGCAAGGGCCCGGGAGTCGACCGCGCCGGTGATGCCCTCAAGCACGGCAACGCCTATGGATCCTCGCCGCATGGCGGCGTGCTGGTTGTGGCCGGCGACGACCACGGCTGCGTTTCATCCTCGATGCCGCACCAATCCGACGTGGCCTTCATGAGCTGGTTCATGCCGACACTCAATCCCGCCTGCGTAGGCGAATATCTGACGTTCGGCGCCTACGGTTATGCACTCAGCCGCTTTTCCGGCATGTGGGTGGGCTTCAAGGCAGTGTCTGAGACAGTCGAATCCGCCGCCGTCGTCGAAATCGCTGCTGATCGCGCGTTTGTGACGCCCGCCTTCGACGCTCCGCCCGCTGGCTTGCACTATCGTTGGCCGGATCTGCCGGGCCCCCAGATCGAAGAGCGGATGGAGGCCAAGAAGCACGCTGTCTACGCCTTCGCGCGCGCCAATTCGATCGACCACTGCATTTACGGCAACGCACGTGCGACCTATGGCATTGTCACGACCGGCAAGGGCCACCTCGACCTCATGGAAGCGTTGCGCCTGCTCGGCCTCGATGCGGCGGCGTGCCGGCGCATCGGCATCGACATCTACAAAGTCGGCATGGTCTGGCCGCTGGCGCTGCACGACGCGCTCGAATTCGTCAAAGATAAGCGCGAAATCCTCGTCGTGGAAGAAAAGCGCGGCATTATCGAAAGCCAGTTCAAGGAATACTTTTACGACTTTCCCGGCCGCAAACCCGAGCGCATGGTAGGCAAGCATGACGAGCACGGTAGCCGCCTGATCCCGTGGACCGGTGAATTGTCGCCGCGGCAACTGGCGCCACTGGTTGCCCGTCGCCTCGATGCGATTTTTCCCGGCCTGCAACTGTCGGAGCGTGCGGCCGCTCTCTTGCCGGCGACCGATCGCATGATCCAGATAGCAGGTGCGACGCGCACGCCGTACTTCTGTTCGGGCTGTCCACACAATACATCCACGAAGGTCCCCGACGGCTCGCAGGCACTGGCCGGGATCGGCTGTCATTTCATGGCCAGCTGGATGGATCGCCAGACGACGTCGCTTATCCAGATGGGTGGCGAAGGTGTCAATTGGGTGGCGTCGCAACGCTTCACCGGCAACGACCACATCTTCCAGAACCTCGGCGAAGGTACCTATTATCATTCCGGTTCACTAGCCATCCGCCAAGCCATCGCAGCGGGCGCCAACATCACCTACAAAATCCTGTATAATGATGCCGTCGCCATGACCGGCGGCCAACCCGTCGATGGCCCGATCAGCGTCGATGCCATCGCCCACAGCGTCCGCGCGGAAGGCGTTGCCCGTATTGCTCTAGTATCCGACGATCCAAGCAAGTTCAAAGCGCGCGACTTTCCCGTCGGCGTTACCATCGACGATCGTCGCGACCTCGACCGGGTGCAGCGCGAATTGCGCAAAACGGTCGGCGTCAGCGTGCTGATCTACGAGCAGATGTGCGCCACCGAAAAACGCAAACGACGCAAGCGCGGGACGCTACCGAAACCGAGCACGACCGTCGTGATCAATGATCTCGTATGCGAGGGCTGCGGCGATTGCTCGGTTGAATCAAACTGCTTGAGTGTCGAGCCGATCGAGACGCCGCTCGGCCCCAAACGGCGCATCAACGCGTCCACCTGCAACACCGACCTTTCTTGCCTGAACGGCTTCTGCCCCAGCTTTGTGACGCTCGATGGCGCGCGACCACGGCCAAAGCCGGCGTCGGCGCGCGATGTGCTGGCGGATGCTGCAAAATTGCCGATGCCCGCTTTGCCCTCGCTCGATCAACCTTTCAATCTGCTGGTCACCGGTGTCGGCGGTACCGGCGTCATCACCGTCGGGCAGCTCGTGACCATGGCCGCTCACCTCGATGGCCGATGGGCAAGTGTTCTCGATTTCACGGGCTTTGCGCAGAAATTCGGGCCCGTACTCAGCTATATCCGCATCGCGGCCAAGCCGGACCAGCTGCATCAGGTGCGCATCGACCAGGGCGCCGCTGATGCCTTGATTGCTTGCGACGCGGTCGTCAGTTCATCACCGAAGGCATCATCGACCTATCGGGCCGGCATGCGTGCTGTCGTCAACAGTGCTGCGATGCCGACGGGCGACATCGTGCGACGGCGCGACGCAACGTTGGCCATCGATCAACGCTTAGCGGCGATCGAGCGCGTCGCAGGCGCGGGCAATGTGCGCACATTCGATGCGAACAAGGCTGCCGAAGTGCTGCTTGGCGACACCGTTTTTGCCAACGTGATAATGCTCGGCATGGCGTGGCAGAAAGGACTGGTGCCGGTGTCGCTTGCCGCTGTCGAGCGTGCCATGGCGCTGAACGGCGTGGCGCTAGAGGCGAACCGCCGCGCTTTCGCTTGGGGTCGGCTTGCCCAGGCCGAACCAACGTCGGCACAGGATACTCAGCAGGTCGGCAAACCCGTCCCGGACTCGCTCGATGAGTTGATCGAGCGTCGTGGCGCGTTGCTGTCGTCGTATCAGGATGCAGCCTACGCCGACCGTTTTTGCCGAACCGTCGGGCGCGTGCGCAGTGCCGAGCGTCTGGCCGGTGTTACCGGAGTGGCTGACGCCGTCGCGCGCTCACTTTTCAAACTGATGGCCTACAAGGACGAGTACGAGGTCGCACGACTGCATTTGCAATCCGGTTTTCTGCAGCAGCTCCATCATGACTATGAAGGGAATTTCAAGGTCTTCTATCATCTGGCGCCGCCGCTGTTGCCGCTTGGCAAAGATGCCCGTGGCCGGCCGCTAAAATGGCGCTTCGGCGCTTGGATGCAATATCCGCTGGCGCTGCTGGCCCGTATGAAGCGTCTGCGCGGCACGCGGCTGGACGTGTTTGGCTATTCTGCCGAACGGCGTATGGAGCGCGAGCTCATCAGCTACTACGAAAACATCATCGAGAGTTTGTGTGGCCTGCTCGGTCGTGTCGATCCGCAGCGGCTAGCGTCGATCGCAAAAGCACCTCTGGAAATACGTGGGTTCGGGCCCGTCAAGGAGCAAGCCGCTCGTGAAATTCGCGCGCGTATGGATATCGAGTTGGTAAGCGCCAAGGCCGCCGCAGAACACGAACGCGCTGCCTAGTACCCACAATCACAAGTCCCTGGTACGCATGACGATCGAGGATGACCGGCGGGCAGGAGCGCGGCGCCGGTCGATGTGGCGCATCGGACAAGCCGTGCGACGCAGCCGCCGGCCATCCTCGATCGCCCGTCGGGTCGCGCCCCACGGCCGACCGCGGCGTCGCGCGCCTCGTCCGTAAGCAGGGCTACGACCATCGGCGCGCTCCTGGCGGATCGGCTCGCGGGAACGCGATCAGGCGTGCCAGGGACTTGTGATTGTGGGTACTAGAGTGCTTCCGGGAAAAATGTGAGCGGTTTTTCAGTTGAGAAGCACGACAAAACAAAAGATTAGGGTCGTTCCATGATTCAACAATAATCGGAACGACCCTAGGCGATCTAGGACGACGTAGAATTCGGTCGTTGCCAAGCCGGTCAAATCATAGCGTGTCGACTGGAACTTTCAGAAAACGATGACCACCTGAGTCCGGCTCAGGCAGATGACCGGCGCGGATATTGACTTGCAGCGAGGGGATGATCAGGCGCGGCATCGGCAGCGTTTTGTCGCGCGCCTCGCGCAGCGCTACAAATTCGTCTTCGCTGACACCATCGCGCACATGAATATTGTGAGCGCGTTCCTCGGCCACTGTCGTCTCCCATTTGATGGCGCGCCCGTTCGGGCCGTAGTCGTGGCACATAAAAAGGCGCATTTCCGCCGGCAATTCGAGTAATTTCCGTATCGACCGAAAGAGGGTGCGGGCGTCCCCACCGGGAAAATCGGCACGCGCCGTTCCTCCATCCGGCATGAACAGCGTATCGCCGACGAATGCGGCGTCGCCGATGACATGCGTCATGCACGCCGGCGTGTGTCCGGGCGTGAGCATAGCCTGCGCCGTCATTGTGCCGATGCTGTAAGTTTCGCCGTCCCTGAACAGGCGATCGAACTGGCTGCCATCGCGTCTGAACTGGGTTCCCTCATTGAAGACTTTGCCGAACACTTCCTGCACGATCTTGATATTTTCCCCGATCCCGATTTTGCCGCCGAGCTTCGATTGGATGTAGGGAGAGCCCGACAAGTGGTCGGCGTGGGCGTGCGTCTCGATCAGCCATTCAACCACTAGCGCGTTGGCGCGGATGAAGTCGATCAGCCGGTCGGCGGAATGATAACTGATACGGCCGGCGGCGTAGTCGATGTCCATCACCGCGTCGACGACGGCGCACGCGCTCGTCGCGGGATCGCGCACGACGTAACTGACCGTGCTGGTCTGTGCATCAAAAAACCCGGCTACGTCGGGCTTTGTCGCAATAGCGACGGGGTCGTTCATGCTCCCAACTCCATCCGTTGTTAAGGCTTTCAGGACTCTGCTTCAGACGGCGTGAAGCGTTGCCGCACCATTCGCAAGCGCGCAGCACCTAACCCGACCAGCAGACCCAACAGAAACAGCAACGGCCCGCTACGTCCAAGGCCGAGCACCGGAATAAGGCCGCCTGGACAGAAGCCTGAGAGACCCCAGCCGATGCCGAACACTGCCGCGCCACCGATCAGTGTCCCAGTCACGGGAGAAGTGGCAGGCAGCTCGAACTGTTGCGCCAGCATAGGCGCCGAGCGCCGCATCACGAATTGGTGGCCGAGCACATTGACCAGCAAACCGCCGGCCATAACGAAAGCCAAGCTCGGATCCCACGATCCCGCCACATCGAAGAAGTTGAGAACCTTGGCTGGGTTCCCCATCCCCGAAATGAGGATGCCCAATCCAAACAACATACCCAGCATCAGTGCGGCAAGGATTCGCATGAATTAGGTCCCCCATACATGGCGTACGAAGTAGACTGTCGCCGCAGCGGTCGCCATGAACGTCAGGGTGGCCGCCAGCGAGCGCGGGGAAAACCGCGCCAGCCCGCAGATGCCGTGACCGCTCGTGCATCCCGCTCCGTAGCTGACGCCCACGCCCACGATCAGGCCCGATGCCAGCAGCATCGCCGGACCGGCGGAGATGCCGATCGCGATCACACCGCCTCCCGCGGCTGCGTAAAGCCACGGCGAAAATATCATGCCGGCCAGAAAGGCTGCGCGCCATGTCCAGTCGTGCGACACCGGCGGCAAAAGTCCAGCAACAATACCGGTGACGCCCGCCACACGTCCAAGCAGCAGCATTAATAGAGTCGCGGAAAGCCCGATCAAGGCGCCGCCGCACAGCGACTGAAAGGGTGTAAAGGTCGTGAGCATCGATCGTCGCCTCGATTGCATGACGATGGGCAAAAAATTCAACGCCTCAAGGCCGTCGCGCGGCCATCAGGTAATTGACCCCTGTGTCCGCAGCCCTGGACCAGGTGTCTTCCAACGGATTGAATACAATGCCCTCAGCTGGTAAGGCTTCGAGCCCAACCGCGGATAGGTGGCGAGCCAATTCCTCCGGGGCAATGAAGCGGTCCCACTGGTGTGTGCCAACAGGCAACCAGCACAGGATATACTCTGCACCGATGATCGCGAGGGCGTAGGATTTCAGCGTGCGATTGATGGTCGAGAGGATCATCACCCCGCCCGGCCGCACCAGTTCCGCGACGATACCGAGAAACGCACGCACATCCGGCACATGCTCGATTACCTCAAGGCACAGCACGGCGTCGAACGTCTCGCCACTCTCGACCAGCGCTTCGGCCCGCGTTGCGCGGTAATCGATTGAGAGGCCCTGTTCTGCTGCATGTGCCTGAGCGGCCGAAATCGTGTCGGCGGCCGGGTCGATGCCGGTCATTACAGCACCGAGACGGGTCAAGGGCTCGGCCACCAGCCCACCGCCGCAGCCGATGTCGAGGATTCGTACCCCACTCAGAACGCGCAGTGGCGTGGTGGCCCGTGGCGCCAGTTCGGCAACGAGCGTGTCGCGAATGAAGCCGAGGCGTGCAGGACCGATTTTGTGCAAAGGTCGGAAATTGCCGTGCGGATCCCACCACTGCTGCGCCAAGGCGTTGAAGCGATCGACTTCGGATTTGTCGAGCGTGGATGACGACGGCGGACGGACGGAAGGGTTGGCCATGGCACAATCTAGCAGAACCCCAACTGCCGGCCCATAGGCTATGATTGCCTAGGCCAATTTTGGCGGAACCCGGCGCTCAACGCGCGCCAATGCCGATCATCCGTATCTTGGACGCGGCACCTGCTTTAGTTTCTGCCTCCGCAGACGCCACGACAGGCGCGGGATGGGCGGCAATCCAATCGCGGGCGCAGCGTGACAGCGCCACGGTCAGCCCGATAAGCACGTACAGCGGCCAAGTGAAGGCTTGCGTCAGAAACGTTCCTGCCACGCAGAAGCCTACCAACCCAGCCATCAGCGACACCGCCGTCGCTGTCAACATCGGTGGTGCACCAGCGGCAGCAAGGGCGTGAAGATTTCGGCCGGCGCTGCGTACGGTCGCCGTAACCAACATCAGGACTAGCACAATCACGGGCAGCCCCGTCTCCGCCGGCACCTCGAACCAGATGTTGTGCACGGTCTTGTTTTGCCGCTGCCAATTGTCAGTCAAAAAAATGATAGCTGGCGGAAAAATTCGGCATCCGAGCGCCATCCATGCAATTGCAAAGGTGAGCAACAGCATTTACCGAATAGATTTCGGTCGCGAACAACCAGGCGATCTGGCGTTCCTGCGCGAACAGTATTCCCACCAAAATAAGATCGACCGCCAGCCCCAACCGTTTCAATTCGATCGCCATGAACGGCTCGATCGCATGGCATAGTGGCGGCGCTCTGGCCAAAGCTGGCTGTCGACAGCGTAAAGCTGCCTCCGTCATGGTTCCTGCAGTCGGCTCAAGCTCTGCATCAGGCCCGGGCATCCGCCGGCACTGAGGGCCCGACTGTAGAGGCTGCGTGCGGTCCGCCGGTCAACCTTCATCCCCAGGCCGAATTCGTGTGTCCGGCCCAGAAAGCAATATGCCACCGGATCGCCAAGGGCTGCAGCTATCTGCCAGATCGCGCCGGCGCCGTTATAGTCCGGCTCGCCGGTGCCGGGCGTGGCTAGGACTGATCCCAACTGCGTTAACGCCCACACCAGTGAGGCATCATTCAGCGTTGTAGCCAAAGCATGCTTCAGCCAATAGGCCGCCTCTGCCCGGTCGGCGCGCATCCCATTTGCGCCGCGCAAATTGCGATCAGCGAAAGCCAGTGCATCCTCGCGTGTAATCCCGGCTGATTCCCGACCGCGTGGCGATCGCGGGGGATGCGTGAGGACTCGTGTGATGGCGCCACTGACAGCCGGTTCGTTAACGGGCACGTTCTCGTCAACCAGCGGCGCGGACGCTGCGACCGACGCCAGCGAGCCCGTCGAAATCGCCGACATCACTGGGGCGTTGGCGGCGCCCCCGATGTCCGACAGGGGACGGATTGATTGCACAGGGAGGTGCTGCAGGCCCAACGTCGCGACTACGCCGCAACAGAACGCCGCCATGGCTGGTGCTGCCGAACGGCTGGACCGGCCGACGCTTTCGCGGTTTGCACGCTGGCGATGCTGCAATTGACGCCCCACCCATCGTATCGCTGAGGGCCAAACCAAACTCCATGCCGCACCACCAAGCACCACTGCAGCCGCCGCAAGGGTGAAGGAGTCGATTCGCGCCCCACAGCAGGCCAGCACAGCGAAGACCGTGCCTGCAGCCACCGCCACGAGTGCCGCCCGCAACATTGGATTTACAGCTTGGGCGCGCGCAGGTACCGGCGCGCGAGCAGGAGCCAGCATAACCTCTTGACGTCGGCAGTGGTGCGTATCTGACATCAGGGTCTGGCCCAAAGGACTGATAAAAATCGTTCCCGCAGCAACCGAAAAGTGCGCATGCCTCGTATGGGTGATTCTGAATAGCAAGTCGAGTTCGCGATCGTCGCGAAAATAGTTGTGCGGCGACGCCAACGTTACTGGGCTGCCAGCCAGTGATCGATGTGTGCCAGCGCGCGCGCACTCATGGCGCGCTTCTTTGCAAAACCGCGATCACGCCCTTTGATCCGTTTGCCGTCGGCATCCGCTGTCGGCGCCTCCATATCCGGGAACAGACCAAAATTGACGTTCATGGGTTGGAAAGATCTGGCGCCGCGCAACGCCTCTTGCTCGGGCTCGGTTTCCGCTTCAATATGACCACCGGTGATATGCGCGAGCAGGGCGCCGAAGGCTGTGGTCGGCGGCGGCGGCGGCAGCGTTCGTCCCTGACGCTCGGCGGCGGCGAAACGACCGGCAAGCAGCCCGATGCCTGCGCTCTCGACATACCCCTCGCACCCCGTGATCTGGCCGGCAAACCGGAGCCTTGGTTGCACTTTGAGGCGCAGGCGCAGATCCAGCAGTTTGGGTGAGTTGAGATAGGTGTTGCGATGCAGCCCGCCGAGGCGCGCAAATTCGGCGTTTTCCAATCCGGGGATCATTTTGAAAATGCGGGTCTGCTCGCCATGCTTCAGCTTTGTTTGAAAGCCGACGATGTTCCACAATGTTCCGAGTGCATTGTCCTGCCGCAGTTGGACCACCGCATAAGGCCAGCGCCCGGTCCGGGGATCGTCGAGCCCGACGGGCTTCATCGGACCAAAACGCAGCGTCTCGCGACCCCGCTCGGCCATCACCTCGATGGGCAGGCAACCGTCGAAATACGGCGTGTTGGCCTCCCACTCCTTGAAAACGGTTTTGTCTCCCGCCAGCAGGGCGTCGATGAAGGCCTCGTACTCCGCTTTGTTCATCGGGCAGTTGATGTAATCGGCGCCGGTGCCGGCGGGACCGATTTTGTCGTAGCGCGACTGCTTCCAGGCCGTCGTCATGTCGACGCTGTCGTGGTGGATGACGGGGGCGATGGCGTCGAAAAACGCCAAAGAAGTCTCCCCGGTCAGGGCCAGGATGGCTTCCGTCAATGATGGCGAGG
>JANXWC010000235.1 GCA_025351355.1 Hyphomicrobiaceae bacterium
GGACAAGCTCGACCGGGTTCACGTCAAGCATCCCGACATGGTGCTGCTGCATGGTGGATCACCGAAGGGAGCCGAACTCATCGCCGCCAAATGGGCCGACCACCGAAAAGTGCCGCAGATCGCCTTCAAGCCCGACTGGACCAAGCACGCCAAGGCAGCACCCTTCAAACGCAACGACCAGATGCTCGACGTGCTACCGATCGGGGTCATGGTCTTCCCTGGCACCGGCATTCAGGACAACCTCGCCGACAAGGCCAGGAAATTCGGCATCCCGGTCTGGAAGTTCGGGAACGGCGGCGCGTGAGCGCCGCCACCGACCGACCTGCGAGCCTATCAACCTGAAATTCTGGCGATGCGTGTTATTCTGCCCCGCACCGGGCGAGCTCGCGCTGCGCATGATTGCGCTCGCCGGCGATGATGGCAGCCTCTTCAGCGATGTGCCGAACCCGCTGCGCGTGTTCGGCATCCCGAAATGCCTGTTTTTTTCGCTCGGTGTTCCGCACGCGGCGGACGATCCGGCGGCCAAGTTCCGTCAGGCGGGTGAGGCGGATCAACTCCTTCTCGCTCACCCCCTCCTTTGCGGCATTGTACGCGAGGATGTCTTCGCCCGGATCTAGCGCCCAGGTGCGCTTCTCAGCCGCCCCCTTGGTGATGAACCGTCCCATCCCAGTATCCCCGGTTCTATGGGTGAAGAACCCGGTGTTGTCGTCGAACGTCCGAACCGAAGTGCAGACGTATGGCTTCTCCGCATCGATGCCTTCGGAATATCGTGAAATGCGAAGAATTTCGAACTCCGCCCCATTGTGGACGGCCACGATCGGAATGAACTCATCCGCCGTCGCAAGCGTATCTACAATCGACCGCCAATTCCTGGTCCATGCCGCCAATGTCACCATATCCGCCTCCGATGATGCGGGATATCCCGCTACAAGAAGCGGTATATCCCGCCTTTCCCATCGACGTCAACCGGTGATCGGACTCTCCGATGCGGACGTCTGACGAGGACGCACGCCGGTGCGCCCTCAGACACCGCCAATCGCGCAACTCGAGCCGGCGTTGCGCTGGAGTTCGTCATTAAGCCTTTGCAGCAATCGCCAAGCCGCCGCGTCGGCACCCGTCAGGGCGTTCGAGTCAATGGGTGTCGGCGGCGCACACAGGACCCGCATCACCTTCACCGGAACGAACATAGGCGTTCCAGGCACCACATAGGCCGACACGGTAATTTGGCCCATCAACGCGACGAGCGGGCGGGCCTTCTTCATCGAAAACAGCTCCTCCCAATCGCTGGGAACGATCAGCGTGAGTAGCGACTGGATGATCGCATCGACCTGACGCCCGACAACCGCCACCGCGTCGGAGACCGATGTGAATGGGCTCGCCAACGCCAGAGCTTGATGGTCGATAATATTTTTCACGTTGACGAACACGACACCATTCGCGCCGGATCGCTCGATCTGCTCGACACCCCTCTTGATGTTTCCAAAGATCGTCGGGGCGGAGGAACTGTGGCTGGCTTTGACAGCGACCGACCAAGCGCTGCCCTCGAATGTAAGCAAAACATCCGGATTCTTGCCGTTGGCGCTCTTGTCCGGGTCCTCCAACTCAATGCTCAACCCCGCGCCAATCGCCAGACAGCCCACATAAAGCTCACTGTTCTTGTTTGCTGCTTCGTCGGTCACTTGGCTTGGCGCATTCATACGCACTGCGCCTTTCACCATTTTAGCGAGGTGAGGCATAATTTGATCAAAGCCTGACCCGCGCCGGGCGCGGTTGATTTTGGCGGCAAGGTCTCCCAAACCCGCGAGTGCAGCGCCAATCGCAATTTCGTCCTCCCGGCTCATTGTCGGGCGGTCATCGGTGAAGATGGAATAGTAGAGGGCGGAAAACGCGTCGTAGGTCTGACGCTCTATATCAGCGCTGGCAGCGACCTCGATGTTGAGTTCAGCCAGAAGTATTCCCAATTGCTCGATTTCATTGTGGAATTTTTCGAAGCTAACCAATTCGTCGCCTGGATTCATGCGCTCAGCTCCTTGGCCAGAACAGCTTGATGGCTCGCGTAACTGACCGCGAAGGCGTCATACCCTTTGACCCGATTACAATAGCGAGTTGACCGCCATAGTCCCCATTTCGACCCGGTCAAACCGCGTCGGGCGACGGCTACGCTCGCGGGCGCAAAAATCCAAGCCGGATTTTCACTGCCGCCACCGATCATATTCGGCTATACTCGGCAATGCGCCGTGGTGGTGGTGGAAGGCGCGACCGTTCGACCCTTTGTCACGGAGACATCCACCATGTTCGTTATCGGACTTTTTCTGAGCGTTGTCGGCATCGGCTTCCTCTGCTGGCTGCTGTTCACGCTCGCGGTCTACGCGCTGCCGTTTTTCGCGGGCCTGACAGGCGGACTCGCCGCCTTCCACAACGGCTCGGGCGTCATCGGCGCCCTCGTTGTCGGCGTTCTCGTCGGCGGCACGACCCTGGCGATCGGGCAGCTCGCCTTCATGACGGTGCGGACGCCGCTCATCCGCGCCGCAATCGCGCTCCTATTCGCCGTGCCGGCCGCCATCGCAGGATACCACGCGACGTTTGGGCTCGCCCAAATCGGCGTGCCGGCCGAATTCTGACGCGAGGCCTTAGCGATTGTCGGCGCTGTCCTTGTCGGCGGCACGGCCTGGGCGCGCATGTCGCTGTTTGTCCCGCCCCATGTCGATCGGCGGGGCGCGGGAGGTCCGGCATCGTTTCCATTGGCAGGAGCGACGCGGGACGGGTGAACACGCGCCGTCCTCATCGTCGAACAGGTTGGATTTCGGTGCGGTGAATGAGGCTCGTCCGCTTGACCGGGAACGCCAAGGCCTGCGTTTGAGCGCTCGGGTTGGCCGGCGCCTCTCGGTCGACAGAGACACGTTCCATCGTCAGCGTCGCCGTTTTCACGGATTGCCGGGTCGTGAGGTTGTCCGTTCTGAACGCCAGGGCTTTTTCGCCTGGAAAGCCGAGCCTCTTATGCGGGACGTTCGACGTGCGCCACGTCTTCTCCAGAAGATGCTGTTCGGCGTGCGGACCACACGGCCTCTCCATGGCTTGATCTGACCGAAGGACGGCTGCGCCTCGATCGCCTGAGACGCAACGGCGGACGGATCGACTTTCTTCCCCTGGCCTTTGGCCATTCCTCGCGAGGCAAGAAAGTCTACCGCCGCCATCCTCCGCTGCGCTTCGTCCCGCGAGCGGGTGCGTCGTCGATCGCCTTCGGCTTCCCGATCGCCATCGAGGCCGCGGTGGTCGCGGGCTCGAAACAGCCAAGGAGAAGCGACATGGCCAACATCGGTTCCTTCAAGAAGTCCGGCAGCGAGTTCCAGGGCGAGATCGTCACCCTGAGTGTCCAGACCAAGAACGTCCGCATCGTCCCCGAGACCAACCGCGCCAACGACAACGCCCCCAGCCATCGGATCTATGTCGGTCGCGCAGAGATCGGGGCCGCCTGGTCGAAGCGCTCCAACGAGGGCCGCGACTATCTCTCGGTCAAGCTGGACGATCCGAGCTTCAACGCGCCGATCTACGCCAACCTCTTCGACGATGAGGACGGCGAAGGCTACACCCTGATCTGGTCCCGCGGCCGCAAGGCCAACGGCGACTGAGCCGGACCAGCGAGCCCCGCCCGGAACGACCGGGCGGGGCATTCGGTCTACTGAGACGACGAGCCTTCAGGGTCGGCAAGATCGCCACCAACCTCGAAGTCTTCGTCGAGGAGATCGGCAGGCTTCACACCGACGGCCTGAGATGCATGCCAAAGCGTCAGGAGCGTGACGTTCTGCTGGCCCCGCTCCATACTGCTCACATGTGCTCGATCCACGCCCATTCGGACAGCGACGGCCTCCTGGCTGAGGCCGGCTTGCGTGCGAAATCGGCGAAGATTTTCTCCGAACAC
>JANXWC010000237.1 GCA_025351355.1 Hyphomicrobiaceae bacterium
CAAGTCCACCGCCAAGTGACCTTCCAACATCGTTTGTGACCATTGCTGCAATGAAAAAGCTGCCGATGCTCACTAGTAGCATCAAGGTGCAATAGCCTAAAAACTTGGCAAATGGATGCATTCTGGCCTCTGTTATGCGACGGTTGGGTAATAGCCACATTCATGCAAGCGCTATCGAAGGGCAAGATAGGCGAACATCGCTATCTGCAGGCCGATCACAATCAAAAATCGACGCCGTAGAAGCATATGCAGGCGAAGGTTGATCAACTTCGATTCGATCGCCTCAATGTGGATCTGATGCAAAAGGTCCTCGCCGCTATACTTGTCAGTTTCTGTGGCTGCCTTAGCGAGAAATATCTCGAAGTCGCTTCTCCATGGGAGCTGGATGTACGTACCCTGTGATAAAAACCCCATCGATACCTCCGATTATTTCGGAGCATCATGCGAAATGCGGGCGTGGTTTGTCAAATGGATAATCGCCAATATGATTCATACGTCCTACTGCGCCGCCACCTGGCGCCCGCCTTTCCGCAATTGGGCCAGCACCAGCATCAGCGCCGCCGGCGTCATGCCGTCGATTTGCCCAGCTTGCGCTAGCGTTGTCGGTTGATGCCGTGTCAGCTTCGCCCGAACTTCGTTCGACAACCCGATCACCACGTCGAAATCGAAGCCAACGGGAATCTTAATACCCTCCTCACGCTTCAATGTGGCGATGTCGATCGATTGCCGGTCCACATACGACGCATATTTTGCGTCTACGGTGATTTGTTCCCCGATCGGTGCCTTTATCGCGCGCAACTCCGGCCAGATCACTTGCAGGCGCGCAAAATCCACACTCGGCAACACCAGCAGTTCGAAGCCACTCCGCCGCCGGCCGTCGCGATTGATTTCCAGCCCTGCCTTGGCGGCTTCTGACGGCGTTAGGCTCAACGCTTCGATCTGTGCCCGCGCCGCCTGCAACGCGTCGGCCTTCGCCTGGTAGGCCTTCTCCCGTTCGACGCCGACGCACCCTATCTCGATGCCGACGGGCGTCAGTCGGGCATCTGCGTTATCGGCCCGCAGTCGCAATCTGTACTCGGCCCGCGAGGTGAACATGCGATAGGGCTCACTCACCCCCCGCGTCACCAGGTCGTCGATCATGACACCCAGATAAGCATCCGAACGCGACAACGTGATCGATCGCCTCTCGCCCCTGTCGGACGCCGCAGTACCTGCCGCCAACGCCGCATTGAGCCCCGCGAGAATGCCTTGCCCGGCGGCCTCCTCATAACCGGTCGTTCCGTTGATCTGACCCGCCAGATACAACCCCGGCGCCTTTTTCAGCTCCAGCGTCGGCAGCAATTCCCTGGGATCGACGTAGTCGTACTCGATCGCATAGCCGGGTCGCAGGATAACGACCTTTTCCAGCCCCTTGATGGTGCGCAGGAACTGATCCTGCACCTCGGCCGGCAGCGAGGTCGACACCCCGTTCGGATAAACCGTGTGATCATCCAAACCTTCCGGTTCAAGAAAGATCTGGTGCCTTTCCCGGTCCGCGAAGCGAACCACCTTGTCTTCGATTGACGGGCAATAGCGCGGCCCGACGCTGCCGATCTGCCCCGAATACATCGGCGAGCGATGCAGATTGGCCCGGATGACATCATGCGTGACCTTAGTAGTTTCCGTAACACCGCACGCAATCTGCGGGGTGCTTATCGACCGGGTCAGGAAGGAGAACGGCACCGGCGGCACGTCACCGTGTTGCATCTCCATGGCCGCCCAATCGATGGACCGCCCATCAAGACGCGCTGGCGTGCCCGTCTTTAGACGACCCAGCCGCAAGCCGATTGCTGAAAGACGTTCAGAGATACCCAACGACGGCGCCTCGCCTGCCCGGCCTGCCGGCTGCCTCGTTTCACCGATATGGATCAGACCATTGAGAAAGGTTCCAGTTGTCAGCACAACCGCCTTCGTGTTGTAAGTGCGCCCGTCGGCCAGCACCACTCCAGTAACCGCCGCGCCCGGACCAGAACCGCTCGTCAGCAGATCGACGATACCCCCTTCGATCACGTCCAGATTAGCAGCGGCGCCGATAGCCGCTTGCATCGCCTGCCGGTAGAGTTTGCGATCGGCCTGCGCCCTCGGCCCTTGCACGGCTGGTCCGCGCGATCGGTTCAGCAGTCGGAACTGAATGCCCGCCGCATCGGCGACGCGCCCCATCAAGCCGTCGAGCGCATCAATCTCGCGTACCAGGTGGCCCTTTCCAAGTCCGCCGATGGCCGGGTTGCATGACATCTCACCGATGGTGTCGAAGCGATGCGTGACCAGTGCAGTGCGCGCACCCAGCCGCGCCGCCGCCGCCGCTGCTTCTGCGCCGGCATGTCCGCCGCCCACCACGATCACATCGTAACTCACATTTTTCTCCATTTCCGAGGGCCTAGGTTTTTCAAAACCAAGTCCCGGTTCGTCCGAGGTAGCTAGCTCACGAAAAATTTCGGTCGAATACTGCAGTTTCAGCGATCGCACCAACGGGCACTCGATACCCGATAACCCACAAAAATCGCATGAAAACTAGCAAATTAGGCCAATCACGTCAAAATGAGCCTGACTCGCAAGTGTCCTGGAAATTGAAACAAGCCTCCTGCGACCCAATGATGGATAAAAATGAGAGTCCGAATATTATACCGGAGTGAAATTCAAAGGTCCTGTGGAGAAGCCTGCAACTCACTGATTCACAGCGTTTCACGTGAAACTATCCGCAATGTTTAATCCCTTGAAACTGAATCGATTCACACCAATTTTTGACCCGAGTCCGTTGACGTCATTTCCCGATACAGAAGCGACCGAAAATAGCCCCGAGTATTTCCTCCACATCAACCCGCCCGACCAATTTGCCGATCTCCGTAGACGCCCGCCGCAAGTCTTCGGCTCGCCATTCCAGCGCGCTTTTTTTCCCCCCTAGAAAATCGGCAAGGGCGAGTGCGCAAGCCTGAATATGCTGGCGATGCCGTGCGGTAGTAATCAGCGACACCTCGCCGCCGCGGGTTCGCACCGAAGCCATGGCTGCAATCCGTTGCGTGAGACCGATAATTCCCTCCCCGGTGCTGGCGGATACCGCTATCCAAGCGCCGCCCTTTCCGATTTTCTCTCCCAATAACGCGATGCGCGATGCGGTGGTCAGGTCTGACTTATTCAAAACCCACAGAGTTGGGACTGGTCCAATTTCGGCATGCGGATGAAAATAAGCTTCCGGCGCATCAGCATCGACGACCCAAAGGATTAATTCGGCAGTTCGCGCCCTTTCCAATCCCCGCCGGATCCCCTCCCGCTCGACATTTCCCTCCGCTTCCCGGAGCCCGGCCGTGTCGATCAGGTTAACCGCGATACCCCCGAGATTCAGCTGCAACTCGACAATGTCCCGGGTAGTCCCGGCCTCTGGCGAGACAATAGCTGCATCCCGCTTGGCTATTGTGTTGATAAGACTCGACTTTCCAACGTTGGGTGGGCCGGCGATGACAACCCTGAAGCCGTCGCGGAGGATTTCTCCGCGGTTTGCGTCGGCGAGTACGACACCGAGCTTTTCGGCGACGCGAGCAGCCAGCAGAGCGGCGTCGGCCACCGCCCGCTCCGAGACGTCACCTTCGTCGGCAAAGTCGATCGCGGCTTCGACGAGGGCTTGCGCTTGTAGCAAGTCCGTCCGCCAGGCTTCCGCTGCGCGATGCAATTCACCGCCCAACTGACGCAGCGCCAACCGCCGTTGCGATTCCGTTTCGGCGTCGATCAGATCGGCCAGCCCTTCGGCTTCCGTCAGGTCGATCTTGCCGTGTTCGAAGGCCCGCCGAGTGAACTCGCCGGGCTCGGCCAATCGCGCGCCGGGCAATCGACCGAGTGCGCACAGAACTCCGGCGACGACGGCCCGGCCGCCGTGCACGTGAAATTCGACAACGTCTTCGCCCGTGAAACTATGGGGCCCCGGAAACCACAGCACCAGCGCATCGTCCAGCGTCTCGCTCGTCGATGGATCGATCAGCCGCGCCCGTCGTGCCACGCGAGGCAACGTAACGCCGGTAGCCATCGCCGCGAGTGCCGCCCCGGCACCAGGCCCGGAAACTCGTACGATTGCCACCCCCGCACGATCCTGGCCACTCGACAGTGCAAATATCGTGGCAGCCTGCTCAATCATCGACACGAACCCAGCAACGCCTCACCAACAAAAAATGGCGACCCTTGCAAAAGAGCAAGAGCCGCCGTCCATCATAACCGGTAAATCAAACAAGTGGGCCGAAAGCTATCTGTCGGCGCTGGCCTTGTTCATGGAATCGAAGAACTCGCTGTTGGTCTTTGTCGCCTTCAGGCGGCCAATGAGGAACTCGATCGACTCCATGGCGCCCATCGGATTGAGGATGCGCCTGAGCACATAAACTTTCTTGAGCTGATCGCTCGGGACCAGTAGGTCTTCCTTGCGGGTGCCTGAGCGCGCCACGTCGATGGCCGGAAACACGCGTTTGTCGGACACCTTGCGATCCAGGATGATTTCCGAGTTACCAGTGCCCTTGAACTCTTCGAAGATGACCTCGTCCATGCGGCTGCCCGTATCGACGAGTGCGGTGGCGATAATAGTCAGCGACCCGCCTTCCTCGATATTGCGCGCCGCGCCGAAGAAACGCTTCGGCCGCTGCAGCGCGTTGCTGTCGACACCACCCGTTAACACCTTGCCCGAAGAGGGCACAACGGTGTTATAGGCGCGGCCCAATCGGGTAATCGAATCGAGCAGAATGATCACGTCGCGCTTATGCTCGACCAGCCGTTTGGCTTTCTCTATGACCATTTCCGAGACCTGCACGTGTCGCGAGGGCGGTTCGTCGAACGTCGACGAAATAACTTCGCCTTTCACCGAACGCTGCATGTCCGTGACTTCTTCCGGCCGCTCGTCGATCAGCAGCACGATCAGGAAACACTCGGGATGATTGACCGAGATGGAATGCGCTATGTTCTGCAGCAGCACTGTCTTACCGGTCCGCGGCGGCGCCACGATCAACCCACGCTGGCCTTTGCCGATCGGCACCACTACGTCAATAACGCGCGCCGACAGATCCTTGATGGTCGGATCCTCAATTTCCATCTTCAGCCACTTCGTCGGATAGAGCGGCGTCAGGTTGTCGAAATGGACTTTGTGGCGCTGCTTGTCCGGATCCTCGAAGTTGATCAAGTTGACCTTCAGCAGCGCAAAATAGCGCTCACCGTCTTTGGGGCCGCGGATTTGTCCCTCGACCGTATCACCGGTCCGTAGGGCAAATCGGCGGATCTGAGACGGCGATACGTAGATGTCGTCGGGTCCGGGCAGGTAGTTCGCGTCTGGCGCGCGCAGGAAGCCGAAACCGTCGGGCAGGACTTCGACGACGCCAGTGCCGATAATTTCAGTGTCTTGCGCAGCCAGTTGCTTCAGGATCGAGAACATCTGTTCTTGCTTGCGCATCGCGCTCGCATTCTCGACGCCGACCTGTTCTGCAAAGGCAAGCAGTTCCCCAGGCTTTTTGGCCTTCAGGTCCTGCAGCTTAATTTCCTTGATGCCGTCTTGCATGGCATATGTCCGAATATTTGCGGCATGCGCGTCCTGGGGCGGGAGACAGGATGGACGGGCAAAACCAAGTATGGGGAGAGGTGTGTCACGACCGCGACAAAGACGAAGCTGATCGTGGAAGAATAGGAACCGCTTGGGCCGCGGCTCAACTTCAACCGGCGGCCTGTCGCCTTTCCGGTTTCAACGCCGTTATACCAGAGACGGATGCCAAAACAAAGAAAAAAACCCGCAAGTGCGGTACCCATTTACAACAACCGACGGCCAAATCGGCCTTAATAGGCTTTTTCACTTAGAAGGGCTTCACCACGACAAGGATCACGATGGCCACCAACAACACGGTGGGAACTTCGTTCATAATCCGATAGAAGCGCGCCGGCCGTTGATTGCGGTCATGTTTAAAATCCCGCAGCCATCCGCCCATCAACCCATGCACGGCGCTTAGTGCAACGACCAGCAGGAGCTTGGCTATCGCCCAACCATCCCGCGTATACCCCATGCCGTAGAGCAGCGCCGGCCCCGTGATCCATGTCACAATCATTGCCGGGCCAATGATGTAGCGATAGAGCCGGAACTCCATCACTTTGAACGTCTCGCTCTGCGGCGTGCCGACCGGCGTTTCCGCGTGGTAGACGAACAGCCGTGGCAAATACAACATGCCAGCCATCCAGGAAATGACCGCCACGATGTGCAAAGCCTTCAACCACAGCATGCTCAAAAACATTCCTTCGCTCGGTAACTAGCCTGTCTGCTTGGTGTCACGCACGATTGCCACCAATTCCGCGACGTGCGCGGGCGGTGTCTGCGGCACGATCCCGTGGCCAAGATTGAAAATGAAGGGATTGACCCCGAGCTTGCCGACGATTTGGCGAACCCGTTCCTTCATGCGGGCGCCACCGGCGACCAGCAGCAACGGATCCAGATTGCCCTGCACCACCGTTCGGCCCGACAGCGTCGCGCGGATCTGTCCCAACGGCATGGCCGTGTCGCAGCCGACCGCATCCACCCCCGTCTCCCGCACAAATCTTGCTGCATGCTCTCCGGCACCGCGCGGAAACCCGATGATCGGCACGCCTGGATGCCGGCGCTTCATTTCGGCCACCAGATCCCTAGTCGGTGCGATAACCCAGCGGTCGAATTCATCCTCCGGCAGGCTCCCCGCCCAACTGTCGAAGATCTGCAGCAGATCCGCCCCGGCACGCACCTGTCCATCGAGATAGGCCACCGACGCCGCCACTAGCAGATCCATCAGCGCTTGGAACGCCTGCGGGTCCCGGTAAGCCATGCTGCGTGCGGTCGCCTGATCGCTCGAGCCCTGCCCGCCGATCATATACGTCGCGACGGTCCATGGTGCTCCGCAAAACCCGATCAGCGCCGTCTCGGCCGGCAGATCCTGCCGCAGCCGCTGCACGGTCTCGGCAATCACTGAGAAGGTCCGGTTCGCGCCTTCCAATGACAAGGCGGCGATCGCCTTCCCATCCGCCAGCGGCGACAATCGCGGCCCTTCGCCCTCGACAAAGCTTACCTTTTGCCCGAGCGCATCCGGCACCACCAGGATGTCAGAAAACAGGATGGCCGCATCGAACCCATAACGGCGGATCGGCTGCAATGTAACTTCGGCAGCCAGGGCTGGATTATAGCACAGATCCAGAAATCCCCCGGCCTTGGAGCGCGTCGCCCGGTACTCCGGCAGATACCGGCCCGCCTGCCGCATCAACCAGACCGGTGGCGGCGACAACGCCTCCCCATCGAAAACCGACAGGAGGCGCCGCGTCCTCGATGGCCGCCTTTTGAGCTCAGTCCCGTGCGTCACGTTCCGCTTTCCTTAAATAAGGAAAATTTTCTATTTGTTACTTCTATGACTCTTAGACCGTGGATTGCGGGGATTCTCGATTGTCCCCTGCCCATCCACAACGACGAGGCGCGTCATTATTTTTCAGCCGATTCAGTCCGCATTTCATTCGTCCCGCCATATGCTGGAATCTCGGTTCCGAGTCAAAGACTTGTCGAACGCTCCGTGGCCCCGCCACCGGCGCAATCTCTGTATAGGTGGTGGACAACCCCGTGACGCCCCGTCAATCATGTTGTGTCCACGCCGACAGCCCAATTCAATTCGTCGGCGCCGGGATGGGGACAACTTTGTGGAAATCCGCACACCAACCCTGCCTAAACAGCGCTCAGCCCGCCCGTTCTGGAAAACCCAGGTTTTTGTCCACAGATGACCAACACCCTCCCGAGCTACTTCCACCTGCATCTTATCTCCGATTCGACCGGCGAGACGCTGATCACCATCGCCAAGGCCGCGGCCGTTCAGTATGCCAACATGCGGCCGATCGAGCACATC
>JANXWC010000063.1 GCA_025351355.1 Hyphomicrobiaceae bacterium
GGATCGGGGCGGGTCTAGAACCGTCTGGAACTGCCGGCTTGGAGTTGTGCAGCGCGTATCGCTCATGGAGAGGACGATTCCTCTTCAGATACGCCTCGTCGAAGTCCCGCCGCTGAAAGAGCAGCGCGGTTGCAAACCCGATCATAGGGCTTCGAGAGAAAATAAACGCAGCGCAGAGCGCGGCAACAGCCGCAACAGGCTCACACTTGAGGTGAGCACCCACCCGTCCCGCGTGGCGGGTACGCAGAACACGTGGCTTCGGCCGCGCTCTGCTCCCCGGATTTGCTCCGGGCTCCTATCATAAACGGCACGGTGCGAACCGGGGTCGGTGAAGGTGTTTGATTGAACTGGCCAACCCTTCCGGTTCAGTGCCCATTGTGGCATCGTCCGTGATGCTTTTCTTTCACGAACGGCTATCTTGACGCACGGTACTGAGGCTGCTGGGAAGTCTTTGGTTGCGAGGCAGGTGGCACTCACAGTTGCTGCCCTGCAATTCTGCAGCGTTGGTTCACAAACCCCATTCAGGCGGGTCACTTCTTGAGCAGCTGGTCTAAGAAATTCTTGACCTTGTCCTTGGCGGCGGGGTCGCCGTTGATGGCGCCCTTGATCGTCTCCTGTACTTCGCGCCCGGCCGGCGTCTTGGCGGCCTCCTGGATCGCTTGCACGGCTTGGCCGGGATCGCGCAGCACGCCGGCCAATTCAGGCGTCACCGTCGGCTTGTCGACCGAGCCATGGATGCGCAGCGGCACGTCGATGCCGGTGCTGGTGCCAGTGACAATCTTCGGCCGCAGCAGATAATCCATCGTGCGCTGGGGCAGATCGATGGTGCCTGCGCCGGTGGATTTGATCTGCGCGCTGGTGATGCGTAGATCGTCGTTGCGGGCGAGGCCGTTGGCAATCTGCGTCGAAGCGGCGAACTCGGTGAAATCCGTCTTCTCGCCCGGTGAGCGATCGAGGCCGGCCAGCTTGCCGCGCCCGAGATTGCGCATGATGGCGGGCACGTTGAGGCCCATCAGGGCGCCGTCGGCGATGGCGATGTCGGCCTTGCCGTTCAACGTCGAGACGACCTGGCGCTCGGTTGCGCCGCGGCCGGCGGCGGCGATGGCAATGCGGGCACGACCGGACAGCCAGTCAAAATCGGCGAAGGCTTTCAAGAACGGCAGCGCCGATACCCCCTCGGCCAGCAGATTAGCGCCAAACGTCGGCTCGGCGGCGTTGGCGTCGACCGTGACGATGCCGCGCGCGCGGCCCTCGTAAAGGGCCAGATCCTCGAGCGTCACACGGACTGCTTTCGACTTGAGCGCCACGTTGATTTGGCCACCGCCGGTCGACAGGTCCTGCCAGACGATGCGATCAAACCCCAACTTCACATCGGCGTCCACCAGGCCGAGCACAGTCAAATCGATGGCGTCATCGCTCCAGCCTTGCCGTTTGGTGTAGCCGCGCACTTGCTTGGGTGGGGCCAGCTGTGGCGGTGCCGCAGGGGGCTGATCCAGCAGCAGGTCCTCGATCGATTTCGGTTTCTCAGACGTGGCGGTGGAAGTTTGCGCGGCGGGCAAAGCCGGTGGGCGGGTCGCAGCCGTTGCCGGTGTTACCTCGGCGACCACGCGCAGCAGATTGAGATCGAGGGTGGCGACGCGGAAGGCGCCCTTGACGTAGGGGCGCGCACCGCGACTATCAACGCTGAGGGTGCCGTTGCCTTTGAGAGCACCCAGCGACATCTCCGCGTCGCTCAACGCCGTCATGGCGCTGGTCTGCTTGAGTTTGGCGGCGACGGAAAAGCCGCCCGGCAACGCGCCCGCAAGCGGCCGTCCGGTCCATTGCGAAAGACGGTCGAGGGCGGGCGCAGTCGCGGTGACGCGGCCGTCGAGATCGAGATCGCCGCCGAGGGTGATGTTGCCATCGAAGCCGATCTTCAGAGGCGCTGCGTCGGCCGTGAGGCGCGCTTCGATCGGGCGGCCGTCGAGCAAGGCGCGGAACGGCGAAATCTGCGCGGTGACCTGCACCGGTTCGCGCCGCCATTGGAAATCGCTGCGCACGTCAAGCGGGCTGGCGATATTGGCGAGCGACAGCTGGGCGTTGAGCGCGGAAACGGTCTCGTCGATTGCTGAGCGCGCGTCGATATAGCGGACGGTGCCGTCGACGATGCTGACATTGCCGAGCGACACGTCGCCGATGCGCGACTTGCCCGGAGCCGGCGCGGTCGTGCCGCTCGAACCGCGCATGAAATCCTGCAGTTCCTTGGGTAGCGATTCCTTGGGTAGCGATTTCGCGTCGCTGGTGGCAGCTTGCGCGAGGCGGACGAGAGGTGGCGGCAAGTCGAGCGGCCGCAGGTCGGCGAAATCCCAACTGCGCCGACCCTGCGCGTCGATGCGCAGATTGAGTTCGGGGCGGCGTAACACCAACCGATCGACGCTGATATCATGCAGGAGCAGCGGCAGGATCTGCACCGCCACTTCAATTTCCGCCACCCGCAACAGCGGTTGCGCGCCCATGTCCGGCGGGCTCGACAAGGTCACATCGCGCAGAGACACGGCCGGCCGCGGCCATAGTGCCAGGGATGTCGAGCCGGCGATCATCAAGTCACGCCCGGTGCGCGCCTTCACTTCCGTTTGCAGGCGATCGCGAATCAGATCGGTGGGGATCAGCAGGAATGCTGCGACGGCTGCGGCGGCCATAAAAGCGAACAGGCCGAAGATGCAGTAGATGACAATCCGCAATCCGCTCATGCCTTCCGGCTCCACGGGGGGAGGCGGCAGCGCGCGGCGAGGGCGAGCAGGGGGGCCAGGCGGCGGTGGCGGTGCCGTGCGCTGCCCGTCCCGATGGCGCGAGGTGACGATGCGTGGCATACCGTCGGGATCTTCCCACGTCCGCTCCGGCTGCTGTGCAGGGTCGGGCCGATGGTCAGATTGCCCGCCGGGGCGGTGATCGCGGGCGCTATCCTGGATCGGACGGTACGTGCCCAGGGACGGTGGTGGACGGCGCTCGGTCATGAGATGCAGGATCGCTCAATTGTCGCTGGTGGTCCAGGGGATGGTACGAACACAAACACGTTAGCGCACACCGGGTCGAAAAATCGGTCGGTTTGATGGCTTTTTCCACGCCAAAGTGTTGCTCCGGTAGGTAGAAATCAGTATGGGGCGGTCACGGCGTCGCGCGCGCGGTGATTAAGTCAATCAGGACAATGGCATCATGGCCGTAGTGACAGACGCGCAGGCCCTGACGCCGTGGCGTTTTGAGCGGGCCGGTAAAATGGCGCTCAGCGTGCTGATCGGCGGCGCGGGCGCTGCCTCATTCGTGCTGCTGCAACTGCCGATGCCGTGGTTTCTCGGGGCGCTGACGGCGACGCTGCTGGCGGCTGTGCTCGACGTGCCCTTGCTGCCGCCGCAGCGGCTGGGCGTGGCGTTGCGCGCGGTGCTCGGGGTGGCGATCGGAGCGGCGTTCACACCCGCTTTGCTGCAGCGCGGCGGACCGATACTGATCAGCTTGCTGGGGCTGCTGCCTTGGCTGGCGCTGCTGATCGGCGGTGGCTACTGGTTTTTCACCCGTCGTGCCCTGCTCGATCCGATGACGGCTTTTTTCGCGTCGGTCCCGGGCGGGCTCTCGGACATGGTGCTGATCGCAGAGGAAATGGGCGGCGACGCGCGCGCGGTGACGCTGATCCAGCTCAGCCGCAACGTGCTGGTGGTTTTCGCGCTGCCGTTGTTCCTGCAGTGGCACGACGGCGTGGCGGTGGCGCGCCAGGCCTTCGCCGCGAAATCGCATCTCGGCGATCTCACACTTGATGGTGTGGGCGAATTGCTGGTGCTGGGCTTTGCCGGCCTGTGGATCGGCCGTCGCCTTGGCATTGCGGGCGCCGCGATCATCGGACCGATGATCTTGTCGGGGCTGCTGCACGTCGGCGGCTGGACGACCGTTGCCATGCCGTTCGAAATCATGACGCCGACGCAGGTGCTGCTCGGCGTGTTGCTGGGCGCGCAGTTTCGCGGACTGACGTGGCTTGAATTTCGCACCACCCTGGCTTCGGGGCTGTTGTTCTCGGCGCTGCTGCTGGTGGCTACGCCGATGATGGCCGCGTTGGTCGCGCACTGGAGCGGATTTCCGTCGATGCTGACGCTGATGGCGTACGCGCCGGGTGGTCAGGCCGAGATCAATATCCTGGCATTTGCATTGAATGTCGATGTGGCGTTCGTCGCGCTGCACCATCTGGTGCGACTGGCACTTGTGATGCTTGCGGCCCAGGTCATGGTGCGCCGGCACAGGTAGTTTACAAATACTGCGTGCCCTTGTCGGCACACCTGTGCTCGGCCATAGTGCGGCGGCCTACGGTTGCCACAGCTGACGATCGGCGACGCGGCAATGCGGCGCTCAAGAAAAAATCAACAAGACAAACACCATCAATACAAATGCCAACAATCGTGCGATCCCTGGGAGGGGCTTTATGACTAAGATCAATCGACGCTCGTTGATAGCCAATACGCTGGCCGGCGCGGTGCTGGCACCAGCGGTGCTGCGGATCAGCAAGGTTCATGGCGCCGAATTCACGCTCAAGTATGCCAATAATTCGCCCGTCACCCATCCCCTGACCATCCGCACCAAGGAGGCGATGGAGGCGATCGCCAAGGAAACCGGCGGCAAGGTCGATATTCAGGTGTTCCCCAACAGTCAGCTCGGTTCGGACACCGATATGTTGAGCCAACTGCGTTCCGGCGCAATCGAGTTTTTCACGCTGTCACCGCTGATCCTGTCGACGCTGGTGCCGAAAGCCTCGGTCAGCGGCATCGGCTTTGCCTGGCCGGGCTACGACAAGGTTTGGCCAGCGATGGACGGTGAATTCGGCGCTTATGTGCGTGCCGAAATTGCCAAGAGTGGCCTCGTCGCGTTCGACAAGATGTATGACAACGGCTTCCGTCAGATCACGTCGTCGACGAAACCCATCGCGTCGCCTGCCGACCTCGACGGCTTCAAGATTCGTGTCCCACCGAGCCCGCTGTGGACCTCGATGTTCAAGGCGTTCGGCGCAGCGCCGTTGTCGATCAATTTTTCCGAGGTGTATTCGGCGCTGCAGACCAAGGTCGCCGAGGGGCAGGAAAATCCGCTGGCCATCATCAACGCCGCCAAATTGTACGAGGTGCAGAAGTATCTCGCCAAGACCAACCACATGTGGGACGGGTTCTGGTTCCTGGCCAACGGCAAGCTGTGGGCGACACTGCCCAAGGACGTGCAGGCCGTGATCACCAAGCATGTCGACGCGCACGCCATCAAGCAGCGCGAGGATATCGCGCAACTGAACGCCACGCTGGAAACGGAATTGACCGGCAAGGGCATTGTGTTCAATGCCGTCGACAATACCAAATTTCGCGAGAAGCTGGCGAGTGCCGGTTTCTACAAGGAATGGCAGGAAAAGTTCGGCCCCGAAGCCTGGGCATTGCTCGAGAAATATGCCGGCAAGGTTTCGTAAGGTTTCGTGCCGGCGGCATTGTCTTGTCGTAAAGCCATCAACGCAAACGGGCCATGCAGTGCATGGCCCGTTTCGTTATTATGATCGACTTGAATTACTTCTGCCAGAACCAGGTGCGCTGTCGTTGGTCGTTGGCAGTTTCGGCTTTGCCGGCTGCCGGTGTGTCAGGCTGCGCGGCTGTGGGAGCCGGTATCATTTGGGCCGCCGGCGGTTCGCCGCCAAGCTTGGAGACGCCCGGTTCCGACACCGTCCGCACCACCGACGATGTCGGACGCTCATTGGCCGCACTCGACAGTCCCTTGACGCTCGATTCGATGGCGGTATCGAATTCCGGCAGCGTCTGCAGCGGCGCCTTCGGCTTCATCTGCACGATCTTGTAGCCGCCCTGTTTCAGGGCGACGAGCAGCGCCGGAATGGCCTTGGCGGTGGACGGCTGAATGTCGTGCATCAGCACGATGCCTTTGCCGAGCTTGCCCAGCCGATCAATCACCGCCTTGACGGTATGCTCGGAACTGCGGAACTTGAAGTCGAAGCTGTCGATATCGGTCGAGAACATCGCGACGTTGCGGTCTTGCAGATGCTTGATGGTCTCGGGGCTGTCTGCCAACTCAGGAAAGCGGAAGAACGGCGCGATCGGGCCGCCGACGGCGCGCTTGACCGCACTCATGCCGCGCTCGATCTCATCCACCGCCTCGGCCTCGGTTTTCTTCTTGCGAAGATTGGCGTGGCTCCAGGTGTGCGTGCCGATGGTGTGGCCCTCGGCGGCAACCTTGCGCAGGATCTCCGGGTAGCCGAGCGCCATTTTGCCGATCGAGAAAAAGATCGCCTTGGTGCACTGCTCGGCCAGGGCTGCAAGCACGGCCTCGGTGTGGAACTTCTGCGGACCGTCGTCGAACGTCAGCACCACTTCCTTGGCCTCCAGGAAGTCATAGGACTTGTAGTGTTGGAAACCGAAGCCCGGGCCGCCGGTGGTGTCGATTTCCACCACGCGCGACACCCCGAGGGCATTGGGGTTGGCACACGTCTTCTGCGGCGCCGGGGCCTGTTGCGCCAGCACCGGCAATGCCGATCCCACAGTGAAAATTCCTGTAAAAATACCTGCCAGCAGCGCGCGTTTGAGTTGATACATTGCCGATTTCTCCGGAAAAACGGATGCTAATTGAGTCGCTTGGAAACTAATTTGCTGAAATTGGATCGGGCCGCAAGCAATTATGATCCCCGGGCAACATGCGGTGTCGCATTGCGCGTGGATGGCTGGCGCGATGTGGCCGTTGGGCGACGATTCCAAGGGAAAAACTGATGCGTGACATAGGAGCCTTGGAAAAGTCGAAGTGTCGTGCAAGTCTAACGCATCTTTCAACAACTGAAGGGAGGTGGTCTGATGTCGAGTGGGATCAAAGGGACGGCGATGTCGGGTCGCGCGCCTGAGGCTACTTTTACCACCTCTGCGCAGTGACCGGATAGTGCGGACTGCCGCCGATGTAAAACGGCTGGGTGCGCAAGCGCCGTAGCTAAGTCATCGTCGCCGTCTCGTCTCACGCGGGCCGCTCTTCGGAGCGGCCCGTTTGTGTTTTGGTGGCAGGTTGTCGGGCAAGGTGTTTGTGTTGGAATGCGTCGTATGATTGTCTGCAGGTGGATGCGTTGAGGGAGTTCAAGTCATGACAAATGCAGCAACGGGTAGCGCAATGGAAAACCGCAAGGTGGTGGTCTGTGGCGGCAGCCGCGGCATCGGTCGTGCGATCGCGCTGGCGTTCGCTGCGGCCGGCGCCCATGTCTCGATCTGTGCGCGAGGGGCGGATGGTTTGGCTGCCACCAGGGCTGAGCTACGCAAGGCCGGCGCCGGCACCATGCATGCGGCGACCTGCAACTTGGCCGACGCCGCAGCGATCGCTGCTTACGTGCCCGCCGCGGCTGAGGCATTGGGTGGCATTGACGTGCTGATCAACAATGCCAGCGGCTTCGGTATGGGCGACACCGAGGAGGGTTGGGCTGCCAGCTTGTCGGTCGACGTGCTGGCGACCGTGCGGGCGTCACAGGCGGCGCTTCCGTTTCTGCTCAAAGGCACGATGCCGTCAATCGTCAACATCACTTCGATTTCTGGCTTTCGGCCTTCGATTCGAACCGCCGCTTACGGGGCAGCCAAGGCGACCGTCATGCACTACACGACGTCGCAGGCGGCGGCCTTGTCGCGCCAGGGCGTGCGGGTCAATGCAGTGGCACCCGGCTCCATCGAATTTTCCGGCGGCACCTGGGAGGACCGCAAGACGTCGGCGCCCGCACTCTATGCCAACATTCTCAAGTCGATTCCGTTCGGCCGGCTTGGTCATCCGGAAGAAGTTGCTGACGTCGTGCTGTTCCTCGCCTCGCCGCAAGCGCGCTGGGTGACGGGGCAGGTCATCGCCGTCGATGGCGGGCAGATGCTGGGGGCCTGATCAGCCGCCGCGCATTAGCGATTTGGTGGGGTTTTGCTCGTGTGCGCAGGGTGGCCGCCAAGCGGTTGGTAAACGCCAGCCACACCTCGATTGCGACCGCCTTCGCGCCACACGATCGAGCGGGCTTCAGTGTCGGCCGCCGCCGAGACCGAGATAGCTTTCGATGACGCGCTTGTCGGCGGCCAATTCGGCGGCCGGGCCGCTCATGGTGAATTCGCCGAGTTCCATGACGTAGGCGTAGTCGGCGACCTGCAGCGCCGCGCGCGCGTTCTGCTCGACCAGCAGGATCGACACACCGGCCTTCCTGAGGTCGGTGACGATGTGGAAAATTTCCTTCACGATCAGCGGCGCGAGCCCAAGGCTCGGCTCGTCCAGCATCAGCAGACGTGGGCGGCTCATCAGCGCGCGGCCCATCGCCAGCATCTGCCGCTCGCCGCCGGACAGCGTTCCGGCCTCCTGTTTGCGGCGTTCCTCCAGACGCGGGAAACGTGCGAAGACGTCGCGTAATCCACCGGGCACCGCGCTCGAACCAAAGCGATAGGCGCCGAGCCGCAGATTGTCCTCGACACTCATGGTGGAGAACAGCTCGCGTTTTTCCGGGACCAGGCACAGGCCGTTGTTGACGCGGGCTTCCACGAGGCTGCGTCCCATCGGCTTGCCGTCCAGCGCGACTTCGCCGACGGACGGCAGCACGCCCATGATTGCGTTCATCAGTGTGGTCTTGCCTGCGCCGTTGGCGCCGATCACGGTGACGATATTGCCGTGCGGGATCGACAGCGAAACGCCGCGCACCGCTTCCACACGGCCATAGGCCACCGACAGATTGGATACCTTGAGGATAGCGTCGCTCATTCGACACCTCCGAGATAGGCTTCGAGCACCTGTGGATTGGCGCTGATCTCAGCCGGCGTGCCCTCGGCGATCTTGCTGCCGAACACCAGCACGACGAGATGATCGGTCAACCGCATGACGAAATCCATGTCGTGTTCGACGAGCAGCAGCGTCATGCCCTCGGCGCGCAGGCGCGAAAGCAGTTCGGCCAGTTGTTGCTTCTCGTTGAAGCGCAGGCCCGCCGCGGGTTCGTCGAGCAGCAACAGCGCGGGATCGAGACAAAGGGCGCGGGCAATTTCCGCAACGCGCTGCTGGCCGAGCGCCAGGGAGCCGGCCGGCTTATGCATATGTTCGCCGAGACCGACGCGCTGCAATTGTCGCGCGGCCTCCGCCAGGATGCGTTTTTCTTCGTCCCTGTCGAGCCGCAGCATGGACGCCAGCACACCCGGACGAATGCGCAGATGCGCGCCGATGGCCACGTTTTCCAGCACCGTCATCGAAGGTACGAGCTTGACGTGTTGGAACGTGCGGGCAATGCCACGACCCGCGATGCCGCGCGCGGGCAAACCGTCGATGCGTTCGCCGCGGAAATAAATTTGGCCTGACGTAGCAGGCAACACGCCCGTCAAGAGATTGAAGAGCGTGCTTTTGCCCGCGCCGTTGGGGCCGATGACGCCGACGATGTCGCCGCCGTTGACGGTGAAGCTTACATCGTTAACGGCGACAAGGCCGCCGAACTGCTTGCGGGCCTTGTCGATCACCAACAGCGGTGTGCCGCGCGACGGCACTTCCCGGTGAGTAAGAACCGGCGCCGCAGCATCGATGGCTTTCGGCGCGGCCTGCGGGAGTAATTGGAGAATGAAGGGCCACAAGCCCTGTCTCGCCAACTGCAGCACGGCAACCATCAGGATGCCGAAGACGATGGATTCGAAATTGCCGCCGGTGCCGATCAATTTTGGCAGCAGGTTCTGCAGCTGATCCTTGAGCACGGTGACGATGGTGGCGCCGAGCACGCCGCCCAGCACATAGCCGGAGCCGCCTAGAACAGCCATCAACAAATATTCGATGCCGGCGTTGATGCCGAACGGCGAGGGACTGACTGAGCGCTGCACGTGCGCATAGAGCCAACCGGAGACGCCCGCCAGCAGCGCCGCGAAGGTGAACACCACCAGCTTCGCTCGCGCGGTATCGACGCCGAAACTTTCCGCCGCGATACTGCCGCCACGCAGCGCGCGGATGGCGCGGCCCATGCGGCTGTCGAGCAAGTTTTCGCTGAGCACGACGGCGATCAGTACCGCGGTCCAGATCGGATAAAATACGGCCCGCGAATTGATCAGCGAATAGGGCCCGATGGAGAACGGTGGCACGCCGCTGATCCCGTCATAACGGCCGAGCTGCTCGATATTGCCAAACAGATAGAAGAAGCTGATGCCCCAAGCGATGGTGCCGAGCGGCAGGTAATGCCCTGACAGCTTCGCCGTTACGACGCCGATCAGCAGTGCCATCAAGCCCGTCGACAGCAGCGCGAACGGCAACGTCAGCCACGGCGACATGCCCCATTGAGTCGTCAGCACTGCCGTCGTGTAGGCGCCGAAGCCGACGAACGCGGCCTGGCCGAACGATGTCATGCCACCGACGCCGGTGAGCAGCACCAGCCCGATCGCGACCAAGCTCGATAGACCGATGTAGCCGCCGAGCGTCACCCAGAATTCCGGCACGCCGGGGAGCAGCGGAAAAGCCGCGACCGCCGCGATGGCAATGATCCGAGACCACATCCCTTGGAGGCGCTGCGCCATATTACACCTCCTCGTCTTCGTCGTGATGGGTGCCGCTGGTCAGCGAGCGCCACAACAGCACGGGTATGATGATGGAAAAGACGATCACTTCTTTGAACGCGCTGGCGAAGAAAGCAGAATAAGATTCGAGCAGGCCCACGAACACCGCGGCCAGTGCAGTCAGCGGATAACTGCCGAGGCCGGCGAGAATGGCGCCGACGAACCCTTTAAGGCCGATCAGAAACCCGCTGTCGTAATAGATCGTGGTCAGCGAGCCGATGAGTATGCCAGACACCGCGCCGATGGTCGCCGCCAGCGTAAAGGCGATGCGACCGGTGGCGCGGACGGGGACACCGACCAGCCGCGCGCCCAATCGGTTCACGGCGGTGGCGCGCAACGCCTTGCCCATCATCGTTCGTTCGAAGAAGACGTAGAGACCGCCGAGCACCAGCAGTGTCACCACCAGCACGCTCACGCTTTGCCATTTGACGACGAGGGGGCCGAGCGGAAAAGTTCCTGAAAGCAGCGGCGTCGTGCGCACACCCTCGGCGCCGAAAAAGACCAAGCCCAGGCCGACGAGCGCGAAGTGCACGCCGATAGCGGCGATCAGCAGCACGAGTACGGTCGCTTCGGCCAAGGGTTGGAAGGCGATGCGGTAAATCAGCGAGCCCATCGGCACCAGCAGGGCAAGCGTGGCGATGACGTTGAAGGTGAACCCGAGCTTGAGCGGCGCCAGTTGGATGACCGCCAGCAGCAGTCCGATCGGTAGCGCCAGATCGGTCGCCAGCATGGCCAGCAGATACCGCGCGGTGAGTTCGCGCCATTCGCGCGCCAGCTCCAGCGCCGCGGCCGCTGCTCCGAGCACCACTAGCAGGTACGCCGTGCCGGGAACTGCGCCGGCTTCGAGGGCTGCCACTGTCAGTGCCGCCCAAGCGATCAATTCGCCTTGCGGCACGAAGATGATGCGTGTGACGGCAAACACCAGCACCAACGTCACGCCGACCAGCGCATAAATGGCGCCGTTGATGATGCCGTCCTGGGCCAGGAACAGTGCAATCGTCGAATTCATGCCGCCCCCATCGATGCACGTGCTGTTGGTCAGTCACAACAATATTTCGTCATGGCCGCGCAGGCGGCCACCCAAGCAAACCATTTGCAAAACTGACATTGCAACTCAGGTTGCTGACGCAGCTGACCGACAGAAGCCAAGCATTCAGCATGCTTGGGTGGCCGCCGGCGCGGCCATGACAAATTGGGGTCATTTCGATTGTCGCGGATATCCGAAATCCAGCAACAAACGAACGTTGCGTCGATGCAAGCCAGCAACGACTTAAGGCGGGTTGCCAGCTTGCACCTACTCGGGATGAGAACGTCCGACCCACCCCTTTTGCCGTCATAAAACCTGCGTCTATTTCGTCTCAGGGACCAATGTCCACTTGCCGCCTTCGACCTTGATCAGGACGCGGCTGCGCTTGTCGAGACCGGCGTGGTCTGTCGGCGAGAATGTGTAAACGCCGTGCGTCGCGATGACGTCCTTGGACGTTTCGACGGCGTCACGCAGGGCCGCGCGGAATTCGTCGCTGCCCGGCTTGCTCTTGGCCAGTGCGGTTTTCACGCCGGCCAGCATCAACGTCGCGCAATCGGCGAGATGGGCACCAAAACCTGCGAACGGCGATTTGTTATTCTCTTCGTACTGCTTGATGTAGGCGAGGCCCGCAGCCTTCGAGGGATGGGAGTCGGGCAGCAAGCTGGCAATCACGACGGGGCCGGCGGGGAAGATGGTTCCCTCCACGTCCTGGCCGCCGACGCGCACGAATTCCATCGTCGAGATGCCGTGCGTTTGATAGATCGGCTTTTTGTAACCCTGTTCCTTGAGCGTCTTGTGCGGCATCACCGCGACCGTGCCGGACGCTGCGATCAGCACTGCATCAGGTTCGGTTGCGAGAATTTTCAAGCCTTGCGCAGTGACGCTGGTGTCGGTGCGCTGGAAGCGCTCGACCGCCAGCACCTTGATCCCCTTCTTCGGGAAAATGTCATTGACTTCGTCAAGCCAGCCTTGGCCATAACCATCGGTGTAGCCGAGAAAACCAATTGATTTGATGCCTGCTGCAACCATGTGATCGGCCACTGCTTCGGCCATGATGGCGTCGTTCTGCGGCGCCTTGAATACCCACTTGCGCTTCTCGTCCATGGGCATGACGGCACTTTTGGTGGGTACCATGGCGCAGTAGGGCGTCTTGGTTTCAGCGGCCACGTCGACCAATGCCAGCGTCGCCGGCGTGGCCGACGAACCGATGAGAATGTCGATCTTGTTTTCAGAAATCATCTTGCGGGCGTTGGCGACGGCCTTGGTCGGGTCCGTCGCATCGTCGAGGATGATATACTCAACCGGCTGTCCGGCGATTTCCTTGGGGAGCTGCGCGACCGTATTCTTCTGGGGAATACCGAGGGCTGCAGCTGGCCCGGTCTGCGACACCGTGATGCCGACTTTGATCTGCGCCGTTGCAGCCGTAGCAGTCGCCGCACAAAGCGCGGTCCCGCACAACAATGCCCGAAGAATTGAAGTCATATTTTCCTCCAACGATTGACGTTTCCTGTAGACCGCAGCGCTGCTCCGGTTGGCCCCGAAGTCGGCGATATCTGAATTTGTGAAATTAGTTATGATCTATAACTATCGGCGATGTCAATTGCCGGAATACTGACCTTTTTGATCAAACGGTGTTGGCGGTCAGCCGGGCGACCGGGCGTTCACTGATCGGCCAGTTGATCAGCCCTGCAAGCAAACCGAGCGCGATCGACATCCACCACATCGCGTCATACGACTTCGTCGTGTCAAACACCCGCCCCGCGATCCACACGCCCAGAAATGCGCCGACCTGATGGGCAAAAAAGACGATCCCGAACAGCATCGACATCCACGTGGTGCCGAAGAATGTCGCGACCAAGCTGCTGGTCAGCGGGATCGTCGCCAGCCACAGCAAGCCCAGCATTGCACACAACCCGATCACCGTGAACGACGTCATCGGCAACACGAGAAATCCGAGAAATAAAAATGCGCGACCGAAGTAGATTAGGCTCAGGCCGCGGCGTTTCTCGATGTATTTACCCGACTGGCCTGCCAGATATGTGCCGGCGATATTGGCAATGCCGATCGCCGACAAAGCGATGGGGCCGACCCAGGCCGGCAAGCCGCGGTCGGTGGTGAAGGCGGGCAGATGCACCATGATGAAGGCAACATGAAATCCGCAGACGAAGAAGCCGAGCGACAGCAAGAGAAAGCTCGGATGCCCAAACGCCTCGGCCAACGCCTCTTGCCACGTCTGCGCCCGGGTGGTGCTGACAACGAGGACGGGTTTGCCGCCGATCGGTCGCGCCAGCGGGATGAGCAGCGCGGTGATCGCCATCAGCCACAGTAGGCTGGCCTGCCAGCCCACCTGCTCGATCAACAGATGCATGATCGGTAGTGCAACGAACCCGCCGATGCCCGCCGAAATGCCGATTGACGCAATGGCGCTGAGGCGTTCCTCGGGTGGCGCAAGCCTGCCGACGGTGCCCACAAGTGCGGTCAAGCCCGTGCCGCTAACGCCGATGCCCATCAGCGCGCCACTGGCAATCAGCCACGGACCCGAAGTGGCCGCATACATCAGCCAGAGGCCCGCGACCGTGATCAAGACGCAGAGCGCAACGACGCGGCCGGCGCCGAATTTATCGATCAGCGCGCCGGACATGGGCGCGAACACGCCCATCATCAATTGCGCCATGGCCATTGCCAAGCCGAATGTTTCCCGCCCGACGGCAAGCGATGTCGTCACGGGCGTGAGATATAGTCCCATCGATTGCGCGCGCCCCATCGAAACCCCGACGATGACGCCGACAATGGTGATGAGGAGCCAGACCGGCAATCTGGCTTCGGTGGATCGAGTGGTCATGGCGCCCCGTTGCGGTTCCGGCGGCGGGCTGTTCGGGCAGCACGGCGCAGAGTAGGACCTAAAGCATACGCTTCGCGCTCGCCAATTGGCGAATGGTTTTTGGTGGCATTGGCGAGCGTCGGCGTATAGTCGGGGCAGCCCACACTTCAGTTGCGGATTTGGCAATGACCGTCGCCCCCCTCAAGTCCGTCATCGGCGTCATCAGCGGCACGTCCATGGACGGCATCGATGTCGCGCGCATCGATACCGACGGCCGCGATCGGGTGATCCCGCGCGGCGGCCGCATGTTCCCCTATCCCCAGGCGTTGCGCACGGAACTGCAGGCCTTCCTGCCGCACGCCGCGCGCGCCGAAACCGACCCGCTCGACGATTTGGAAACGCGCGTGACCCATGCGTTCGGCGACGCGATCGCCGCGTTCATGCGGAGTGAAGGTCTCACGGCGCAAGATATTGACCTGCTAGGGCTGCATGGCCAGACCGTCTATCACCGCCCAGAAAGGCGTTTTACCCGCCAACTCGGCCAAGGGCGCATTCTGGCAGCCAGATTCGGCATCGCCGTGGTTGATCAGTTCCGTCTCGCCGACGTGGCGAGCGGCGGGCAGGGCGCACCGCTGGTGCCGCTTTATCACGCGGCCCTCGCGCGCGCCTTGCCGCAGCCGTTGATGGTGCTCAATCTCGGTGGCGTCGGCAATGTCACCTATATCGACGGCGAAAATGTCATCGCGTTCGACACCGGGCCGGCCTCGGCGCTGATCGACGACTTTGTGCTGCGCCGCTTCGGCATTCCCTACGACGATGGCGGTCGCATCGCGGCTCGCGGCCGCGTTGACCAGACGGTGTTGGCACAGTTGATGAGCAATCCTTTCTTTGCCAAACCCACGCCGAAATCGCTCGATCGTAACGAGTTTCACGCACGTGCCGCAATCGTCGGTGCGCTGGATGCCGCGGACGCCGTGGCGACGCTGACTGCATTCACGATCGAGGCGACTGCGGCAGCACTCGCGCATATGCCGCGCACGCCGGTGCGGTGGTTGGTTGGCGGGGGCGGTCGCCTGAACGCGCAGTTGATGGCTGGCCTCAACCAACGGATGGGTGTCCCGGTCGAGACCGTGGAAAGCGTCGGTTGGAACGGCGATCTGCTTGAGGCGGAGTGCTTCGGCTACCTGGCGGTGCGCTCGGTGGATGGCTTGCCGCTCAGTCTGCCGTCGACGACCGGGGTCGCACAGCCGATGACCGGCGGGCGCTTCTGGCCGGCCCCCTTTGGCCCGGCATCCTAATCTTGTGGTGATGCGTCGCTTCAGCTTGCCTCGGCCGCCAACCAGCGTGCGCCGCGCGCGTACAACGCCGCCACCTCCGGTCCCTGCAGTCCGGGCATGTCAGGTTTCACCGTGTAGCCGATGCGAGACTGCATATAAGCGAGGTGACGATAGCCTTCCGGAAATTCCGCCAACGGGCTTTTGTCCAATGCGGGTCTTTGCTGGGGATCAACGGGTACGAGAATATCTTTTTCGTAGATAGGCTGGCGCAGTACCAAGCCCCAGCGATCGCCGCGCTTTTCCAGAAAATCGTAGAAGCGGCCGGTACAAACGACGTCGCACCGCACGCCCTCGACATTACCGCGTTGCGAAATGGTCATTTTGCTCTGAGAGATCGCTCGTGCTCCTACAACGTCAATCGAGATGCCGCCGAGAAAATGCAGCATGCTGACACCTTTTTCCCAACCCTCACGACTGACGCGGATGAACTCGTCTGCGCTGCCTTGAAACCATGTCGCCATCATCTGGCCGTCGTCGTGCCAGACGGTGCGGAAGCGCTCCCAATGGCCGGCGTCGCGCCACACCACCCAGTTCTCGAGCAGGTCACGGATCTCGGCGCGGTCGCGGGCTGTTGCGTCTGACCGGCAAGCGGGCATGCGTCCTCCAAAATTTTCGGCACAGGGTAAACGGACCCACCAGCCTCAATGATCACGATGTTTGATTGCCCCGTCAACAAAGCAAAAAATTCTCGCGGGCGGCGACTTGAACCGGGAGAAAATGCTCCTAAATCCGTACCAGCGCAGGCCCATCCGGGGTGCGCGAATAGAACCATCCGGCCCATCTGGGCGGATAAACTCAAAAGTTGCTTCTCAATGAGAACTTCCATGCATACATTCGATTATGCCCCCCTCTATCGCTCCACCGTCGGTTTCGATCGCCTCGTGCAAATGCTCGACAGCGCCGCCGGCCTTGACAGCGAGCCTAGTCCTTTTCCCCCCTACAACATCGAGCGGCTCGGCGACAACGAGTATCGCATCACGATGGCTGTGGCCGGATTCTCCGACTCGGAAATCAAGGTCGAGATCAAGGAAAACGCACTGAGTGTTACCGGTTCGAAACCGGTGGAGACCTCCGAGCGTAAATTTCTTCACCGCGGCATCGCGACTCGCGCGTTCGAGCGCCGCTTTCAGCTGGCCGATCATGTCGAGGTCAAAAGCGCCGACCTCAAGGACGGCCTGCTGCATGTCGATCTGGTGCGCAATGTGCCGGAACGGCTGAAGCCGCGCACGGTCGCCATCGGCAAGGGTAACACCGTCGCCGCTGCCAAGCAGATCGAGGCGCAGGCCTAAGCCTTGTCGTTCCTGTCCTGCCCTTCCCGGAGTTTCCGGGGAGGGCAGTCTTCATTCCCGTACCGCGTCCTGTCGGCGCCCCCTCGTCACGGCCAACGGCGGCTGCTATCGTCGGAGGAAGGCGAACTATCAACCCACAGGACCGATGACCGAGCCCATTCCGGCCGAGAAGGCCAATACGCACCCCGAACTCAGCTTCAGCTTCGGGCTGCACAGGCTGGGCTTCGCCACGCTTCAGCGCCCGTGGTGGGCTGCATTGGTTATTGCGGCACTGGCCGTCATTGCGGCTTTTGGCCTCGGCCGATTGAAGGTCGACGATAGCCTGTCGGAATTATTCCGCACCAATACAGCCGATTTCCGTCGCTACGAAGAAGTTGATAGGCGCTTCCCGTCGACCGAATACGACGTGCTCGTCGTGGTCGAAGGCAAGGACCTGCTCAAGAAGCCGCAGATCGAAGCATTGCGTCGGGCGTTGATCGATTTGCAGCTGGCCGACGGCGTCAGCGGCGTCGTATCGATGCTGTCGGCGCGCGGCAAACCGGATGCAACTGGTTACCCGCCGCCGATCATGCCTGATGATCTGCCGGAAGGTCCAGAGTACGATGCGTTGATCCAGCAGCTGCGCAGCAACGAGATCGTCGCTGGCAAGTTCTTGTCGGCCGATGGCACGCTGGCCATGGCGGTGCTGGCACTTGATCGCGGTGTCGTCGCCGACGAAGGCAACAGCGCCGTCATCGGCGGTATCAATGCATTGCTGCGCAAGGAATTGGAATCGGCCGGGCTCAAGGTGCAGCTCACCGGCGCGCCGGTCATGCAACTCGAGATCCGCAACGCGGTCGAGCGCGATCAGTTGACTTACAATGGCTTGGGGCTGGCCTTCGGCGCGGGTATAGCGTGGCTGTTTTTCCGTTCGGCGCGGCTGATGCTGCTGGCGGCCTTGCCGCCGGTGCTGGCAGTGCTGCTGTCGCTGGGGTTGTTGGGTTGGTCGGGCTTCAAGCTCAATCTGTTCCTCAACGTCATGACGCCGCTGGTGATGGTGATGGGCTTTGCCGATAGCATGCAGATGACCTATGCCATCCGCGATCGCCTGCGCGCCGGCGACAGCGCGCGGCAGGCCATCCACTTCGCCGTGCGCGTCGTCGGGCCCGCCTGCGTGATCGCGCACGCCACCGCGCTGGTCTCGTTCATCGCGTTGATGTTTTCTGATTCCGGTTTGATCCAGACCTTCGGCAAGGCCGGCGCACTCGCCACCTGCGTCTCTTATTTTGCTGTGCTTGGTGCCATGCCCGCGCTGGCGTTGGCGCTCATCCGCGATCACGATGGCGCGCAGTTGGCCAACACCAGCAGCGACACTGCCATGCAAGCGCTCGCGAGGTTTGTCGGCGCCATCGTCGATTGGGTGGTGGCGCGCGCGGCCCTCGTTTCGGCGGTCGGCATCGTGCTCGGGATACTCTTCAGTCTCGCGCACCTGTCGCTCGTGCCCCGCTATCGCTTGGCCGATCAGGTGCCGGATCGGGAACAGGCGCTGAAGGCGACCGATCGCCTGGACGCGAAATTGACCGGCGCCAACCCCGTTCACGTGATGATCCGGTTCGGCGCGGCGCAAAGCCTCTATGATGCGGAGACGCTGGGCGTCATTGCCGACGTGCACACTACGATTGAGAGGGTCGCGGGCCTCGGCAACGTCTGGTCGCTCGACAGCCTCAGGCGCTGGCTCGCCGAATCGGGCGATACCTCGATTGCCACGGTGAAGAAGTATGTCGGCCTGTTGCCGACGCATTTGGTGCAACGGTTCATCGCCAAGGATGAGAAGTCGGTGCTTGTCACCGGGCGACTGCCGGACATCGACGCCAGCCAGATCCTGCCGGTCGTAGATCGCCTCGACGCGGCACTGCAGGGCATTCGCCAGCGTCATCCCGGCTACGAGATTTCGGTCACGGGTCTACCGGCGCTCGCGGCTCGAAACAGCGCCCGCTTGATCACTCAGCTCGACGGCGCACTGTGGGCGGCCATGGCGCTCGTGGCGCTGCTGCTCGGCCTGGTGTTCCGCTCGGCGTTTGTGTCGGTAATCAGCGTTCTGCCGTCGATGTTCCCGATCGTCGCTTCCGGCACGATCATCTGGGTGATGGGGGGGGGGCTCGAATTTTCCAGCGTTATTGCGCTGGTGGTGATTTTTGGCCTGGGGGTTGATGCGCTTATCCACTTCCTCAACCGCCTGCATCGTGAGCAGCGCGCAGACGAAGCGCCAGAGCTGGCGATCCGGCGTGCGCGCGTGCTGGTGGGGCCAGCAATTATCCTCACAACAATCGTGCTGGCGTTTGGCCTGGGCGTCACCATGTTCTCGGGCTTGCCGTCGCTGCGGTTGTTCGGCCGCGTCTGCGCCATTACGTTGCTCGCATCGCTGGTCGGTGATCTGGTATTCCTGCCGGCAACGGTGGCGTTGGCGCGGCGCTACTGGCCCGTCAAGGCCGTTGTATAACCCGGCGCTTGAATGCCAATCCGTGTCAATTGAGCCAACTACGAAGGATACGTGCCTATGATGACTGTCGAAGAAGCCATCGTCGGCCGGCGCAGCGTACGCGCCTACGAGAAAAAGGCCGTGCCACGCGAGACGATCGAAAAAATCCTCCGCATCGCCAGCCGCGCGCCATCGGGCACGAACATCCAGCCCTGGCACGTCTATGTGCTGCAGGGTGCGCGCAAGGACGCGTTGACGGCGGAGCTGTTGGAACTTTCGGCTGCCGGCAAAACGGACAAACGCGAATACAACTATTATCCCGAGGAATGGCGTGAGCCTTATTTGTCGCGTCGGCGCGCCTGTGGCTTCGGCCTCTATAAAACCCTCGGCATCGGTCGCAACGACAAGGTGCGCATGCAGGAGCAGCACGCGCAGAACTGGAAATTTTTTGGCGCGCCGGTGGCGCTGTTCTTCTCGATCGACGGCTATCTTGAGAAGGGCAGCTGGCTCGATCTCGGCATGTTCGTCCAATCCGTCATGATTGCGGCGCGCGGAGAAGGCTTGGCGACTTGTCCGCAGGCAGCGTTTGCCTATCAACCGGCCACCGTCAAGCGGATCGTCGGGATACCAGACGCGCAGACGCTGGTTTGCGGCATGTCGCTCGGCTTCGAGGACAAGGGCGATGTCGTCAACAGCTTTGTAACCGTGCGCGAGCCGATTGAACGCTTCGTGACGTGGCTCGATTAAACAGCAGGCTTCGATCAGACCCAGCGCCAATGACCAGTGGTTCAAAAAATCCGGCGCCATCGCCCAGCCGTTTATTCGTGCGCTGGTTGCTGCAAAAGCGCTGGCGGATGACGCGCGGGCTCACGCTGGGCGGTCAAGTATGCGTTGTCGATGAGCAAAACAGGGTACTTCTGGTGCGTCACGGCTATCGCCCTGGGTGGCATTTTCCAGGCGGCGGCGTCGAGAAGGGGGAGACAGTGTCGGTGGCGGCGCTGCGTGAACTCGCGGAAGAAACCGGTGTCATGGCACGAAGTCCGCCGGTGCTGCACGGCATCTTCAACCACGGCGCGGTGTTTCCCGGCGACCACGTGGTGCTCTACGTCTTGCGGGACTTCACCCGCGCGCCCATTCCCGCCGCTAGTTTTGAAATCGCTGAGCAGGCTTTTTTCGCCCTCGACTCCCTGCCCCAGGCGACCAATGCCGGCACCCGCCGCCGTCTCGCTGAGATCTTCCAGGGACAGCCGATTGGATATGTGTGGTAATCACGCTGCCGCTTTGACGATCCGTTGGCGAACGCGTCGCGCGCCTTCCAGACGATGATTGGCAATAGATCGACGTGTTGAAGCGGCCAACGCAATCATCCGTACGTGTCTTCGTCGGTCGGCACGCTTGAGGGCATGCCGTACGCCGATATAGGCCAGCGTCGCCGATAGCATTGCCAGCGGCACCGCACCGACAGCCAACGTGGTGAAAGCCGGCAACAGCGTGCGCATACTGCTCATGGCCGATGGCGGGCTCGCCCAGCTGTGGGCCATCAGGTCGGACAGCATGTCGAGATCGTGCGCGGCATCTGAAACCGGCGTGCCGAGGATGGTCGCACCCAAGGTGTACGAAGCAATCCAGATCAAAGGATAGGTGACGGGATTGGCCGCGAACGTCGCCACTGCCGCGGTGCCGCGATGGCCGCGAATGAGCCACGCCAATCCGGCGGCGGCCAACAATTGAATGCCGGGAATGGGCAACACTGCCACGAATACGCCAGCGGCGGCGCCCAATGCCAGGCTGCGCGGCACGGCGCGCAAGCGCATCAGCCTGAGTTGGCCATAGCGTAGCGATCGCAACCAAGTTCGGCGCGGCCAAAGCGCGAGGCGCACGCTTTCGCGCAAGGATGGTGGTGCTCGGCGAGCCATCAGCATGTTCGATAATCCGGGGATCGGCATGATCCCGCAGGACCTATCCCGACTGCATTAGCTGATTTGCGCTCGTTCTGACAGACTTGATCCCGCCCGAATCAGTGGTCGCGGCGTACATTTCTCAACCAAACACACGTTCGGCGGCACTCACTACCGACTGCGCCTTTAGCCCCGCCAGGATGGCGTTCAGGTGCGTGACGTCGAACACTTCAAGGTTGATAACCATCTCCGTGAAGTCGGTGGCGCGCCGCATCATACGCAACGTATCGATGTTGCCATCCGCCTCACCGATGACTTTGGCAACTTTTGCCAGTGTGCCGGGCTCATTAACGACGGTTACCGTAATGCGTGCCGGAAACCGCTCTGGCTTATCCGGGTCCACATCCCAATTCACATCGATCCAACGTGCACTTTCGTAGTCCTGCAGGCGTGGCGAATGGATTTGAAAAATACGGATGCCGCCGCCGCCATCGAGCACGCCGACGACGCGGTCGCCCGGCAGTGCGCCGCCATCTTCCATGGTCACGGGAATATCGTTGTTCAAAGCTCGGATCGGCACACCGCCCACGGGAACTGCCGCGCCATTGCTGGCCGCCGGGCCGATTGCTGCCGAAGCGCGGACGCCGGGGAGCCGGAACTTGAGCCCTAACCCTTTTGCCAATCCAAACCAGCCCTCGTCAGCTGTAGATTGCGCGTTGCGCGCCTTGAGGCGTTCGGACACGGCTTTGGATGAGGCAAACACAACGCCTGGGTAGAGCGTCTTGATGACTACGTTGGCGTCGAGTTCGTGGCGTCCAACGGCAGCCAGCGTTTCGTCGACCGACTTCTGGCTCAATTGGCCGAGCACGCCGCGCAATTGCTCGTCGTCATATTTGACGTTGGCTTTTTCGGCGGCGGCAACCAGCAAGCGCCGTCCCAGTTCGCAGTATTGACGGCGAGCTGTATCGCGTGTGGCGCGCCGGATCGACGAGCGCGCCCGTCCTGTCACCACAATCTGCTCCCACGCTGCAGGCGGGGTCTGGCCTTTGGCGGTGAGGACCTCCACTTCGTCGCCGTTCCGCAATTGCGTCGTCAACGGCATGTGCCGGCCATTGATGATGGCGCCGATGCAGTTATTGCCGACATCGGTGTGGACGCCATAGGCAAAATCAATCGGTGTAGCGCCGTGCGGCAGCGCGATAATGCGCCCCTTCGGCGTAAAGCAGAAAACCTGATCGTGGAACAACTCGAGTTTTGTGTGCTCTAGAAATTCCTCGGCCTTGCTACCGTCCAACAGCGTGCTGGCGTTACTGTCCAGCAGAGTGCTCACCATGTGGCGAAGCCAGCGATAGGGATTCTCCTTCGGCGGCGAACTGCCGGCCGAACTCGGGGCCTCGTCATTGGCGACGGCGGGTTCCAGCCGGTCTTTGTAGAGGGCGTGCGCGGCGATACCCACCTCGGCGACTTCGTGCATGGCGTAGGTGCGGATCTGCATCTCGACGCGCTGATTGCGCGGACCTGAGATAGTCGTGTGGATGGACTGATAATTGTTTTGTTTAGGCGTGGAGATATAATCCTTGAACCGCCCGGGCACGGTTCGCCAGTGGCTGTGCGCGATACCGAGCGCGCGATAACAGGTGTCTGGCGTATCGACGAGCACACGGAAGCCGTAGATATCCGACAGCTGCTCCAGGCTAATCTGTTTATTCTGCATCTTGCGCCAGACGGCGTAAGGCTTTTTTTCACGCCCAGTGACTTCCGCCTTGATACCGGCCTCCAGCAAGCGGGATTTGAGCATCGAACTTATTTCCTCGACGATCCCTGCGTTGCGCTTGCGCAGGTCCTCGAGCTTGGCGACCAGCGTCGCGTAGGCTTCGGGGTGCAGCCATTTGAAGGACAATTCTTCCAGCTCTTCGCGGAAACTTTGCATGCCCATGCGGCCCGCGAGAGGCGCATAGATCTCCAGCGTTTCCTCGGCGTTGCGGCGGCGACTTTCAGGCTTGTTATGCTGCAGCGTGCGCATGTTGTGCAGGCGGTCGGCGAGCTTGACCAACAGCACGCGCACATCCGACGAGATGGCGATCAGCAATTTACGGAAACTCTCGGCCTGCTGGGCTTTGCGCGAAGCCAGGTCCAGCCGCATGATCTTGGTCAGGCCTTCGACCAGTCCGCCGATTTCCGTGCCGAACGCCTGATCGATTTGCGCCTTGGTGACACTGGTGTCTTCCACCACGTCATGCAGCAAGGCCGTCGCAATAGTGGCATCGTCGAGCTTGAGGTCGGTGAGAATGGCCGCGACTTCGAGCGGATGGGAAAAATAGGGGTCACCGTTGTTGCGCTGCAAACCGGCGTGCGCTTTCATCGCGAAAACGTAGGCCTTGTTGAGCAGTGCCTCGTCCGCGGCAGGATTGTAGTTCAGCACGCGCTCCGTGAGCTCGTACTGCCGCATCATGGTTTGCCTCGTGTGTCGATCACAGGTTCGAACTCGGTTTGGAAATTTAGTGGTTACTCGCAGTTGATCCGCAATCCGGCCTGAACGCCACATGAAAAGTGATTTTTCCGCAGGAACCCGGCGCATAAAAAATAATGGCGCGCCTTGGCATCGGCGCGCCATCTGAAATTGAGCGGGGTTGTAGCGGCGATGCGCCTCAGCCGCGACCGTTGCCGCCCGGGCCGCCGTTTCCATTCGAAGACGGTTCGGTCGGCGTCATGCTTTCCATGCCGCGCAGCAGTTGTTCCTCGGTCATGATATCCACGGTATTGTCGGCGGACTGGTCGTCACGTCCAAGCATCGGACGGCGATCTTGAACCATGCGCGGCGCTGCGCCTTCTTCAGGTTCGTCAACTTCGACATTCTTCTGGATTGAATGGATCAAGCCCTCGCGCAGGTCGTCGGCGGGGACCGTACGTTCGGCGATTTCACGCAGGGCAACGACCGGATTCTTGTCGTTGTCCGGGTCGACGGTCATGGCGGCGCCAGAGGTCAAAGCGCGAGCGCGATGAGCGGCGACCAGCACGAGTTCAAAACGATTTGGAACCTTGTCAACGCAATCCTCGACAGTTACTCGTGCCATGTGTCACCTCGTGTTGCCTGGCTTGCGCAGAATGCTTTGCCAAAGAGTGGTTTGCACAATCGCCTGACTGACTGAATGAGTAGTCTGTTTTAACAAAGGGACGAGAGGACTAAACACTCGCGAAAACGCTGAAAGCCACAGGAACGGGCCCATGGTTTTCAGCATCATAGACCATGCGGTCAACAAAATTGCAAGCACGTCAGTACGGCAATAGCCGGATAGAGCTGCCTTTGCATCTCCGCAGACCGCGCATCTGTTGCTTTATCAGCGGCCGTCGCATAAGTTGGTGGATGGTGCATCCCAGTTTTGGGTGCCACCAGTGGGGTGCGATGTCTGCCAGAGGGGCAAGCACAAAAGCACGGTTTTGCATCTCCGGGTGCGGCAATACCAGTTGGCCGGCCACGCGTCGGCGTCCAGTTCGGCCGATTGCCAGCCGTGTCGAGATGATATCAATATCAAGGGGGCGCGGCCCCCAATGGCGCCCGAGCCGCCGACCCGCCGCCCTCTCTAGACGTTTGAAAACGCGGAGCAGGGTGGCGGGCGCCACATTTGACCGTAAGAGAATGGCAGCATTCAGATAAATCGATTGTCGTCCCAAGCCGACAGCTAGTGTCAGATACAGGTCAGATGAGATCTGGACATAATGTCCCAGCTGGTTTAATGTGTATACAGCTGTCCTAAGTGTTTCTTCCGGCGAGCCCCAATGACCCGTTTGATTGCTCCCAAGTGCAACCAAGACGTGTCGACCAGAGTGATAGTAGGGCGAATAGTCGGCCATTAAAAATGCAATCTAGTCATAGTGTTGTTTGCTTTCGCGCAGATTTTCTATTACGTAAAGCGCGATGTCGATGGTGGCGATAGTATGGTCTTGCATGAAGATTGTTTGCGTTCAAATCAAATGAGTTTCCTGATAAGTGGGGTTTTCTAGAGCCAGATTTGTTGCCATAAGCGAGGGCTGTCGCGACGGTGTCGCGGAACTTTTGCCAAAGAAGGCGGTTCTACATCACACACGGGATTGTAAATCGCAGCTTGGTACGACGAACACAGAGTAGCACGCAAAACACAGTTCAATAAAAGCGATTTGAGATCGCTAATTTTAAAGTGGGTGGTTTCATGCATTTTTATCAAACTGAAAGAATTGCTATTTTTGTTGATGGCGCTAATCTTTATGCGACAGCAAAAGCACTGGGTTTCGATGTCGATTATAAGAAATTGCTGAATTTATTTAGAGTTAAGGGGCAATTGGTGCGGGCGTTGTACTATACCGCGCTCGCGGAAGACCAAGAATACTCGTCGATCAGGCCGTTAGTAGACTGGCTTGATTACAACGGTTTTACGATGGTGACAAAACCGACCAAGGAATTCACCGATAGTCTTGGTCGTCGTAAGATCAAGGGTAATATGGATATTGAATTGACCGTCGACGCCATGCGCATGGCCGATGTTGTTGATCATATTGTGCTTTTTACAGGTGATGGCGATTTCCGCGCGTTGGTCGCTGCTTTGCAGCTCAAGGGGAAACGCGTTAGCGTGATCTCTACGCTGCAGACGCAGCCCGCAATGGTTGCTGACGAACTGCGCAGACAAGCCGATCAGTTCATCGATATCGCAGATCTCGAGTCCTCGATTTGCAGAGATGGCGGTCGCCCGCCTGTTCGGGAACAAGTCGAAACATTACCGCCACCACCAGTTGTTGAGCGTCGAGCATCGGCCGCGGCGCCGCGCACGACGACACGGCGGAGTGTGCCAGTGAGTGGTCCGGTGTCTGCTAGCACACTCGATTTTCCCGACTCTGGAGATACAAAGTAATTGAGCAATTCTTGATTTATTAGATGGCATCATTGAGAATTGGACGTTGGTGGGATTTGCCTGGATCTGGTGACGTTGTTTTCAGGGGCTCCGCAAGGCCTGGAAATCGACCATGTGTGTGTCCCATTTTCCTGTGAATTAGCCCGGCATAACAAAGAGCGAAGGTCGTTGCTCGGCTATTCAAAAACCGGGACGGATCTTACGGGATATACTGCGTTATCTCCGGGATACAGAAATCAAAATCGCAACCGCGCTCGGCTTGAGTAACGGTCTCAAAATAGATTTTTTCGTAACCGCGCCGCGTTGTTGCCGGGCGCGTGGGTAGGGCTATTTGGCGGCTTTGCAATTCCGCGGCGCTAACGTCCACGTCGATGCGACGTCCAGCGGTATCCAGCGTGATCATGTCGCCGTTGTGGACGAGCGCGAGCGGTCCGCCGTCGGCTGCTTCCGGGCTGATGTGCAAAACAATCGTCCCGAATGCCGTGCCGCTCATGCGCGCGTCTGAGATACGCACCATGTCGGTCACGCCCGCCCGCAGGAGTTTACGGGGGATTGGAATATAGCCGGCCTCCGGCATGCCGGGCGCGCCCTTGGGTCCGGCATTGCGGAGGACCAGAATGTCTTCCGCTTGCACATCGAGATCCTCGCTGTCGATGCGCGCCGCCAGATCTGCCAGCGTGTCGAACACCACCGCGCGTCCCTTGTGCTGCAACAGGGATTGTCGGGCTGCGGCTTGCTTGATCAGTGCACCGTTCGGCGCGAGATTGCCGCGCAAAACGGCCATGGCGCCTGCCGGATAAACCGGAGACGCCGTCGGCTTGATTACTTCCTGTGGCCATGCTGGTGCCATGCCGGCGATGTTCTGCCCCAGCGTCCGCCCCGTCACCGTTGGGCACTCGAAGTCGAGCATATTGCCCAGTTCGCGCATGATCGCCGTCAGCCCACCGGCACGATGCAGGTCCTCCATATAGCCTTGACCAGTCGGCTTCAGGTCGACGAGAACGGGCGTTTCCCGTCCCATTCGATCGAAGCCGGCGAGATCGATGCCGATGCCCATCCGACCGGCCACCGCAGTGAGGTGAATGAGCGCGTTGGTCGATCCGCCGGCGGCGAGGATGATGCGCAACGCGTTTTTGAATGCCGCCGGCGTCATGATCTGGTCCGGGGTCAGCTTCTCGCCGGCCATGGCCACGGCGCGCGCGCCAGTTTGCTCGGCCAGCCGGCGCCGTTCCGCCATCACAGCTGGGATCGTCGCTCCGCCTGGCAGCATCATACCCATCGCTTCGGCGGCTAGCGCCATGGTGCTGGCCGTACCCATCACACCGCAGGTGCCGATCGTCGGCGCCAGTTCACCGTTTACTTCGTTGATCTGGCCCTCGCTCAAGTCTCCTGTACGATAACGCCCCCAGAAACGACGGCAGTCGGTGCAGGCGCCGACACGTTCGCCGCGCCAGCTGCCGGCCAGCATGGGGCCGGTCACCAGCATGATAGCCGGCACGTTGGCGCTGGCCGCCCCCATCAACAACGCCGGCACCGTCTTGTCACAGCCGCCCAGCAGGATCACCGCGTCCATCGGCTGCGCGCGGATCATTTCCTCCGTATCGATGGCCATCAGATTGCGCAGGTACATGCTCGTCGGATTGGCGAAACTCTCCTGGATGGAAATAACCGGAAACGGGATCGGAATGCCGCCCGCCAGCAATACCCCGCGTTTGGCTGCCTCGATGAGGTCCGGAATATTACTGTGGCAGGCATTGTAGCCCGAGTTGGTGTCGACGATGCCGATGATCGGCCGCTCCAGTGCGTCATCGGTGTAGCCCAACGCCTTGATGAACGCCTTACGCAGAAACACCGAGAATTCGGCGTCACCGTAATTGGCGAGATTCTTGCGCATGCCGGTGGGGGGCAACGGTTGGCGTGGCGACATATTTTCTGTTCCTCGGGGCGAGCGGCGGATGCAGAGGTATAAAGCCATCTGCTGTCATTCACTGCAATTGCCAACTGGATGACGACTGCTCGCAAATTGACGTAAACGTCAACTTGTTCTAGTCTGAAGCCGTTGTGGCGAGTTTTTGGGATCGGTGATAGTTCAGCGCTGATATATCCTCGCGTCCGCAGGTCATGGAGACACCCGATGGCGACCATTTTCCTCCTCCTGGTCCTTATCGCAGCTTATGCGCTGAGTATGCGGCGTGCGGCGATGTGGACCTATGCCGCTCTCGCGCTGGGCACGTGGTGGGTGTGGTCATCAGGGCTGTTTGACGGGGACGGCTTCTGGCCTTCGCTGGATGTGATTTCGGTGTTGGCGCTGCTGCCCGTATTGGCGTTGTGCGCGCTTGCAATTCCATCGCTGCGTCGAACCTGGATTGTTGCGCCGGCCTATTCGATGGTGCGCAAGATCTTGCCGAAAGTTTCGGATACCGAACAGCAGGCACTCGACGCCGGCACGATTGGCTTTGACGCACAGCTTTTCTCGGGCACACCCGATTGGGATCAGTTGCGCGCGGTGCCGCCGATTACGCTGAGCGGCGAAGAACGCGCTTTTCTGGACGGCCCGACTGAAGAGCTTTGCCGCATGATCGACGACTGGCAGATCCGTCACGGCGAGCACGAAGTGCCGGAGCCAATCTGGGACTTTGTAAAAAAGCACGGCTTCCTAGGCATGCTCATTTCAAAATCGCTTGGCGGTTTAGGTTTTTCGGGCCAGGCGCAGTCGATGATCCTCGGCAAAGTCGCCTCACGCTCGCCGGATGTTTGCACGATCGTAATGGTGCCGAATTCGCTCGGGCCGGGAGAATTGATCGAGAAGTACGGCACGGACGAACAGAAGTCCTACTATCTGCCACGCCTGGCTCGAGGCCTGGAAGTTCCGTGCTTTTCGCTGACCGGGCCGACATCGGGTTCGGACGCTGCCACCATGCGCGATATCGGCACCGTCACTAAAGGCATCTACAAAGGCGCGGAAACGCTGGGTATCAAGCTGTCGTGGGACAAGCGCTACATCACGCTCGGTCCGAAAGCATCGCTGGTCGGGCTGGCGTTTCACCTCTTCGATCCCGACAAGCTAATCGGCGACAAGGACGACGTGGGCATCACCGTGGCGCTCATTCCCGCGGATCATCCGGGTGTGAACATTGGTCGCCGCCATCTACCGTGCGGGTCGGCGTTTCCGAACGGACCGAACTGGGGCAGCGACGTCTTTGTGCCGATGGAGTTCGTCATCGGCGGCCAGAAGATGGCCGGGCATGGCTGGCGCATGCTGATGGAATGCCTCGCGGCGGGCCGCGCGATCTCGCTGCCGTCGTCGGCGACGGCGGGGGCCAAGTCGATGTTGCGCAACACCACCGCTTATGGCCGCATCCGCAAGCAGTTCGGGTTGCCGGTCGGCAAGATGGAGGGGCTGGAGGAGCCGCTCGCACGCATGGTGCAGACCGCCTACGTCAACGAAGCCGCCCGCGCGGTTACCGCGTCGATGGTGTCGCGTGGCGAGAAGCCGTCGGTGATTTCGGCGCTGATGAAATACCAGACGACCGAACGCATGCGGATTGCCGTCAACGACGCCATGGATCTGCATGGCGGTCGCGGCATCTGTGACGGTCCGATGAACTATCTGCAATCGGCCTATCAGGCGGTGCCCGTCGGCATCACCGTCGAAGGCGCAAATATTCTGACGCGCACGCTGATCACGTTTGCGCAGGGCGCGTTGCGGTCGCATCCCTATCTCTACAAGGAGATCCAGGCCTGTCAGGCCGCCGATCAGAAACAGGGCTTGGCAGACTTCGAGCCGGCTTTGCTGGGCCATCTCGCATTTTCCATATCGAACGTCACGGGTGCACTGTTTCACAATGTGACCGGGGGGCGCTTTGCGGCAGCACCAAGCCATGTCGGCGAGACGGCGGAATGGTATCGGCAGTTGTCGCGTGCCAGCCGGTCGTTCGCGCTAGTTGCGGATCTGACTGTGGCCGTGCTCGGCGGCGGCTTGAAGACCAAGCAGAAGATAACCGGTCGTCTCGCCGATGCGCTGAGCGAACTCTACATCACAGCCTGCGCGTTGAAGCGTTTCGAAGACGACGGCCGCCCGCCGGCCGATCTGCCGATTGTCGAGTTCTGCGCGCGTAATGGCCTCTACAAGTTTCAGGAAGCACTACGCGGCGTAATCGATAATTTCCCGGACGCCGGTGCGCGTATTTTGATGCGTGCTTGTGTATTCCCGCTGGGTGCGCGTCTGCGGCCGGCGCCCGATTGGCTCGGCCACAAAATCGTGGAACTCGTGATGCAACCCGGCGAGGTGCGCGACCGCCTGACGCGCGATATCTTCATCTCCAAGGACGTCAACGACGCGACGGGCCTGTTGGAAGTGACGCTGCAGAAGGTCATGCAAGCCGAAGAAGCCGAGAAGAAGCTCGATCGCGCCATCCGCAAGGGCGATATCAAGCGCTTCCACGGCATCGACTGGATCGGCGACGCCTTCAGGAAGGGCGTGGTAACGGAAGCTGAGGCGACGTTGCTGCGCGAAGTCGAGACGTTGACCGCGCGCGTCATCGCCGTCGACAGCTTCGATCCCGTTGAACTCAAACCGCACTACATGACCGCTGGCCACAATGCGCGCGCTGCGGCGGAGTAAAGGTATCGCCGCCATGTTCGAGCCTGCGCGCAAATCCGCCACCTATGCCGATCTCGAAGCGGTGCCGCCGCATCTGGTCGCGGAGATTTTGCATGGGGCGCTCTTTACCCATCCAAGGCCAGTGCCGAAGCATGCGGTGGCTGCAAATGTACTAGGTCATGAACTAACCGGGCCCTATCAGCGCAGCCGCGGCGGCCCGGGTGGTTGGATTTTCATGGTCGAGCCGGAACTGCATCTGGGACCGCATGTGGTCGTTCCCGATCTTGCGGCTTGGCGGCGTGAGCGATTGCCAGCGCTGCCCGACACCGCGTTCATTGAAGTGGTGCCGGATTGGGTGTGCGAAATCCTGTCGCCATCGACCGAAGCCGTCGATCGCGGGCGCAAGCTGCAGATCTATGCAACTTACGGGCTGGCGCACATCTGGCTGTTGAACCCGGACACACAGGTGCTCGAGACTTACGAGTTGCGCGACGACAAATGGCTGTTGCTCGACACATTTTCCGGCGCCGTCGATGTCGCGGCAGCGCCATTCGCAGCGGTGCCGTTTCCGCTCGCCGCGCTGTGGCCGTTCGACGAGCAGCAACCAGAAACGACAAACGAATGACAGCGATCTGGTCGTGTTGTCCAGATCGCCTGCATTGATGGAGTTCCCCCATGTCTGACCTCACATCCCTGAAGGATTGGCGTTACAGCGTCGATGTCGAAGGCATCGCATGGGCGGTGTTCGACCGTGAAGGGGAAAGCCAGAACAGCCTGAGCCGGCGCGCGCTCGAAGAATTGGGCCAGATCGTCGAGAGTGCGGAGAAGGCAGGCGCTGCCAAGAGTATCATCGGGCTGGTGTTCACCTCCGGCAAGGACAAGGGCTTTATCGTCGGCGCCGACGTCCGCGAATTCGAGTTGCTTTCGGACGTAAAGGCCGTATCCGATAACGTGGCGATCGCCAACGCCATGCTCGATCGCATCGAGAAACTGCCGGTGCCCGTCGTGTGCTGCATTCATGGCTTCTGCCTTGGCGGCGGACTGGAGCTTGCGCTGGCCTGTCACTATCGTATTGCCACACGTGACGACGCGACGCGGTTTGGCTTTCCGGAAGTAAAGCTCGGGATATTCCCGGGCTTCAACGGCACCGTGCGCTCGATCCGCCAGGCCGGCGCGATGGCGGCGATGCCAATGATGCTGGCGGGTTCCATGGTACGTGCCGGCGCCGCGCGTGGCATGGGGCTTGTTGATGAGCTTGTGCCGGCGGCATCCAATCTCACGTGGGCCGCGCGCAAAGCTGTACTGCGCAAACGTCGGTCGAAGCCGGCAACCGGCTTCAAAGCGTTGGCATCGAAATGGCCGTTGCGTAGTATTCTCGCCAACAAAATGCGTGCGGAAACGGCGAAGAAAGTGCGCGAAGCACACTATCCCGCGCCGTTCCGACTTATCGATCTCTTTGATCAGTATGGCGGCAACCCCAAGCGCATGAAGTCGGCGGAAACCGAGATGTTCGCGCCGTTGATGGTATCGGATACTTCGCGCAATCTGCGCCGGGTGTTCAAGTTGTCGGAAATGCTGAAGGCGCAGGCTCCGAAAGATCTGGACTGGACGCCGCTGCGCGTGCACGTCATTGGTGCGGGCGTTATGGGTGCAGATATTGCCGGTTGGTGCGTGGCGTCCGGCATGGAAGTGACGTTGCAGGATCTCTCGGCCGAAGCCATTGGCAAAGGGATCGCTGCGCAGGCCAAAACACTGTCCCGCAAGTTCAAGACCAAGCCGCTGCTCGATGCGGCGAAAGCGCGATTGATCGCCGATCCCACAGGCCTCGGTATCGGACGTGCAGACGTTGTGATTGAAGCCATCGTCGAGCGCGTCGAGGTCAAGCAGAAGCTGTTCGCGGAGATTGAAAGCAAGCTGAAGCCGGGTGCCGTCATGGCTACCAACACGTCCTCGATCATGATTGAGGACATCGCCAAGCCGCTCGTCGATCCGGGCCGGCTGATCGGCATCCACTTCTTCAATCCGGTGGCGCAGATGCCGCTGGTCGAGGTGATCAAAGGCGCGGGTTCCCGTGAAGCCGAAGTGCGCAAAGGCTGCGCATTCGTTGCCGCAATAGACAAATTTCCTCTGATCACCAAGAGCAGCCCCGGCTTCGTCGTCAATCGCGTTCTCGGCCCTTACATGATGGCCGCCATGGAGCGCATGGAAAAGGGCGAGACCAAAGAGAACATCGACGAGGCCGCGCGGACGTTCGGCATGCCGATGGGACCGATCGAGCTGGCCGATACGGTGGGGCTCGACGTGTGCGCCCACGTCGGCAAGATCCTGGGGCGGTCGGCTGAAGGCAGCAAGCTCGAAGCGCTGGTCAAGGGTGGCAGTCTCGGCAAGAAAACAGGTCGCGGTTTTTATGTCTGGAAGGACGGCAAGACCGAGAAGGGCGCGGTGACGGCTGACACGAAAAAGCTGGAGGCGCTGGGGCGCGAGCTGGTTGAACCGCTGATCGCGGAATGCGAGAAGGTGCGCGACGAGGGCGTGGTGGCGAATGCCGATCTGGTCGATGCCGGCGTGATCTTCGGCACGGGCTTCGCACCGTTCCGCGGCGGACCGCTGCACTTCAAGAGCAAGGAAGCCAAGGGCAACGTGACGCCGTTTCGTTCAGCGCAAGCGGCCGAATAGGTCGAGGACGCACCATGAAGATCGAGGGTGGCAAGCACCGCTTCGACGTTACTCAAGCGGACCTGTCGGGTTCGGTGTTCGATGATGTGAATTTGTCCGGCACGTCGTTCAACAACATCAACATGTCCGGCTGGACACTGAGCAATGTCAATCTGTCGGGACTGCGGATCGATGAGGCCAATATGGCCGGGCTGAAAATCAACGACGCCAATCTGGCAGGCGCGACGCTGACCAACTGCAAGCTTGACGGCATGACCATCAACGGCATCGCCGTCAGCGATCTGGTGGCTGCCTACGATAAGCGCGGCGCATAAGCCGCGCAACACTCTTCGTCTCAATCTGGAGTTCCTGATGTCTGATATCATTCGCAAGGTGGCCATTGTCGGCGGTGCGCGCATTCCGTTTTGCCGCTCCAATACGCTCTACGCCGACTTATCGAACCTCGATATGCTGACGGCGACGCTCAATGGGTTGGTGGAGAAATATCACCTCGCGGGCGCGCACATCGATTCAGTCGTCGGGGGCGCGGTGGTCTCGCATTCCAAGGATTGGAACCTTGCGCGCGAGGCGGTGCTGGCCACCAAGCTTGCGCCATCAACACCGGGTATCACCATGCAGCAGGCGTGCGGCACGTCGCTGCAAGCAGCCATCATGCTGGCCGGCCAGATTGCGACGGGACAGATCGACTGCGGTATCGCCTGCGGCTCGGATACAACCTCCGATCCACCGATCGTGTTCGGCAAAAAACTGGCGGGTCGTCTCGCGCAGGCGAGCCAAGCCAAGTCGTTCGGTCAGCGCCTTGGCGCGTTCAAAGGGTTTTCGCCGTCCGAGCTCGCGCCGGTTGCACCATCCACGAGCGAGCCGCGCACCGGCCTCGCCATGGGCGATCACACCGAGCTGATGGCCAAGCAATGGCACATCGGCCGCGAGGACCAGGACAAGCTCGCTTACGAGAGCCACATGAAGGCCGCGAAAGCGTATGCATCTGGCTTCATGGATGACATGATCGTGCCGTGCGCGGGCGTCTATCGCGACAACAACTTGCGCGCCGACATGACCTTGGAAAAGATCGCGACGCTCAAACATGCGTTCGACAAGTCGGACAAGGGAACGCTGACGGCTGCCAACTCCACGCCGCTGACGGATGGCGCGGCCGCCGTATTGGTATGCTCGGAAGAGTGGGCGGCGAAGCGCGGGCTGCCGGTGTTGGCCTATCTCACGTATGCGCAAACGGCAGCCAACGATTTTGTCCATGGCGACGGTTTGCTGATGGCGCCAACCATCGCAGTATCGAAGATGATCGATCGCGCCGGGTTGAAGCTGCAGGATTTCGACTATTACGAAATCCACGAAGCGTTTGCCGCGCAAGTGCTGTGCACACTGAAGGCGTGGGAAGACGCTGCCTATTGCAAAACGCATCTCGGCAAGGACACCCCGCTCGGTTCGATCGATCGCAGCAAGCTCAATGTCATGGGTTCGAGTTTGGCGTTCGGCCATCCGTTTGCGGCAACCGGTGCGCGGATCATCGGCAATCTCGCAAAACTGCTTGGCCAGCACGGTGGACGCGGGTTGATCTCGGTGTGTACGGCGGGCGGCATGGGCGTCACCGCGATTCTGCAAGGCAACAAGATCGCCGCCCAGTCAATGCCGCAGGCGGCGGAATAGTCGCTTTGCTTGTAGCGCGCCTCAGGCGCGTGCGCGACGTTTTTGCAGGGCTGTCACGCCCAGGCATAGCTGCGTAAACAGGACTTGCGCGCCAATCTGCGCGGTATTGGTGGTGGCGTCGTATTGCGGTGCGACCTCGACGACATCTGCGCCGATCACATCCACTCCGGATAGTGCGCGTAACAGGGCCAAGACTTCGCGCGGCGCCAGACCGCCCACTTCCGGTGTGCCGGTGCCCGGCGCAAAGCCGGGATCGACGCTGTCGATGTCGAACGAAATGTAAACCGGTCCGTCACCAACGACGGCTCGTGCCTTGGCGGCAACAGCATCCATGCCCATGGCCACGGCCTGTTCGGAGTGCAGCACGGTCATGCCGCTGTCGGCGGAGAATTCCCAGAGATAATCCGCGCCGCCGCGAATGCCGATCTGAATTGTGCGCTCGGGATCGAGCATGCCGTCCAGAACTGCTTGGCGGAACGGGCCGCCGTGGTGGAACTTTGAACCTTCGTAAATGCCGCTGGTGTCGCAGTGGGCGTCGATGTGGATCATGCCGACGGGCCGATCGCGGCCAAGGGCACGCAAAATGGGATAGCTGATCGAATGATCGCCACCGACGCAAAGGGGAATCACGCCGGCTGCAGCGACAATCGCAAGATGGGCTTCGATATCGGCGTGGCACGAGGCCAGATCGAAACGGCTGCGGAATGGAACGTCGCCGATGTCGGCCACGCCGACCTGTTGCAGCGGCGCCTGCCGCAAGATGTGCTCCCACGGGCCGATGCGCTCTACAGCGCGGACCGCGCGCGGGCCCAAACGCGCACCGGCTCGATTGGTGACGCCGAGGTCCATGGGCACACCGATCAGCGCAAAATCGAGGTTGGCGAGATTGGTGCCGCCGTTGGGTTGTGCGCGATATGGAGCGGACAACAACGTTGCCACGCCGGCGAACGGCCAGACCCGCTTGTCGCCCGTAAACTGACCTGCCGCCACCGCAGCAAATGCCGGATCGTAGATGTCGCTGCCGGAGCCGCCGCCATAGCGCCGGCGCAGGGCGTCGAGTTTTTCTTTGTCGCTCATAGCCGATTTATCGGACCGAATTGCCACTTCGGCAAGTGTGTCGGCGCGCAGTCACGCGCCATACGAAGCGGTTGTCGCCCAGTGGCGTCGACGTTCGACCAGGACAGCCTCGACCTGGTCACTCAACGAGGCCCGGTATAGATCGATACGACGCGGATCCTGCGCCGTCTTAAGGCGAGCCTGATAGTCGCGCAATGGCAGCAGATAGCCGCCGAAGTCGTCGGTCGTGCCGCCGCGCTCGATCCAGAAGGCATCGTAGTCGCGCATGGTTTTGCTGCCTTTGCGAAACCACTCGGCCGCCTGGACGTGCGTCGCATTTGAGACGGCATGCAAGCGCTTCATGCCGGCCGCCTTGACGACGGACTGAACGGCTACAAGCGCGGCGTCTTTGGGTCTTAGGCCAGAGAGCGTGCGCGTTGCCTTGACGATGACACGCTTGTCGATGCCGGCCTCGAGGCCCTGCAAGCCACCGATCAAGGCAGCGGGGGTACCATCGGCGTCGATGCCGAGGCTGAAGCCTATGCGCGTCAGGATGACATTGCTGCTGTCCGTCATCGATACCGTCAGCTCACCCTCATGCTTCTGGCCGGCGCCCAATGACGATCCCAACCAAAGATCGAAGGATGTGTCGCGCGCGGTGAGCTTGCCGAGGTGAACCAAGTCATCTTTCAGCAGCGTCTGCTGCACTGCTCCTGGCAGCCCGCGGGCCGCAAGAGTGTAGTGGGCCAACAGTGCGTCCACGCGCTGTTGCACGGTGCGGCCAGTCCGGCCGTAGTCGCGCTGGGGTTTTCTCAACACGCGGGTGTTGGGAGGCGGCGCGCCGTTGTCGCTGTAGTGATTGGCGATGAATTCGATCCAACTGGCAAGCGCGCGCGGCCCGCGCAGGCTCTTGGCCCAGAAATCCAAGGCGGTCGACGGCTTTTGCTCCCGTGCGATGCGACTTGCGGTCGTTGTCAGCAAGCGCAGAGTCTTCAGCATATGCCTCGCAGCACCTTTCGATGCAGTGGGTGAAGGACATGCAGCATCGAAGACTAATCGATGCAACACGCCGGAACTCAATTCCGGTGGCTTGTTCATGGAGTTTGGGCCGCTCATGTCAATTCTGCGTTTGCTTTCCCAACTCTTCAATTCCTGTTCGACGATGACAGCAATGGGCGACAAGATAAATGGTGTGGATTGAAAGTGTCGGGGCTGTGGCTCAAGCGCCATAGATGAATGCCCGGAATAGTGCACCGGACATGAAAGAGAAGCGGATCATGACCAGAATTCGCCTCCATTAGCTCCCAGAGTCGGGAAACAGCTACAAGCTGGCATTGATGCTGACCGCCGAAGCCTGACCCTGCCGTACTGGCATTCTTCCGCCGGCGTCGCGACGATTTCCTCAAAATATTGAATGTTCACCTGGCACGCATGCGTTGGCCATCGGTGTGCGGCCCACGGTCGCCGATTTCTCGATGATGGCAGACTTGTCATATCCGCAGGATGAGACGGGCTATGATCTGGCCACCAGCTACCCGGCTGAAAATGCCTGGCTGTAGCGGAGCGCGGCGCTGCCCGGTTGGCGAGCGCCCTATAAGCTGCTGCCCGGACAACGCCTGGTGCACTCCGCGTAAACCCGCCGCTTCGACACCCGCGTGACACTTCACCAGCCCCGGCTTATGTTTCTTCCAAGCTTGGCAAAATAGCAGGCAAGGGTGTTGAAACGCGCGAGGACGAGGGTCATGGCGGACAATCAGATATCGGTAAACCCAGCACAGTCGAGCCAGACACCAAAGGGCGCATGGCGCATCGCGGTTCTGCTGTTGCTCTACATGCTGATCAATTTCGCAGACAAGATCGTCGTCGGGCTTGCCGGCGTACCGATCATGACCGAACTCAAGCTGACGCAAACAGAGTTCGGCAAACTCGGATCGTCATTTTTTCTGCTGTTTTCGATCTCGGCCATTGCGGTGGGCTTTCTCATCAACAAGGTGCCGACGCGTTGGGTTTTGTTTGTGCTCGCCGCGATCTGGGCGGTCGTGCAGTTTCCCATGGTCGGCACGGTAAGTTTCACGACGTTGATGATCTGCCGCATTATCCTCGGCGCCGGTGAGGGTCCGGCCGGCTCGGTTGCCGTGCATGCGCTCTACAAGTGGTTCCCCGACGAAAAGCGGACTTTGCCGACCGCTATCCTCGCGCAAGGCTCGGCTTTCGGCGTCATTTTGGCGGTACCTGCGCTTAACTGGATCGTCATCAACTATACATGGCATTGGGCCTTCGGCGCACTCGGCATCGTCGGCTTGATGTGGCTGGTCGCGTGGTTGATATTCGGCGCGGAGGGACCGTTGACTGATGCCGTGGACGCGAAAGGAGACAGACTTTTGCACGTGCCCTATTGGCAACTGCTGACGAGTTCGACCTTCATCGGCTGTTGTCTGTGCAGTTTCGGGGCCTATTGGGCGCTCTCGCTGGGGCTCACCTGGTTCACGCCTTTCATCATAAATGGGCTCGGCTTCAGCCAGAAGGATGCGGGATGGATCTCCATCCTGCCGTGGATTTTCGGCGCCAGCATCGTGATGTTGACGGGCTGGGTTTCGCAGGTGCTATCCGTGCGAGGCGTGCCTACTCGTCTTTCACGCGGTGTGCTCGGCTCGGTGCCCATGCTGCTTGGGGGGATGGTGCTGTTTGCGCTGCCGCTGGTCGATAGTGCCGGCGCAAGGGTCGCGCTGTTGGTGCTGGGTACCGGGCTGGCCAGTTCCATCTATGTCGTGTGCGCGCCGATGCTCTCGGAATTCACACCGGTATCGCAGCGCGGCGCCATCATCTCGATCTTCGGCGCCATCTACACGCTCGCGGGATTGATTGCCCCCTACGTAACGGGCTCCATTCTGGACCGGGCGGCGACGCCGCTGGAGGGTTACCTGACAGGGTTCAAGATACTTGCCGTAATTTTGATAGCATCGGGTGTCGTGGGGCTGTTGCTGCTGCGGCCAGGCATCGAACGCGCGCGGCTTGCCGGTATGGCGGCACCGCTTCCGGCTGAATGAACGTGTGGCATCACAGCTGGCGACTCAGGGCCGGTAACGCACGCCCAGGCGGACGGCATCGGTCGTGGTGTCGGCGTTCGGGGTTGAACTGTCGAGTACAATGTGACTGTAACGGCCGAGCAGCGTCGTCGACTGCGAGACGGAATATTCGAAGCCGAGTTCGGTCGTCGTCGTGCGCTCGACCAGCGAAATGCCCTGATACGCGGTCACCTGATAACTTAGCCCTGCAATGGCGATCAATCGGCGCTGCAACGCGTGGCGTAATTCGACGCCGACCAGTCGCTGCGTCGCGTTCCCCTGTCCGGCGACGGTAGAGGTAAGGAAATCCGTGTGGGCGTTGAACAGCAGCGAGGTGAGAGCTGTTGGCTTCCAGCCGATATTGGCGTCAACCAGCAGACCCTGGGCGTCACCGAGCCGACCGTCGCGGGCATGTTGATGGCCGTAGCCAACGGCAAACTCGCCGCGCCAGATTTGCGCTAAATTGCCGAACGACAGGCCTGCCTTAAGGCGATCGCCAATGCTGTCGCGCGCAATGCCATCGCCAGGAATGGAAGTATAGACTTGGTTGTTGAAGGCGCTCTCGGCAAAGATCGCCAGCGTCGGGTGGAAATTCCAGGCAGTGCGCAGGGCCACCTCTCGCACCGAGACATTGCGTTCGCCGTTGCTGAGGAGGCCGCCGTCATAGGTGGCGACCGGCTGATAGGTGAGGTCGGTGACTGCGCCGCGCAACTGCACGGAAACGTGGTTGAAGCGCTGGTTGTAGGCGACGGCTATCTTGTCTGTCGAATAGGGGGTGGGCGTTCTCGCGTCGGTGGGGGCGAACAGCGACGAGCGGGGCTCCTGGTCGAGGCTATGGATGGCGAGGATCTCGATGTTGGAACGCTTGGTGATATCGAGGCGGCCGCGCATCTCGAAGGCGTAGGATTTTTCGTTTTCGGAGGCATAAGTGCCGTAGGCGGAGCCGAAGCCGGTAGCCTTGAACAGCAGCGCGTGCTGCTGCCAATCGCTGACGGCGAGCAACGTCGGTCGCACGTCGAAGATCAGATCCGGCTTGGCTGTCGTCGAGCGGTAAACGTTGGTGGTGCTGCCGATGCCCATCTCGACGGTGGGGAATAGCACCCAGTTGCCCGAGCGGCGGCCAACGGCTGTGAACGGCTCCAGGGTCGTCAGCCGGCGCACGCGCGCGTCGGTTGCGGGATCGAGTTCAATTTGGAATGCCAGCGCATCATAACCGGCGGGCGGTTTCAGAAAAGCAGCGCTATCTGCCGGCAAGCGGGGGTCGGCGACGACGGGTTCGCGTCCGTCGTCGCTCAGGGGTGGATCGCCAACTTCCATGTGACCGTCGACAGCAAGGTCGACGCCGACGGGCGGCTCGGTTTCGCCGTCCTGCTGGCCCCGCTCGAACTGTTGGATGCGGCGCGCGGACGATGCTCGGTCAATGTCGGGCGGCGGTCGGTATTCACCGACGCCTACGGGAATGGGGGCCGCAGGTTCGGCGTCATCGGGATTAGTGAACTGACTGCGGCGCACCGGGCGCGGGGGCTCGGTTGATGGGCGGGCAATGCTGAGATCGGACCAAGCCTGTTGCGCCATGGCCGGACTTGCACGCAGCAACATCCCGGCGATGGTCGCCAAGAGGAAACCAAGCAGAAAAGCTGAGAAGGTGCGTAGGCGTGCCACGACATTTTCCGGCGGATCCGCGCTGCCTGACAGGAAGGGCGGATACCAATCACGCGCACTGCTGGTTAGCTAGCGCGAACGCGGTTAAGGTTGTGTTGCTACAAATTGGCTGACCCGAAAACTGTGGCACGGCATCTACAGCGAATGACTGAAAGCGCCATGAAAATAGGCATCGTCGGCACGGGCTTCCTTGGGGCGATGGCGGATGCTGGCCGAACGGTCGCCGAAGGATCAGGGCGCCCATGATGGCATGCTACGCGCGTTCTTTCGCATGCAACCGTGGTAGGCTAGGATTATCACAGGCACTGCGGTTTCGAGGTCGGATGGTGCCGCATTTTTGGGGGCTGTAGCCATGAAAATATCACGACGTACATTCGTGCAGACGGCATCCACGTTGCCGTTTGGGGTTGCATCCGCGTTCGCACAATCCGGCCCACTTCCTATCGTTTTCGTGCACGGCAATGGCGATACCGCCGGCCTTTGGATCACCACGTTCTGGCGTTTTGAGAGTAACGGTTATCCCCGCGATCTGCTGCACGCCGTCGATTTGCGCTATCCGCAGGCGCAATCGGTGGATGGCGTGGTAATGCCCGGTCGCTCGTCATCTGCTGACGTCATGAAGCAGCTCGCCGAGGAAGTGGCCGTCGTCAAGAATCGTACCGGGGCCGCGAAGGTTGTCCTCGTCGCGCAATCACGCGGCGGCAACACTGTGCGCAACTATCTCAAAAATGGCGGCGGCGCCGAGCATACCGCGCTGGCCATCCTGTGCGGCGCGGTCAATCACGGCGTTGTCGTCTCCGACACGTTTCTCGTCGGTAGCGAATTCAACGGCGCTTCGGCCTTCATGCGCGATCTCAACAGCACGCCCGGTGAGGTCGTGGCCGGCGTGCGCATGGTAACGATCCGAAGTCTCGACAACGACAAGTTCGCTCAACCCGATGGCCGTTATCTCGGGCAGCCCGGCACGCCGACCGGATTGACGTTCGCTGCACCTGAACTGGCCGGCGCCGAGAACATCGTCATCCCGAAGCTCGACCATCGCGAGACCGGCTACGCGCCGGAAGCGTTCGCCGCTATCTACAAGGCGGTGACAGGAGCGGCCCCCAAGAGTGTTGCCATAACTTCTGAGCCCACGGTCAACCTGGACGGCAAGATATCCGGTTTCGAAGCGGAGGCGCCAACCAACATCGGCGTGACCGGCGCCAAGGTCACTGTCTACAAGGTGGCGGCTGACACCGGCGAGCGACAGGGCGAGGCCTTGTTGTCGAAGGTCACCGGTGCCGATGGCCGTTGGGGACCACTGACCACGGCGCCGAATGTGTTCCATGAGTTCGTCGTGGAGATGGCGGGGATGCCGACGACACATATTTATCGATCGCCGTTTCCGCGTTCGTCGGGGATCGTCAACATGCGTCCGCAGCCGTTGGCCAAGGGCGAAGCGGAAGCAGCCGCCGTCGTTTACCTGCAGCGGCCGCGCGGCTATTTCGGCGCCGGTCGCGATACGGTCGAATTGGGCGGCAAGCCGGCCTCAGGCATTCCTGAGGGTGTTGCGACCGTCTCGACGGCCAAGCTTGTTGTGGCCGAAGCAGCGGCCTCAGCCGTTCTCGCCCGTTTCAACGACGAGCGCATCACCGCACGCACCTGGCCGATGAAAGTTGGCCACGTCAGCGTCGTCGAACTTACGTTTTGAGCGCCGCCTCAGCGCTTTTCCTTGATGGTCTTCATGGGTTCGCCGACCACGCGAACGCTGCCCTGAAGCATGAGCACGGCGCCGGCGATCAGGCCTTTTTGCAAATAGGCCTGCGCCTGTGTAACGCCGGAGGCGAGGGCTGCTTCGATCTCGTCGGACTTGAGTGAGCCCACCTTGGTGGTGACCAGGAGATCGCCGAGGTCGGTATCGGGATCGAGTTTGTTGGCGGGCTTACGAATAACGGATTTGCTGTCGACGTTGACGGCGTTGGCCACCAGCGTTGCTGCGACGTCTGCAATTGCGGCCGTCTTGGCGAGTACTGTAACGCTGTCGGCGACGCCCAACGAGAACGATCGGCCCTGTGCCCCGGATGTGGCGATGCCCCCCAGCCCCATGTCAGCGGTCAGTTCAATGGTGCCGTTGATGGCGGGCGTCGGGCCTTCGGAAAAATCTCCGGCGACGCCGAATTTAAGAGCTTGGCCGGGTTCGAGATGAAAGGCGATGTCGCCGCCGTCGTTGACGAAGGCGCGTTCAATGGGACCGGCGGCCTGCAGGATACGCAGCACTTCCTCGGCGACGCTGCCGGCCACGGCTGCCATCGGCGTCACGTAGACGTCGGCGAAGGGAAGCGCGGCGTCCGCCATGCGCTGGGCGATCTTGCTTTGGAAAGTCGCTGCTTTAGTGATCGGCTTGCGCAACTCGGCAAGCTCATCTGCCAGCTCAGGCAGTATTTTCGGAAAATGCCGGGTGACGAGGCGATGGGCTTGGCGCACAATTTCCGGAGCTGCCCACACCTTGAGCACGATCGTAATGGGACCGTGGCGCAGATGCAGGCGCTCGCCGGGCAAACGGTTGATGGAAGGTTTGTCCCACATCAGGATTGTGCTTTGCCAGTTTTACCTGGCTCGGAGACTAGCCGATTCGCGCCAGTAACTCATTGAGAACCTTTGCATCAGCCGGTTTGAGCGGGGACAAGATGCGTTTTGACACCTCGGCCGCGGCCGCCTTCATTTCGGCAACGCGCTTCTGCCCGTCCAATGTCAGTTCGATCATTGTGAGGCGCGCATCGCCCGGCGTGCTGCGGAGATAGACCAAGCCCTGCCGCTGCAAACGGCCGATAACGCCTAGGATCGTCGAGGGATCCATGGCGGTCAGACGGCCGAGATGGTTCTGTGAGATCGTGCCTTCGTCGTCGATTTTGGCGAGGGCCGCAAACTGGGTCGGCGTTATATCGAAGTGCCCCATCACCTCGTTGAAGATCATGGTGGCACGCTGGTGGGCGCGGCGCACATGAAAGCCGATTTGATCTTCGAGTGCGTAGTCGCTTTTTTCGCTGTGCAGGGCCGAGGGTGCTTTGGCGGCGGCAGCAGCAATCTTTGACGCCGCTGCGGTATTGGCAGGCGTTTTACGGGCGGCGGTCTTGCCACTCTTGGTTACCGGAGAACGTCTATCAGCGGCCATTGGTTTTTCTCCTGCCAAGCCTCTACGCGGGCCGTGCCCTGAACGGCTGAAAGCACATCATCTATCGTCACGATGTCGTTCCGATGTCCCCCTAACGTCAAGTATAGGGCCTTCGGCATCGTGAATTCTATGGGCGAAACCAGCGCAGGCGTCGGGACATATCCGAACGACCGTGCCGGCATGCGTGTGACGTCGGCCATGATCGTTATGCCGCCGCCCGCCCAGACGTGCACCGGCGCGCCGCCCATCGTCACCCGGGTCTCGCCGGCCCCGACGGAACGGGTCAGCAAAATCGGGTTTTCGGTTACGCCGGCGCGCAGGCTTCCGCCCGCACCAGCCATAAATAGCACAGAACAGAGCGCAGGTTCACAATTTTGCTTTATTCGGTCAACGACGGCCTGAACGGCAGGCGGGATCGGTTGGGGCACCGCCTGCCAATCTTCGTTAACGACGCAATATTGGGCGTCTTCGCCGGTTGTCGAAGTGAACAGCAGCCGCAGCCCGGGCCAAGCGGTCTTGGGATGGATGGACTGTATGATGGACAGCGGGTTGCAAATGTCGGTGCCACCCCAGCCCAGGCCCGGCTCGGCCACCTTGAAATAGCGGCCGGGGGTGGATTTACGACCGCGGATGCGGATGCCACTCGGGCGCATGTTGAGCACCCGGCCGGCTTGGTGCTCGGTCAGAACGCCAGTGATATGGTCGTCGACGACGATGACTTCGTCGATAAGTGCCTGGAATTGGCGCGCGAACATGCCGATGGTAGCCGAACCGCAACCGACGCGCATCCGGCTCTCGGGTACGCCGTCAACGACGGGGGGGCGGCCGGCCTGCACGACCACGTCATGGCCGCCCTCAATGGTGAGCGTGACGGCTTCGCCGTTGCACAGCGCCAGTAACGTCTCGCAAGTCGTATGGCCCTCTTTTTTCGACCCGCCGGTCAAGTGCCGCACGCCGCCGACCGACAGCATCTGCGAGCCGTATTCCGCCGTCGTGACGTGTCCGACGCTCTCGCCCTTTGCACGGATGACGGCCATTTCCGGCCCGAGGTGCCGGTCGGTGTCGATCTTCACTTTGACGCCGCAGTAGCTGAATATCCCTTCAGTCACCACCGTGACGGTATCGACGCCGTAGTGCTGGGCTTCGACGATCAGCGGCGCGGGTTTGTAGTCGGGATAAGTGGTGCCGGCACCGATGCCGGTGACGAACGTGCGGTCCGCTGTCAGAGGTGAGCCGTCCCACTCCGCATTTGCGAAGGGCACACGGGGTCGATCAGTTTGGACGGCGCGGGCGAGCAGGACGATGGGATCTGTGCGCACGAGACGGCCGTCCTCGTTGGCATAACGCGAGCAAGCGCCGGGGCGACCTGGGCGGATGCGGCAGAGCACCGGACACGCGTCGCAGCGCACGATGCCGTCGCCTTCCGCCGCGCCGAATTGGGCGGATCGGGCCTCGGGAGAGAGTTTGGCAGGGGTTGTCATCGAGCATGCCTCACTGGCGGCAACAGCTCAGTCTCGCTCATCACAGCGTTTGCCGCAATCGATCATGCGCGTGCGTTCGACCGGGGCGGCCATCCGCCGAGGCAGCCACCCCATCACCGATGTCCGCAGCAAAGAGCGGTTCTGCCAAACGCAAAGCACAACATCCCGCATAAGCTGACGCACAGCGCGAGAGGCGTGTTCTGAGCTTGTTCAAATGAGCGTGTCCGGCTTCGGTCAGGACAGACATGAAGTGCCACGGTGGCTAAGGGCAATTGGGGTGGACTCAGACAGTTTGTGGATGCAGGAGCGGCTAGAGCTGAACTAGTGCTTCCAGAACTCCTGCGACGGGATACGGAACGCCCGGTTGAGGCGCGTACCCGCATTCTGCCAGGCGATGATCATCGTCATCTCCGCGATGGCGTCGTCGTCGTAGTGCTGCCGTAGACGCGCGAATAACTCGTCGTCAACATCGCGGTGCGTTTCTGTTATCGTGTCAGTGTACTCAAGGGCAACTTTCTCGGCGTCGCTGAACAGCGGACTTAGCGCGTAGTTGCCAAGAGCCTCAATTTTTTCTCCCGAAACGCCGAGCCTGCTGCCTTTGGCAGCATGGGCGTCCTGACAATATTGGTCGCCATTCCACCAAGCGACTCTGCGGTTAATTAGCGCCCGCAGCCCAGCGGGAACACGTGTCGCGTCCTCTTGGAGCGCAGCCCACATCGACTTCGCAGCGCGGAAATATGCAGGGTGGCGTGCGTAAAATAGGTAAGGATATAGCGGCGCGCCAAATTGCTTGCGCTGCTCCTCAATCGTTTCCTGCAGGTCGTCCGGGAGCGTCTCGACGTCGACTGGCGGGATACGCGTCTTTCCGTCCAGCATGGGCACGTCCTCCAAGTAGTCAGGCTAGTCCGTCAGTACCGGTGTCCGATTAGATGAGCACCTGCGCCGCGACGTTCGGCCAACCTACCACGGACCGGACGAACGGCAAGGCGTCGATCGCGGCGCAAGTCGTGCCAGAAAGTGCTCATTGCCTCACGGAACGAATTTCCGTTATTGGCGGTATTCCTGCCGAGGGAGTATTACTGTTTGCTAGGCGTAGCGTCCGTAGTCATCGGCATCTGGGATCCCCGCCTATTTGACATCCTTCTCCCGTTGGCATTCGATCGGGGATCGTTGTCACTTCGAGGGTTCCGCCATGAGCTACAATACGCTGACTTATGCCGTCGAAGCTGGCATCGCCACGCTGACGCTGAACCGTCCCGACAAGCTCAACGCGTTCAATCGCGATATGATGAATGAACTGATTGACGCGTTCGACAAGACGGATGCCGATGACGCGGTACGTGCGGTGATCGTGACCGGGGCTGGCCGCGGCTTCTGTGCTGGCGCCGACCTATCGGCTGGGGGCAAGACGTTCGACTATGACGCGCGCAACGCCGGTAAATCTTCGGCGGCGGTGCCGATGTCGGATGACAGCGTGCGCGACGGCGGCGGACGGGTGACACTGCGCATCTACGAATCGTTGAAGCCGGTCATAGGCGCCATCAATGGCCCAGCGGTCGGCATCGGCGCCACCATGCTGTTGCCGATGGATGTGCGGATCGCCTCGAAGGACGCGCGTTTTGGTTTTGTGTTTGCGCGTCGTGGCATCACGATGGAGGCGTGCTCGAGCTGGTTCCTGCCGCGTGTCGTCGGCGTGTCGCAGGCACTTGAGTGGACGCTGACCGGTCGCGTATTTTCAGCAGACGAAGCGCACGCGGGCAAGCTCGTGAGCAAGGTCGTCGAAGCGACGGAGTTGTTACCAGCGGCCCGCGCGCTCGCCCGCGAGATCGCCGACAACACGGCCGGCGTTGCAGTTGCCATGAACCGTCAGATGATCTGGCGCATGCTCGGTGCCGATCATCCCATGGAAGCGCACAAGGTCGACAGCCGCATGATCTTCGAGCGCGGGCGCAGCGCCGACACGCGCGAAGGTGTCACCGCGTTCCTCGAAAAGCGTCCCGCTAAATTCCCCGATAAAATTTCCGCCAACTTGCCGAAGTCGTTCCCCTGGTGGAAGAAACGCGTTTACGAATGACACAAATGGGATCTTCACAACGCCGCGGGCCGCTGGTCGGGATGCGCGTCATCGAACTCGCGCACGTAATGGCGGGGCCAGTCTGCGGATTGATGCTGGCGGATATGGGCGCCGATGTCGTCAAGGTCGAGAAGATCAACGGCGGCGATGATACGCGTCGCCAGTTGCCGCCCGAAATCGCCGGCGAAAGCGCGGCTTACATGATGATGAACCGCAATAAGCGCGGCATCGTGTTGGATCTTAAGCACGCCCAGGGCAAAGCGGCGCTCGAACGCCTGGTGACGACGGCGGATGTGCTGATCGAGAACTATCGAGTCGAGACGATGCCCGCGCTCGGGCTCGGCTATGAGGATCTGCGGGCGATCAATCCCGGGCTGATCTATGCGGCGGTGTCGGGGTTCGGCCGCACCGGGCCGCTGGCGCAAGAGGGCGGCTTCGATCTGGTGGCACAGGGCATGAGCGGGATCATGTCGATCACCGGTGAAGGTCCGGGGCGACCGCCAATCAAGGTTGGTGCGCCATTGTGCGATATCACCGCCGGCATATTGCTGGCGATGGGAGTGCTCGCGGCCTACGCGCATAAGCAGAAGACAGGGGAGGGCCAATTCGTCGACACCTCGCTGTTCGAGGCGGGGATAACGCACACGTACTGGCAATCGGCGATCGCTTTCGCGACAGGCGTGGCGCCGGGGCCATTGGGGTCGGCACATCCACTCAACGCGCCCTATCAGGCGTTTGCGACGGCTGACGGCTGGATCAACGTCGGCGCCGCCAACCAGACCAACTGGGAACGCCTGTGTACAGTTCTTAATGCTGCACATCTGGTCGGGGATGCGCGGTTTTCGGCGGGCCGCGGGCGGATGGAACATCTGCCGGCGCTGATCGGCGCGCTGACGCCGCTGTTCAAGGCGCGCACCACGGCGCATTGGCTGGCGGCGCTGGCAGGCGCAGGCGTGCCGGCCGGACCGGTGCTGGATGTGCCGGCCATGCACATGCATCCGCAGACGCTGGCGCGCGAGATGGTGCCGACAGTCGACCATCCCGTCGCCGGGCCGATGCAGACGATTGGCCTGCCGGTCAAATTCTCGGCGACACCCGGTGGCGTCCAGCGCGCAGCGCCGTTGTTCGGCCAGCACACGCGCGAAGTGCTGACGGAGGCTGGCTATTCTGATGCCGACATCAACGCACTGATCGCTGCCGGGGCGGCGAAGTTGTCTGTTGCGGAGGCGTGAAACGCGCAGCCGTCGCTCAGCCTGCGTCCATGGCGCCGGCGTCGTTCGAGGTTGGCTTGGCGCGCGGTGTGCCGCCGGATGGCGCGGCCTGTATTGTAGGCAGCGGGCGAACTCGAAGCGCGGTGATGCGGTTGCGCGCCTTTCGCAACACCTCGAAGCGATAGCCGTAGAACGTGAACGCCTGCCCCGGCTCGGGTATCGTTTCGGCCTCATGAATGACCAGGCCGGCGACGGTGGTGGCTTCTTCGTCCGGCAGTGACCAGTTCATGTGGCGATTGAGATCGCGAACGGGAACGCTGCCGTCGACGTTGACGGAACCGTCGACCTGGGGGCGAATGGCGCTTTCGAGGGTGTCGTGCTCGTCGCGGATCTGGCCGACGATTTCCTCGAGAATATCCTCAAGTGTGACCACGCCCTGCACGGTGCCGTATTCGTCAACGACGAGCGCCATCTGCGCCTTGCGCTTGAGAAAGGCGTTGAGTTGTTCACGCGCGCGGGTCGTCTCCGGCACGAACCATGGCGGCTGCACGAGATCGGCAAGCTTGAGCGCAGTCGGATCGAACGAATTTTCGGCCAAAGCTGCAAGCAAATCCTTGGTGTTGAGAATGCCGACGATATTTTCGGGATTTTCCCGCCATAGCGGCACGCGCGTGTATTGGCTTTTCAGCACGTCGGCGATCACTTTGCTGGAGGGATCGTCGATATCTGCGGTCTCCATCTTGGTGCGGTGGACCATGATGTCGCCGACATCGAGATCACCGAGATCGAGAACGCCGCCGAGCATTTCGGCGTCGCCGCGTTCAACGGTGCCTTCTTTTGTCTGCAGTTCGATGGTGCCGCGGATCTCCTCGCGGGCGGCGAGAATATTGGCGGCGTCGTCCTTGGCCGACGGCGTGAGCTTCAACAGGAGTTGAACGACGAACTGCAGCGCATAGGTGGCCGGGGACAGGACCCAGATGACCAACCGCATGATGGGCGCCAAGCGCAGTGCGGTACCGTCGGCCCAGGCCAGCGCATAGGTCTTGGGCAACACCGCCGAGAATATGACGATCAAGGCGGTGAGGATCACGGAAGCGTAGGCGATGCCGACATCGCCGACGAGTGCGATGGCAAGGCTGGCGGCAAGTGCGGTGGCCAGCGTGTCGACGAGAGTATTGCCGAGCAGTACGGTTCCAAGCACACGCTCCGGCCGGCTCATGAGGCGGTTGACGAGTATTGCGCGCGGATTGCCCTCTTCGGCCAAGGCGTGCATGCGCGCTTTCGACGATGCCGTCAGCGACGTTTCGGCGGCGTTGAAAAAGGCCGACAACAGCAGAAGCAGAACAATGGCGGCCAGGATCAGCCCGATCTCGAGGGTCATAGCTTGAACCGAACTCCGGTTGATGACAATCGACAGTGGATCCCGTCGAAACTGGGTGTCACGAGGCGCTGCGGTGCCGTGGCCCGGCCGCCAATTCATGACTGAGAAATTTGCGGATATCGGCCGGCAGCACTTCGCGGCTGATGAACGACGCGCCGATGCCGCGCAGCAGAATGAACGACATCTGACCCTGCCGCACCTTCTTGTCTTGCGCCATCAGTGCCAGCAGCGTGTCGACGCCGGGTCGGTCGGCGCCGGGAATGTCGGCGATGTGTGTCGGCAGCCCGACGGCTGCCAGATGGCGGCTGACGCGCTCGGCCGTTCCCGTTGCAATGAGGCTTTGCGTCTCGGAGAAGCGGAACGCTTGCGCCATGCCGATCGCCACGGCCTCACCGTGCAGCAGGCGATCGGAATAACCGGCCCAGGCTTCGAGCGCATGGCCGAAGGTGTGGCCGAGATTGAGCAGCATGCGGTCGCCCTGCTCGGTTTCATCGCGCGCGACTATGGCGGCCTTGGCCGCGACGCATGTTTCGACGGCTGCAGCGATGGCGCTGGGATCATTGCCGAAGATGCCCTGCCAGCCCTGTTCAAGTTGTTCGAAAAACGCCGCATCGCCGAGCAGGCCATACTTGACGACTTCGGCGTAACCGGCGCGCATCTGCCGTTGCGGCAATGTAGCGAGCGTGTCGATATCGGCAATGACCAGATGCGGTTGGTGGAAAGCGCCGACCAGGTTCTTGCCGTGCGCGGTGTTGATGCCGGTCTTGCCGCCGACGGAGCTGTCGACCTGCGCCAGCAGCGACGTGGGCACTTGCACGAAGCGGACGCCGCGCCTGAGAATGGCGGACGCAAAGCCGGCGAGGTCGCCGATGACGCCGCCGCCCAGCGCCACGACCAGATCCCCACGCTCGACGCCGAGATCCAGCAACCGGTCGCACAGCGCGCCGAGCTGGGCGAAGCATTTTGTGCTCTCGCCCGGCGGCAGAATGACGCTGCCGCGCACGCGGTCGCCGAGGCTTTCCAGCACGGCCGGGAGATGATGGGCTGCGACGGTTTCGTCCGACACGACGGCGCAGCGGGCCGCACCAAAGCGGGCGCCGATGGTCGCGCCGAGTTTCCCGATGAGGCCGCGGCCGATCAGCACGTCATAGCTGCGCTCGGCCAGCGGCACAGCCACGGTTTGGACGGGCATTGACTTACTCATGAGGCGGTCCCTGCGTCGGCGGTAACAGATACGCCGCCAAGGCATTGATGACGTGGGTGGCCATGGCATCGTGGCTGATGTCGCGGCTTTCAACGACAATGGGCGCTTCGGCATAAATGGGATAGCGCGTCTCCATGAGGGCGCGCATCACAGCTTCCGGATCGGCCGAGCGCAGCAGGGGGCGGTTGGCGCGCTTCATGACGCGCCGCATCAGC
>JANXWC010000033.1 GCA_025351355.1 Hyphomicrobiaceae bacterium
CGGGCCACGAAGACTTCTCCGATCACACCTATCGCACGCTGACCGCCGTGGACGCCGCGATCATGGTAATCGACGGCGCGCGCGGCATCGAGGCGCGCACGCGCAAATTGTTCGAAATCTGCCGGCTGCGCGATATCCCGATCATCACCTTCGTCAACAAGATGGATCGGGAAAGCCGCGAACCCTTTGAATTGCTCGACGAGATCGAAAAGACGCTGGCGCTCGATACGGCGCCGATGGTCTGGCCGATGGGCAAGGGGCGACAGTTCAAGGGTACCTACGATCTTACCTCGCATCGCTTCCGGCAGATCGATCGCGACGACGACGATGGTTTGCAATTGAGCGGCGCCGACGATCCGGCCATCGAAGCGTTTCTGGAACCGGATGACCTGGCCCATTGGCGGGACGAGATTGCCCTCGTCAATGCGGCCTGCGATCCCTTCGATCTCGTACAGTTCCGTAACGGCACGCAGACACCCGTCTATTTCGGCAGCGCGCTGCGCAACTTCGGCGTCAAGGATCTGCTGGAGGCGCTGATCGCGCATGCACCAGCGCCGAGTACGCGCGAAGCCGACAAGCGCGTTGTGCACGCTTCCGAAACCGCGCTGACCGGCTTGATCTTCAAGATCCAGGCCAACATGGATCCCAACCATCGCGACCGCATCGCGTTCATGCGGGTGTGCTCGGGCAAGTTGGTGCGCGGCATGAAGGTCAAGATCGTCCGCTCGGGCAAGGTCGTCGTTCTGCAGGCGCCGCAATTCTTTTTCGCGCAGGATCGCTCGCTGGCCGAGGAAGCCTATTCCGGCGACATCGTCGGGCTGCCCAACAAGGGCATCCTGCGCATCGGCGACACCATCAGCGAGGGCGAGGATCTGACCTTCGTCGGCATCCCCAGTTTTGCGCCGGAGATCTTGCGGCATGTGCGGCTCGATGATGCCATCCGCTCGCGCAAACTCTGGGAAGCGCTGCGCGAGATGGCCGAGGAGGGCGCGGTGCAGATTTTCACGCCCCTCAACGGCGCGCAGGCTTTGATCGGCGTCGTCGGCGCGTTGCAGCTCGATGTGCTCGGCGACCGGCTGTCGAACGAATATGGCCTGCCGATCGGGTTTGAGACGGCGTCGGTGCAGGCGGCCCGCTGGTTGGTCTCCGACGATGCGGCAGCGTTGGCGCAGTTCATCGAGCGCAACCGGCAATCGGTGGCGACCGATCTCGACGGTGATCACGTTTTTCTCGCTGCATCCGAATTTGATCTCCGCTGGACGGCCGAGAAAAATCCGCAAATCCGCCTGCTCGACATCAAGACGACATCGGCAAAATCCTAGAGTGATGATTTGTAAATTCGTCGGATCATGCGGCTGGCGCCGCAACGAATTTACAGACGAGGACGGAGTTTGCACGTCCCAACGTCGACCGCTTTTGACGAAAGCGGCCGTGACTAGGTCGGCGCGTAATATTTATCGCTTTTTAGCAGATTTGCGTGGTAACTCTGACTGCTGGTCAAGAGCCGAGATCATGCCAGGGCAGGCTGCAATCAAGGATTTGTAAGTTTCTGTAAAGCCTTCAAGAGAGTATGCGTCGATAACGCTTTTGGTCCCAACTTTATATTCCACTCGCAACATAACGCCCTTTCCCAGTTGGGCGATCAACAAAGATTGGTCTCCCGGCAAATTAATACGGGTGTTACTGGCCTGTAGCTGACCGGGATACTCGTCGTGATCAATAAATACGCGAATGCTTTCTATTTTTAAAGACTCTCTGACGCCTGTGTCGATTAATACTTGTCCAACTTTGGATTCGGATATATTTACTAATACGATCAATTTTGGTGACACACGCTTGATCGAGCGAGTATAAATCGTACCATCTGAGGACGTTTTGCAACTCGTGACAGTTCCAACATCTGAGGTTGTTGAGGATATCCATTGTTTCTTTTTTAGAATGCGTTTCTGCTTGGACCTGAGCTTTGGCTCTACGTCAGGGACTGGTAAACCTCGGCTGCGCAGGAGTGATGCTGCATCTTGCGCGCCGAGCCGTGCTGCTTTGGTTAGGTGCTGCTTGACGCTCTCACCAGCTTGCAGAAAAGAAGGTTCAGACTGCGTAAGCGTTGCCAACAGAAAAAACGCTCGCCCCGTCTCGAGGTCAACGCCGGAGTCACTCTTGAGCCAGTTCCTTGTGAAATTGTGGATGGATAAGTAGAGGTCGCTTTTATTTTCCAGAATAATCTTGTGCGCGAATTTCTCGCAATCCTCCATGGTATTGATTGAATCACCGAATGACATCTCCGCGCATTCACTGTTGAAGCCAGACACAACCATGGACCATATAGCGGGAGTCCAATTAGTTTGGCGCGCAATCTCCAACATATCAAGCAAAGCTTTTGAGTCTGCGACTTCTGAAAGTAGCTTAACAGCGTCCTCGTTTCGGTTCAATTTCTGCAGGAGACTTACTTTCAGGTTTTGAGCTTTCCGTAGTTTCTCTTTCGAGACGCTTCTCGATCGCCTGGCCATCTCGGACCTGAGTGTTATGAGATCGTCAGTCAACGACAAAGTATTGTTAATTTCGTTGGGCGTGACCGCACGATTGATGACCAATTCGATAAAATTTTCGACGAGATCGCCTCGCTCGCTTTTGCTCAAGCTGATCGGGGAAAACTCGCCGACTAACTTTCCCCAAGGGTGTTTTTCGATCAAAGGTCGCGACTCAGCGAACATAGAAAGCAACAGCTGAACTGTCACGCTCGACAATTGTTTAATCTTTAGTGCTTCCAGTGAGGCCTTAAACGAAGTATCGACCACCAGCATTTTTATAGAATATTCATTGCCTTTTAAAGCTGCTCGTTCGAAAAGGCGTGCAGCCCGTTCGAGATCCGGTTTGTGAGCTGGTTTCAAGTCTGCTGCGTCTGGAAGTCGAGCGAATAGAATGTTTGCCATCATGGCAAGGGCCGGGGGAAATTCACGATCGACCTGTTGTTGAAACTCTGGCGCGAATTTGAGCGAAATTGCTTCGTCGGAATTGCCAATAAAATCCTGCAATATGAGCGCCGCTTCCGGTTCACCCTTTTGATACGACTTGGTCGCCATTCTCTTGGCTTCCTCATCTGAGAGGCGCTCTTTCCAAGATTTCGGCAAGTCACCGGCGCTGTCCTTTTTGCTGGCGTACCAGCTTAGTGCGGCGAGTGCGCTTGGATCGTCCAGATTAGCGGCTGCTTGCAGCCAATCCAGTGCAGCACCCATATCTTTGGATTCTACGGCTAAAAAATACAATTCCCGGATGGCGTCGATTTTGCCTTCCGCGGCAAGTGGTGCAAAATGCTCCTTCGCGTTCGAGAAGTTGTTGAGTTTGACCTGCCGCCGGCCCTCCTCAATAGACGATTTAGGTTTACCTGTTGCGCCCAACAGGCCAGCCCCCTCCCTGCAATCGCCGCCCGCGAAGCAAAAGGCACCATCAATTTCGCCGCTGGAGGTGGGCCGCTGCAGGTGATTGACGGCGAGTGCGGCGACGCGGACATCCTCCCGTAGCTGGCGCGCGAGATCGTGGATCGCGAGTCCCGGCCGCTCCATCAAGGGCAGCAGTTTACGGGTGAACAGGGAGTGCGCGTCGGTGTCCGTCGAGGCCCGCCCGTCGATGCCCGGTAGCTGCTCCAGCGCGGTCTCGTTGGAACTTGCGGCATACAGCACGATGTTGCCATCCGCAGGCTTTATAACTGCGAGTCCACCCGTTTCAGCGCCGCTCTTGCCATCAACAGCAAACGGATTGTTGCGGCAGGCGTCGATGATGGTGATGGTGACACGCGGTCGTCGCTTCGCGATGTCGCCGATCAAATCATGCAAGGGCTTAGCATCGGCCTTAGCCCGACTGAGCTCACTCGTTCCGAATTTCTTAATGTCGCGCGGCAACAGATAGTCCAGGCCTTCGAACTGCATGCCATGGCCGGAGAAATAAACGACGACGGTGTCGCCGGCGCTGACCTTATTTGTGAATGCGTCGATGACATCGTTCAGTTCGCCCCGGTTGGGCCCGGTCGACGGCACCGTCACATCGTAGCCAAGCTTGGTCAGCGTCGCGGCGATTGCCACCGCATCGGCGCGGGCGCGTTTCAGTTCTCGCTCGGGCCCGAAATTTTCGTATTTGCCGATGCCGATGACGAGTGCCAGCTTCTTCGCGCCACCCGCCTGACCGCGCGCCTCATGCTGCGCGGCCCCGCCTAGACCGGCCAGCACCAACACACAAATGAACGCAACCAGTCGCGACATGAATGACCCCGCCGCAGGCACAATATCGCCGACGCTAGCATGCCGAAATGGAGCGGGCCAGACGGAAGTGGACACTTGACCTCTCCAGGCCATTGCAGCCGGTCCGCTGCCACGAAGTTGTCATCCCAGGCAACTCGATGGCGATCTTGACAACGCGGCATTGAGTTCATTCAAACGCGAACGGCCGGCTGGCAGGCAAATGTCGGCTCGGAATTACTACGCATATTCTTTCGCTCCCTGACCTACAGCTATACTACTGATGAGCCGACGAAAGGCATCCTGGATACGGTCCGCTGGCCCACTTCTCTTGTTGGCCCAGGCTGTGTGAGTGGCGGCGATCAGCTGCCTACGCTCGAAATTGGGGCACAAGCTGCCGGTCGTCAGGTTTCCGGCGGCTGTCGAGGGTAGGCTGACCGTTGCCAGGCAGGTACCGTTTAGCTCACTGTTGTGGAGGCTTCCCGCGACGGCGGCCCCGGTACGTGCGGCGTGGGCGTGCGGGTCGTCAGCCGAAATCCCCTACAGCCACCGGCGTGTCGGTGCCGTCGCCAATAAGTTGCGCCGCCTTTTTGGTGGCTGTCCCCACGCCCCAATCACGCCGCTTTCTTGCCGGTGCGGGCGACGTCGGCTAGGGCGGTGACGACGCCGCGTACGGCTTTGAGCCGCACCGCGGCGTCGGTCCACTCGCCACGCACGAGCAGTCGCTGGTCGGCCTGCAGTTTAACGCTGGCCTTGTGTTGGGTGATGTAGCGCACGAGGCCCTCGGGATTGGTGAAAGCGCCCTTGCGGAAGGCGATGGTGGCGCCCTTCGGCCCGGCGTCGATCTTCTCGATACTGCCGGCGCGGCACAGCGCCTTGATCTCCATCACGTCGAGCAGTGCGGTGACTTCTTCTGGCAGCGGGCCGAAGCGATCGGCGAGTTCGGCTGCGAACGCATCGATGTCGGCGCGGACGTTGAGCGTGGACAGCCGGCGATAGAGGCCGAGGCGCAATTGCAGGTCGCTGACGTAGCTTTCGGGGATCAGTACGGCCGTACCGAGCGCGATCTGCGGGCTCCACTGTTCCTCGCTCTGCGGTGCGAGATCGCCGCCTTTCAGCGACGCCACCGCGTCTTCGAGCATTGACTGGTACAACTCGAAACCGACTTCGCGGATGTGGCCAGATTGCTCGTCGCCGAGCAGGTTGCCGGCGCCGCGGATGTCGAGGTCGTGGCTGGCGAGCGAGAAGCCGGCGCCGAGCGTGTCGAGCGATTGCAGCACCTTCAGGCGGCGGTCGGCGCCTTGGGTGAGGTGCTTGCCTGGCGGTGTTGTGAAGTAAGAATAGGCGCGCATTTTGGAGCGGCCGACGCGACCGCGCAACTGATAGAGCTGGGCCAGCCCGAACATGTCGGCGCGGTGCACGATCATGGTGTTGGCGTTGGGAATATCGAGACCCGATTCGACGATCGCGGTGGAGACCAGCACGTCGTATTTGCCTTCGTAAAAGGCCACCATCACATCTTCGAGTTCGGTCGAAGACAATTGGCCGTGGGCGCGCGCGAGCTTCAATTCAGGCACGTGCTCGTTGAGGAATTCAATGACGTCGTCGAGATCGGACAGCCGCGGGCAGACGTAGAACGATTGGCCGCCGCGATAGCGTTCGCGCCTGAGCGCCTCGCGGATGATGATCGGATCGAACGGGGAGATGTAGGTGCGCACCGCCAGCCGGTCGACCGGCGGGGTGGTGATCAGCGATAATTCGCGGACGCCGGACAGCGCCAACTGCAGGGTGCGCGGGATGGGCGTCGCCGACAAGGTCAGCACGTGCACATCGTCGCGCAGTTGCTTCAGGCGTTCTTTGTGCGACACGCCGAAATGCTGTTCTTCGTCGATGATGAGCAGGCCGAGGCGCGCGAAGTCGATGGATTTGCTGAGCAGCGCGTGCGTGCCGACCACGATATCGAGATGACCGCTTTTTAATTCGGCCTTGGTGTCGGCCAGCTCCTTGGGCGTGACCATGCGCGACGCTTGGGCGATGCGCACCGGCAATCCTTCGAAGCGCTGGCTGAAGGTGCGGTAATGCTGCCGCGCCAGCAACGTGGTGGGCACAACGACAGCAACCTGAAAACCGCCGAGGGCCGCCACCATCGCCGCACGCAACGCCACCTCCGTCTTGCCAAAGCCGACGTCGCCACAGATCAGCCGATCCATGGGTTTGCCGGAATTGAGATCGGCAAGTACGGCTTCGATGCTGCTCGCCTGATCTTCGGTTTCCTCATACGGGAAGCGGGCGACGAATTCGTCGTAGCTGCCGATGGGGGGCGCGATGGCCGGTGCCTCGCGCAGCTGGCGCAGGGCTGCGACCTTGATGAGTTCGGAGGCGATTTCGCGCAAGCGCTGTTTGAGGCGTGCCTTGCGACCTTGCCAAGACGCGCCACCGAGCTTGTCGAGTTGGCTTTCGCTCGATTCGGAACCGAAACGCGACAGCAGCTCGATATTTTCGACGGGCAGATAGAGCTTGTCACCGCCGGCATATTCAAGTTCGAGACAATCGTGCGGCGCGCCGAGGGCGCTAATGGTCTTTAGCCCCGCGAAGCGCCCGATGCCGTGGTCGGTGTGCACGACAAGGTCGCCGACGGACAGGCTCGTCGCTTCGGTAATAACGTCGGCGGCCTTGCGCGCCTTGCGCCGCGGGCGAACAAGGCGATCGCCCAGCACGTCCTGCTCGGCGATGACGGCGAGATCGGGCGTCTCGAAGCCATGTTCGAGGCCGAGCACGGCAAGTGCGACGGCGTTCTTCGACAGCGCGTCGGTCTCCGGCAGTGTTTCCACGCGCACGAGATCAGCGACGCCGATGCCATGATCCTTCAACAGCGCATAAAGCCGCTCGCGTGCGCCGGCGGTCCAGGCGGCGACGACGACGCGGTGGTTCTCGCTCTGCAGCTTGCGTATGTGGCCACGGAGGGCATCGAACACGGAGTGACCCTCGACGCCGCGGTCGGCTGCGAAATTGCGACCGACGCGTCCGCCGAACGAGGTGACCGTCCGCGCGCCGGGAACATCGGCTGTCTCGAAGGGTGAAAACTGGGTGACAGTTTTGCCTTGCAGGGCTGCCGCCCACAGCTTCTCGGTGAGGAACATGCTGTCGGGCGGCACGGGCTTGTAGGGGTCGGCGCCGAAGGTCGAAACTTCCAATGCCTCGATGCGGGCCTGATAGTGATCGGTGATCTGGCTGTGGCGCTCGGCGATCGCCTGGTCGGTGAGGTGATCGAAGCTGATGGGCGCGTCCGGGGCGTAGTCGAACAACGTCTCCAGCGTTTCGTGAAACAGCGGCAGCCAGTGTTCCTGGCCGGGATAGCGATGGCTGGCGCTGACCGATTCGTAGAGCGGGTCATCGCCGCTGGCCGGGCCGAATAGCTCGACATAATTCTGGCGGAAGCGACTTTCCGATTCTGTACCGAAGCCAATTTCGCTCATCGGCATCAGCACCAGTTTGGGTACTGGTTTCAGCGAACGCTGCGTTTCGGGATCGAAGCTCTTGATAGATTCCAGCGTATCGCCAAAGAAATCGAGGCGTACCGGCGTCTGCCGTCCCGGCGGAAAAAGATCGACGATGCCGCCGCGAACGGCGAACTCGCCAGCCTCCAATACGGTGCCGGTGCGCTGATAGCCGGCCAGCGACATGCGGCTGACGAGGCGGTTCATGTCGATACGTTGGCCCGGCGCAAGCGGGCGCAGCGATTGCCTGACGAAGGCACGCGGCGGCAGTCGCTGAATAATCGCGTTCGCCGTCGTCAGCAGAATGGTCGGGTCTTTACGCGTGGTGGTGATGGCGAGGCGCGACAACGTGGTGATGCGGCGCGCGATGATGTCGGCGTGCGGGCCGATGCGGTCGTAGGGCACGGTGTCCCAGGCCGGGAAGGCCATCGTTTTGACGGCGGGGGCAAAGAACGCGACGGCACTGGCGAGCGCCTCCAGCCTCCGGTCGTCGCGGGCGACGTGGATGAGCAGTGGCGCCGAACCCGCGCGGGCAGCGGCGGCCAAGGCCATGCGGCCGAGCACGAGCGCATCGTGCCCCTCGGGCACGCCGGAAAGGTGCTCGAGTTTGGAGCCTGCAATGGCACCGCCGATACTCATCGTTCGGTTCCTGTCATCGGTTGACCGAGTGTGCCTTCGAGGCCGTGAAACGCGCGGACGTCGGCCACCAGTTCCGCAAATTCAAGACCATCGATGCGGCTGGGATCGAGCAGCCAGGCATTCAAATCCGGGTCGGGCAACACCAGGAAACGCTCGAAGCGGCTCAAGGCGTCGGCGTCCATGGCCGGCAGGCGTGCCTCGGCAAATTTGCCGAGCAACCAGTCCATTTCCTTAGTGCCGCGGTAGTTGGCGCGATAGGCAGCGCGCCTGCGGCGGGTGTCGAGGTCGGCGCGACTATCGTCGTAGGACATTTGGATGTGCTCGATGGCGCAAAGTTTCCCTTCGCCCCGTTTTTCGCGGGGAGAAGGTGCCCGAAGGGCGGATGAGGTGCGGCAGCAGGCACGGAGCAGTGAAGCCTGTCGCGGCCCCTCATCCGGCCTATCGGCCACCTTCTCCCCATCGCAAATGCGATGGGGAGAAGGGAAAAATATCAAGCGCGTCAACTGTGGATCAACGTTCGCATAGCGGCAACAGTGATCGGCGCTGTGATATAACCTGTCCCCAGTGACGGCAATAGCTTGATGTAAGTCCGACGCTCGTCCGCTCAGCACAAACGCCGCAGAGAACAATAATTCCACCATGCGTCCTACTGCTCTCAATCCGCTGTTTGCGTCCGCCCAGACGATTTCGGGCGTGGGGCCGCGCGTCGATCTGCTGCTGAAGAAGGCGCTGCGGCTGCCGCCGGGCGTCACCGAGCCGCGCGTCGTCGACCTGACCTGGCACACGCCGACCGGCGTCATCGACCGGCGCGCTACGCCGACGATATCGACGGCTATCCCCGGCACCATCGTGACGCTGGAAGTGCGCGTGCTCAAACATAAGCCGAGCCCCCGCGGCAACAACAAAGCGCCCTATAAGGTCACCACGGAAGATGAGACAGGCCGGCTCGAGCTGATTTTCTTTCATGCCGAGCACAGCTTTGTCGAGCGGCAGTTGCCGGTGGGCGAGGTGCGGTTCGTGTCCGGGCGCATCGAACGCTACAACGATCAGATGCAAATGACGCATCCCGACTATATCGTCGCACCCGACAAGCGCGACGATTTGCCGATGCTGGAGCCGATCTATCCGCTGACGGCGGGGTTGTCGGGGAAGGTGCTGCAAAAGGCTTGCCGACAGGCCGCCGACAAGGTGCCCGAGGTTGTGGAATGGCTGGATCCGGCGTGGCTGGCGGCGCGCGGCTGGCCCGACCTCAAAACCGCAACGTCACGGCTGCATCGTCCTGTTGATGCCGGTGACGTGTCCGCCGGCTCGTTGATCCGCCAGCGCTTGGCGTACGACGAATTACTCGCCGGGCAGTTGGCGCTGGGGCTGGTGCGGGCCCGCCAGAAAGGCCAGCGGGGCCGCAGCGTTTCCGGCAATGGCAAATTGCGCGCGGCACTTGCCAAGGCACTGCCGTGGGCGCTGACCGGCGCGCAGACGCGATCGATCGCCGAGATATCCGCCGATATGGCCGCGTCCCACCGGATGCTGCGGTTGCTGCAGGGAGACGTCGGTTCGGGCAAGACGGTGGTGGCGCTGATGGCTATGGCGACAGCGGTCGAAGCCGGCGCGCAGGCCGCCTTGATGGCGCCGACCGAAGTGCTGGCGCGGCAACATCTCGAAACGATTGCGCCACTGGCGGAAAAAGCGGGATTGCGGTTAGCCGTTTTGACCGGTCGCGAGAAGGGTCGTGCACGCGATCTGGTGCTGCAGCACTTGGCCAACGGCGACATCGATATCCTGATCGGCACGCACGCGCTGTTCTCTGCGGATGTCGAATTCAGGGATCTGGCCTTGGCGGTCATCGACGAACAGCATCGTTTCGGCGTGCACCAGCGGATGGCGCTGCAGGCGAAAGGCCGTGACGGCGGCGCCAACGTATTGGTCATGACGGCGACGCCGATCCCGCGCACCTTGCTGATGACGCACTATGGCGATCTCGATGTCTCCCGCCTCGACGAAAAACCGGCCGGCCGCAAGCCTGTGAAAACCACCGCGCCGCCACTGGAACGTTTGCACGATGTGGTGGAGGCGCTGAAGCGGGCGATCGCCACCGGCGCGCAGATCTATTGGGTATGTCCATTGATCGAAAGTTCCGATGTTTCGGAGCTGGCAGCGGCGGAGGAGCGCGCAGCTCATCTCAAGCAATTCTTCGGCGATGCGGTGGGCCTGATGCACGGGGCCATGGCACCTGCCGAGAAAGACAAGGTAATGGCGGAATTTTCCGCCGATCGGTTGAAGATCCTCGTCTCCACCACGGTTATCGAAGTGGGCGTCAACGTGCCGAATGCATCGGTCATGGTGATCGAGCACGCCGAGCGGTTCGGGCTCGCGCAGTTGCACCAGTTGCGTGGCCGCGTCGGTCGCGGCGAGCGGCAAAGCTACTGCATGCTGCTGCACAAGGCGCCGCTGGGTGAGACGGCTTCGGCGCGCCTGAAGATGATGTGCGATACGGAGGATGGTTTTATCATCGCCGAGAAGGATCTCGAACTGCGCGGCGGTGGCGAAGTGATGGGCGCGCGACAATCGGGCGCGCCGGAGTTCCGTGTGGCGGATGTGCCGAATTTCGTCGAGCTGCTGGCAGCGGCGCGCGACGACGCGACGATGATCCTGGCGCGCGATCCCGAGCTGAAGAGCGAGCGCGGTGAGGCACTCAAGACGCTGCTGTATCTGTTCGAATGTGACGAAGCCGTGCGGCTATTCCGGGCGGCGTGACGATGCACGCGAGGCCTATTGCCTGTAGGTTGGGTCAAGGCTTCTTTGGCCGCGAGCCAACGCTGCGGTCGCCGGTCGTTGTTGGGTCGCGCAAAAGCTTGACCCAACCTACGTGTGACCCAACCAATCAGACCTGGTCGCGGCGTGACGTTGCGCGATGCAACTTAACTGACGCTCAAAGGTTTTACTGAGCGTACCAGCTGACGGCAGGCACAATCCAACGTCGAGGTTATCATGCCGAACACCAAGAACGAGCGCGAGCGCAAACTTGATCAATCGCTGCGCGACACCTTCCCGGCCAGTGATCCCAACTCCCAGAACGAGGTGGATCACAAGCCCGTGCGTCCGATCGATCGAAAACCGGCACACATAGATCGAGACAATGTCAAAAAGCTTGCCGACGAGGTCGCCAAGAAGCTTGGTCGCAAGGAAGATCTGACGGGCGGCAGATAGCTGCCTCGTGTTCTTGGCTTTGGTTGAAACTAAAAAGCTGTCATTTTGCAGGTTCAATGACGTTAGCAGCAGCGGCGTGCCAGCTCAAACGTGGGCTGATCAGGCCGGCTCGGGTTGCGCAATCTTTGCGTCACTGACTGCGGCAGCTTTCCGGCGGTCGCGCGACAGGAGGTAGTCCTCGCTGCGCATCTCGATCAGGCGTGAAGCGGTGCGCTCGAATAGGAAAGCCTCGTCGCCACTTGGATATATGGCATCGGGTTCGGTGTCGGCAGATACAATGAGACCCACGCCCGCGTCGTACAGCGTATCGATCAGCGCGATGAAGCGGCGGGCTTCGGCACGACGGTTGCGGTCGAGGTGTGGAACATTTGTGATGACGACAGTGTGGAATGCGTGCGCGATGTGCAGATAATCCAGTGGTCCGAGCGGTTTCATGCACAGGTCCGCAAAATCGAACAAGGCGACGCCATTGGCGGCTTCGGGCACGCGCACCTTGCGGCCTTTGACTTCGAGGTCCATCGGCAGCCCCTTGGTCGAGCCGCTGATGCGAGTGAATGCAGCACGCACGTTGTGCTCGGCGGCGCGATTGAGCGGTGTGAAGTAAAGCGGATGTCCGGCCAGTTTTTCCAAGCGGAAATCTTTCGCTGCAACCAACTCAAGCGTTTCGGTCTTTGAGGACAGCAATTCGATAAAGGGCACGAACAGTTGCCGGTTGAGGCCGTTGGCATACAGTCCGTCGGGGGGCACGTTTGACGTTGCTACGACCACCACTTGGCGTTCAAACAACTGGGTGAACAGGCGGCCGAGGATCATCGCGTCGGCGATGTCGGTGACGTGGAACTCGTCGAAGCAGAGCAGGCGTGTCGCCGCCGCGATCTCCTTGGCGACTTCCGGTATGGGATCGCCGGGCACGCGCGCGCGGGCGGCGGCTATGCGGTCGTGCACCTCGGCCATGAATTCGTGGAAATGGATGCGCCGTCGCGGCTTGAAGCGCACGGTCTCATGGAACATATCCATCAGCATGGTCTTGCCGCGGCCGACTTTGCCCCAAATGTAAAGTCCGCGCGGCGCCGGCGGACCATTGGCGCCGAGCCGCACCGCCAACGACCAGCGCCGCGCCCGGCGCCACGCCTTGAGGTCGGCTGCGAGCGCATCTAGACGCCGGGCGGCTTCCTGTTGGGCCGGGTCGGCCTGGACTTCGCCCGCAGCAACTCGAGCGTGGAGGCGGGCAAGCACGGTGGCGGGCA
>JANXWC010000052.1 GCA_025351355.1 Hyphomicrobiaceae bacterium
CCTGGGACGCATTTCTGGTGGGGCTGGCAGCCTCGATCGGCGCCGGCATTTCCATGGGTCTGACCGAGGCGCTGTCGGACGACGGCGAAATAACCGGCCGCGGTCAGCCGTGGGTGCGCGGCGCCGCCTGCGGGATCATGACGGCGATCGGCGGGTTGGGACACACGCTGCCGTATCTCATTCATAATTTCTGGACGGCGACGACGGTTGCCGGTGTGATCGTCGCTATCGAGCTTACGGTGATCGCCTACATCCGCTGGAAATACATGGAAACACGTTTCACCTCGGCGCTGGTGCAGGTCGTACTCGGCGGTCTGTTGGTACTGGCCACCGGCATTTTCATCGGTAGCAGTTGAGAGCCAGCCTTACTCCGGCTTGAGCACGACGTATTTGATGACGACGTCCTGTCCGACCGGGCGACCGGGCATGGTAACACGCGTTTCCTTGACCGATTGGCCGACGATCAAATTAGCCGGTGCCGGCGAAGCGAGCGAGCCGCGTCCCTCGGTCCACACGACCAGCGCGCCTTGCCGGCGCAATCGCTCTGGCGTGATCCACGGCGACCAACTCAGGTTGCCTTCGGTCAATATGGACGGGCGGTCGGGGTGGTTGATTCCCACCAGACCCGCCGCCCAAGATGTGCCGGCGACGATCTTCAACGGCTTGCCTGTCTCGTTGGTCCAGGCCTCAGAGAGTTTGCGGGCGATCTCGGCCTGCGGCCATACGACGCGCAGCGGCGCGGTAGTCGAGAGCGAGCCCAACAGCGGCAACGCCACGGCATAGCCCAACGGAATCAGCGTCGCCATCCCGAGCCCGACGTGCCGAAGACTGGCAAGGACGTTGTCGGTCAACCTCGCCTGGAAGTGACTGACCAGCAGCACCGCCAGCAACGGCAGCGCCGGTGCCATCCAAGATGCCCGCACGCCGGACCCGCTGGCCAACGCGGCAACGACCGACAACAACGGCGGCGCCACAGCCAGCACCCATAACGACGACCAGCTTGATGCCGACGTCAACAGCGCGTGCTGGTTTCCTACACCGCGATCACGGTTGAAAAAGCCCGCCAACCCCAGCGCCAGCGCAACAGGGGCTGCTTGCAGCACGGCATTGACGGGGAATAGCAACGTCGCAAGGCCGGATTGTTCGCGTCCACGCGCGCTGGCGTAGTCGAGGGGCTGCAATCCGGAAGCCAGCAACCATTGTACCAGCGGTATGCACAGCACGGCAAAAACCGCACCGGCAAGCCAGGGGCCAGATGTCTTAAGCGTCGCCCGCCCCTGCGCCGTGGCCAGGATCCAGCCGGCGATGACAAGCAGCAACATTGCATTCGACAGCTTGGCGTAAAGACCGAGTGCCGCCATCACGGCGAGCGCCAGCCACCAAACCACGCCACGCCCCTGCAAGGCGCGCCACGCGCACCAGACAGAACCCACCCAGAAAGGCATCTGCGCAATCGTGTGGTTGAATTCCACGCTGCGCCAGGAGAAGTATTCGATCCCCAGCAGCGACAGAACGGTTGCCGTCGCGACGCGCTCGCCCGCCACGTCGCGGGCAAACAGATAGGTTATCGCCAACGTCGCGAGGTTGAAGAGTTGCGAGGCTAAATAGGCCGGCCAACCCACGCTGCCGCCATTCAGATAGCGGCCAGCCTCGATGAACCAGGCCGGCATGGCCGGATGTTTGTAGGTGCCGACCACCCACTCGCGGCCCCACATCGCACTTTCGACGATGTCGAGGGGTGGCGCGGAATGCACGATCACGGGAACGAGCGTCCACAGCACGGCCATCACGCCCAATGGGATCACAACAGGTGCGCACCACCACGCCGCACGCAACTCCGAGTGCAATTCTGTCACCGCGCACCAATCATGATCGAATTCCCTCGGCCGGACCTGCGACTCCCCCTTCCAGCCGCCCCCGCGGCATGAACGACAGCCGCAAGTGCGGTTTGCTGCCCCTCAGAAGGCTCAGAATTGGCATTTACCAACGCGTCGGAGATCCGAGTGCCAAGTCACCCCGAAACCCGCCTGCGTGCAAATTCGGACGCAAGGGATCGATTAACTCTGTCATGCCACTCCGGCGGCTTATTTCTTGAGATCAAGCAGGAGGGTGCCGATCCGATCCATGGCCTTGCGAATGTTTTCGACCGAGTTGGCGTAGGAAAACCGCGCATAGCCTTCGCCATGGATGCCGAAGCTGGTGCCGGCGACTGTCGCAACACCCGCTGTCTCCAACATGGCATTCTGCAGTTCTTTCGCCGTGAGGCCCGTGCCCGTGATGTTCGGGAAGGCGTAGAAGGCGCCGCCCGGATTGACGCAGGTAAAGCCCGGCAATTGATTGAGCAGGCCGACGATGACGCGCCGGCGCTCGTCAAACGCCTTGACCATCGCATACACCGCATCCTGCGGACCTTCGAGCGCGGCGATCCCGGCAAATTGCGTCGGCGCGTTGACGCAAGAGTGACAGTTGACATTGAGCCGCACCACTTTGTCGACCAGCGCTTTTGGCCAGACCGAAAAGCCAAGCCGCCAGCCGGTCATCGCGTACGTCTTTGACCAGCCGTCGAGAATGATCAACCGATCACGAATTTCCGGAAAGCGCAGGAAGCTGACGTGTTCGGCACCGTCGTAGAGCATCTGCGAATAGATCTCGTCGGCCATGACCGCGACATTGGGATGATCAGCCAAACCGGCGACCAGCTTCTTGATTTCCGCTTCTGGCACCGCGCCGCCGGTCGGGTTGCCCGGTGTGTTGAGGATGATCAGCGACGTCTTCGGCGTGGTCTGCGCCAGCACCTCGTCAGCCGAAAACGCGAAGCCGTTTGCCTCCTTCAGCACGATCGGAACAGCTGTGGCGCCCGAGTACTGGATCATCGAACGATAGATCGGGAACCCGGGATCGGGATACATGATCTCGGCACCGGGCTGGCCGAACATCAGGATGGCGAAGAACATGGTCGGCTTGCCGCCCGGCATGATCACCACGTTGCCGGGATCGACCTCGACGCCATGCCGGCGATGCAGATCGGCCGAAACCGCCTCGCGCAGCGGCTGGATGCCATTGGCCGGGGTGTAGCCATGATGCCCATCGCGCAGCGCCTTGATCGCGGCCTCGACGATGTGCGGGGGTGTCTTGAAGTCCGGCTGGCCGATGCCGAGATTGATGACATCCTTGCCCTTCGCCGCGAGATCGGCGGCCCGCGCCAGTACTTCGAAGGCAGTTTCGGTTCCGAGGCGGTTCAAATTGTCGGCTAAATGCAGCATGGGCGTTTCCGCTAGGGTAGGATTTCGTTTCGCTGCAACTTATGGCCGATGCCCAAGCGCAAAGGAAGCCTTCTCCGAAAGGACCGGCACCGATGGTCACTGCCGATGCTTTCAGACGCGCAGCGCTGGCTTTACCGGGCACGATCGAGGCCCCGCATTTTGATCGCGCCGCCTTCAAGGTAGCGCGCATCTACGCCACTCTGGCCGCCGATGGCCAATCAGCCAACCTCATGCTCACGCCCGACGAACAGCACTTGAAATGCTTGACGGCGCCGGAGGCGTTCATACCGGTACCGAACGCCTGGGGCCGGAATGGCGCAACGACCGCGACGTTTGCAAAAATATCCGTGCCTGACCTAAAGCGGGCGTTGCAAACCGCATGGCAGCGCGCGCTGCCCAAACCAAAGCGCCGCGCCAAAAAGATCTGACCACACGAAAATCTGACCACACGTGACCGAACCTCAGACGCCTTCGACGATACGAATGTCGCGCACGGCGCCGTCGCCGAGTAGGCGCAGGGCGTCCTGGTAGGCAGCGCTCTTGTAGGCCGCTTCGATCTGCTGGACGCTGTCGAACTCCAGCACCACAGTGCGCATGTTGAGGCCGGCTTCAAACGTCATGGCGGGCATGCCCCGCACGAGTTGCCGGCCGCCTTGCGAAGTCAGCGCTGGACCGGCCAATTTGGCGTAGGCTGCCAGCGCGTCTGGGTCCTTGATCGAGCGGTATGTTGCAATCCAATAAGCCTTGGGCATGATGGACCTCGCGCGATGTGGGTAGCAATCGTCAAAATCTATCCTGAAACGCTGTGATCCGCCAAGGCACCGAATTGCCCCCAGCGCAGTTCCAGCGTAGACCGCAGATCCGGCACCAGCTCACCCCATGGACGCACAAATGCCTCTCGAAATTTCCGGCACCCTGCTGTTGGTCGGCGTTGGTAATATGGGCGGTGCGTTGCTCAAGGGTTGGCTGGATCAGGGGCTCGATAGCCGGTGCATAATCGTCCAGGACCCCAACCCGCCTCAGCCGATCGCTCAACTGCTCGCGGCGAACGGTCTGTGTGCGCTTGCAGCGGAACAGGTTGCCGAACGGCTCACCGAAAAACCCGCCGTCATCGTGATCGCTGTCAAACCACAGTTGATGGATGCGGTTTTCCCTGCCGTAGCCAGACTGGCAGGCCCCGAGACCGTCGTGCTGTCGGTGGCCGCGGGCAAGACGGTCGCCAGTTTTGAAAAGCACCTCGCACGACGTGCGCCTGTAGTGCGCTCGATCCCCAATACGCCGGCCAGCGTCGGTCGCGGCATAACCGCCGCCTTCGCAAATGCCGACGTAACGCCGCAACAAAAAGCACAGTGCGACAAATTGCTGTGTGCCGTCGGCGCCGTCGGTTGGGTCGATGACGAGAGCCTCATTGACGCGGCCACCGCTGTCTCGGGGTCTGGTCCGGCCTACGTGTTCCTGCTGGCGGAATGCCTTGCAGAAGCCGGCGTCAAGGCCGGTTTGCCGCCCGAACTGGCCGACAAGCTGGCGCGCTGGACAGTGGCGGGTGCGGGCGAACTACTGCACCGGTCGGACTTGCCACCAGCGCAGTTGCGCACCAATGTCACCTCACCCAACGGCGCCACACACGCTGCCCTGCAAGTGTTGATGGCCACGCCGGGGCTGCAAGATCTGATGACGGAGGCCGTGGCGGCCGCGACCCGAAGAAGTGCGGAGTTGGCGGGCTGAACTTATTTCGGCGGTTCACCCCAGACCATCACCGGCACCGTCGAAATCGAATTTTGCGGCGAGCCGTTCACGATCTTGTCGCTGATCGCCAGATAAACCAGCGTATTGCGCTTGCGGTCGACCACTCGGAAAACGTGCGTCTTCTTGAAGAATATCGAGGTTCGCTCGGAGTACACCTGCTCCTGCTCGGGCAATTTTCCAATATCCGCACTGATCGGGCCGACCTGCCGGCAGGCGATTGAAAAGCGCGAGGGATCTTCCGCCAGCCCAACGGTGCCGGCCACGCCGCCGGTGCGGGCTTGGCTGATGTGGCAAGCGACACCCGCCACCTTCGGATCGTCGAACACGCTGATGCACACTTTGTCGTTGGCGCCGAGAATGCGAAACGTCGTGCTCACGCATTTGAGGTCGTCGGCCCGCGACGAGGCGGGGTTTATGGCCACTGCCGCGACGGCAAATATGACGGCTCGTGCCACCTTGACCAACTTGCCAAAACTCATCGCGCCGCACCTCGCAAGATTTACAACCGCAATGCAGATGGGAGCGCCGGGCGCCTTATTCAAATTGGGTTGGCCTGATAAACTGACCTCAAGCCCTTTTCGACACGCCTTGCACTCACTACATCAAGAGACTAGGAGCACCTGTCATGATCGATCTGACCACGCCGAAGGGCAAACTGATTGCCGCCGCGTTGCAACTCGCCGAAACGCGGCCTTGGCAAGACGTTACTATGCTGGAGATCGCTGACACCGCTCAACTGCCGTTGGATGAGGTCCGCCGCGCCTACGGTTCGAAAAGCCAATTGCTCGCCGGTTTCATGCGCCTCGTCGACGATGAAGTGTTGAAGCGGGCGACGACGAAAGTCTCAGCCGGCGCGCGGCGCGACGCCCTGTTCGAAGTGATCATGAGCCGGCTGGAAATTCTTGAGCCCTTCAAACTCGCGCTTAAATCAATTGCCAAGGCGACGCCGTCGGACACGTCATTGATTATGCCGTATCTGAATGCGCAACGTTGGATGCTAACGGCTGCCGGGATCAATGCGGACGGTGCGTCGGGGCTATTGCGCACCGGTGGTTTGGGATCACTGTATGCGTCGGTGTTGCGCACATGGCTCGACGATGACGATCCCGGCCTCGCCCGGACGATGGCTGCCTTAGACCGCCGCCTGCGTCGCGGTGAGAGTGCCATCAAGTCGTTCGATGACACGGTCAATGGCTTGACCCGCGTGGCAACTGATCTGCCCAAAGTTCTCGCGGAGACATTGGGTTCTCTCTTCAAGCGTCGCCCCTCGCCGCCGACAGCATCACCATCGGCTCCCGATCCGGACGCCAGCCCCTCCGGCATGGTCTGACAGTGCAAACAATTGAGGTGTGGAAATGGGGCAGGCAAAGTTAGTTCTGCATTCCCCATTTCTTCACGGTTGCCGCCTCGATGTTGCGGAACACGAGGTTTTCGACAGCCAAGCCGATCAGGATCACGGTCAGCAGTCCCGCGAACACAGCGGGAATATCGAGTAAGTTCTTGTTCTCGTAAATGTACCAACCCAGCCCGCCCTTGCCCGACGTGGCGCCAAACACCAATTCCGCCGCGATCAATGTGCGCCAGGCGAACGCCCAGCCGATCTTCAGCCCCGTGAGTATGGACGGGAATGCCGCCGGGATCAGGATGCGGATCACATAACGGAGCCCGCCCAGACCATAGTTGCGCCCGACCATGCGCAGCGTGTTCGATACCGACTTGAAACCCGAGTGGGTATTCAGCGCCACCGCCCACAGCACCGAATGCACGAGCACGAACACCAGGCTGCCCGGTCCCAGCCCGAACCAGATCAGCGCGAGCGGCAGCAGGGCGATGGCCGGCAGCGGATTGAACATGGCGGTGAGCGTCTCCAGGA